>JBILQT010000382.1:0-6124 GCA_044373065.1 Sandaracinaceae bacterium
CTCGCTGACGGCATCCATCAACGACGCAGGGTCGCCCCCCTCGTGAAAGAAGCGAGCGACCGTGCGAAGGCCCACTGGATCCGGCTCGGGCGGTGGCGGCGGCGAGAGCTTTTTCAAGATCGCGATGCCGATCCAAATGCCTGCGATGAAGAGCGGGAGCGTGAGGAGGAACCAGGGCATGGCTCAGTATCTCCCCACGCTCGCTCGTTGTCTCAGGACTCGTTCTCAGCCCGCAATGCCAGTGGGCGCCATGACGGGCCCGACATCGACCGTCATCTCGCCGAGCACGAAGTTGCCTCCTGCCGAGGCGCCGGGTCCCGAGTCAGGAAGCGCGCTGTCTTCGATCGCTTCAACACGCACGCCGGTGAGGCCGGATTCGGGCGTCGCGAGCCAGAGCGTGAGTGCCTCGGTCGAGGGCGATGCACTCGTGAGAAGGAGCGATCCGTCGGGCCTTCCCGCATACGTTGCGCCTGCGCTTGAGGTGACGGAGACGACGCCCACCGGCCGCCAGATCGCGGGTGATCCCACGTTGCCGCCACTCGCCAATCCATCGGCAAACATCGCGCGATCGGCCGAGGTGACGAGCACACGGAAGCGTCCAATCGTGTGGTTTGTGCCGAAGGGGAAGCTCATCTGCACAAAGAGCTGCGAGCCCAACGCGCTGGTCGGTGTGGTCGTTGTGATCTCGAAGGCCGCGGTCTGTGCGCTCGCCGTGCCAGCCGGCGTGGAGATGGCCCAACCCTCGGAGACGGCCCCCGCGCCGGCCACGCCATTGATGACCTCGTTCACGGTGTAGGTCGGCTGCGAGAAGGTCGCGGTGGCCTGGCTCAATGCCCTGCGCGGGTGTGCGCCGAGCGTCGGTTGAACACCGATCGAGAGCTCACTGATCACGAAGTTGCCGCCTGTCGAAGAAGTACCGGGCCCGCTGCCTGGAAGGGAGGCGTCGTCCATCGCATCCAAGCGGAACCCGGTGATGCCCGAGACGCTTGTCACGTAGACGATCGTGTACGTATCGGCGGCTGGGAAGGCGCCCGAGGCGAGGATGGATCCATCCCCGCGCATCGTGAGCGTCGCGCCCGTCGAGGAGCGAATCTGGACGGGGATCATGGGCACCCAGATCGCATCGGGGCCGAGCTGTCCGCCTGTGCCAAGGCCATCGGCAAACATCGTTCGCGCAGCCGTCGTCGCACGCATGCGGAAGGCCCCGAGGATGTGCTGCAGCCCGTAGTTCTGCTGCATCGTGACGGTGACGAGCGAGCCACCCGGGCCATACGTCGGTGTGTTCGAGAGGGTCTCAAAGACAGCCGACTGTGCAGCCGCAGCCATCGCCCCACCGACAGCCCAACCCTCACGTGCACCCGCGCTTCCGTTCACGGCGGCGGCCACGGGATAGTCCGCCTGCGAGTAGCTCGCCGCGGTGATTCCAAGCGGCACCGGCGTGGGTGGTGGAGGCGCCCAGGCATCCGGCGGAATGGTTGCGTCCGGGATGACGTAGGCATCGGGGATCACATACGCATCGGGCACCGCGTAGGCATCGGGCGGCTCGACATAGGCATCCATCATCACCGTCATCGCGGCATCGCTCTCGACGCCCGCATCGACCTCGGGCGCACCCGTGTCGGTCATCACAGGCGTGCCTGTGTCCGTCGTGAGCGTGCCTGTATCGAGCGGCGGGGAGCCTGTGTCACGCGTCGCAAACGCATCGCTTGCGAAGGCGTCTTCGGTGCTCGCCGCATCGGGCGTCTCAGGGTTCGAGGGGCAACCCATGGCAAGAGAGAGTGCAATGGGAAGCGTGTGGAGAAGCGTTCGTTGGTTCATGCAGAGAGGCTACGAAGACGCGCCTCCTTCGCCTTCTCACGCGCCTCTCACACGCACGTCGAAGCGCACCTCAACAATCGCTCAAAAGCCATCAAAAGGAGCCGTTTCAGAGCGATCGGGGATCTGGTTGTGGAGCTCGCGCTTGATCCAGCGAACGCTCTTCACACGTGCGTCGGCACGCAGCGCTTCATGCAGCGCGCGGAGATAGGCGCGTGTCTCCGGATCGTCATGCTGTGCGCCCGTGAAGAGCTGCATCGAGGGCGCGATCACGACTGGCAGCAGCCAGCGCTTCGTGCCTGAGGCCTCGTGCGTTGCGACGACGTTGTACCCATCGCGATCGTAGCCCGTGGCCACATCGACATGGCCCGCGCGGCGCAGCGCAACCTCGAGCACATCAAGCATCTCGGGGGTGTCTTGGTCGATGCAGGTGATGAGCGCGATCGTGCGCAGCGCGGGCGGGTCTTCACGCTTGTGAGGCGATGGTGCGCGTGTGAACGCGAGGACAAGGACCATGACGAGCGTCACCAAAGGGAGCGCGATGAGGATCCAGACCATGCGGAGTTATGGGCCGAAAACGAAAACAGGACCGCCTCTGCGATCCTGCTCCGTCCTTTCGATCCGCGATCTCACATCTGAAAGCAGTAGTAGCGATGGAGCACGTTGCACGCGCCGCCGCTGCCGCTCTGGGTCCACGCGCCTTCCGTCGTGAAGCCGGTGTTGCCGTAGGCGCCGCTATTTCCCGCCAACGCGGACGTCCAATCAAGGCAGTCGTTGCCATTCGTCTCCGTGCCCGCGCCCGTGGTGTTGGTGAAGGGAATGTTGTCTGGGACGGAAGCGCCTGCCTCGGTCATCACAAAGCGCGTGTCGATCGAGCCATCTGTGAGGTCGGCCCAGTCATTGGCGAGGATGATGCCGCCCGTGCTGCCCACAGGCATGACCCAGGGGATGGTCGAGCGCGTGAAGCGTGTGGAGGGCGAGCCTGTGCTGTCGCTGAGCCATGCGCGGTAGGTGCCAGGAAGGCCCGCAGCGCTCGCGAGGCCCTGACAAAGCGCATCCGCACCCGCGAGGCCTCCAAGGTTGCCGTTGCGCGCGCTGCTGGTGGTGAAGGCCCAGCGGCCAACGATGCACGCGCCGCCCACGCACATCGCGCCCGTGGTGCAATCCGCATGGCGAGAGCAGCTCGTTGGGCACTCGGCTGCGGCACCGCCGCATTGGTAGGCGCCACACGTGGTCGCTGCGCTTGCGAAGGCATCGGCGGGGCATGTCGTGCTGGTGCCACTGCAGGTCTCGGCAAGGTCGCATGCGCCTGCGACGGGACGACACGAGGTCTCGCTCTCCGCGAGGCGATCGCTCGGACATACGGCGCTGTCGCCGGGGCAGAGCTCGGGCAGATCACAATCACCCGCAGCCGCGCGACACTCGGTGGTCGTGCTCGCGAAGCCATCGGCCGGGCATGCGCCCGAGCTGCCATCGCAGGTCTCTGCGGCATCGCAGACGCCCGTCGCGGCGCGGCAGACGGTCGATGCCGCCGCGAGGATGCACTGCCCCGTGGGGCTGCACGTGGCCGTCTCACAGGCCCCATCGCAAGCGGATTGGCAGCAGACGCCGTCGACGCAGAAGCCGCTCTCGCACCCTGTGGCGGCCGTGCAGGAGGCACCTAGGGCCGCGGCCCTGGCGTCGACGGTGACGCGCGCGTCGGGGGCAGTCGTGGCGTCCAGAGGGGCAGCGGCGCCAGCGTCTGCGCTGTTGAAAGCGTCCGCTGTTTCAGGGTTGGAGGGGCACCCTGCGGCGAAGAGGAGTGCGAAGGGAAGGCTACGAAGAAGTGTGTTGCGCATGCTCCGAGGCTACGTGCCGCAAGGCCTCACGCCTTCTCACGTGCCTCTCACAGGGGTCGTGGTCGCGAGGGCCCATCGCGCTCTCCGGCGCAGACACGAAGCTAGTTTCCTCATGAGTTGTGCTTGAATGCGCGCCCGCAATCGTTCGTCCCTACGCCGGAAGACCTATGAACAGCCCACTCAATCGCCGCTCTTTCGCCGTCCTTTTGCTCGCGCTCGGCATGGTGCTTCTCCCGAATGCGAACCCGCCGGTGGATGCCCAGCAGGCAACGACGACCACGCTGCGCATCGGTACCGTGGCGCCGAACGGCTCGCCCTGGCATCGCGTCTTCTCGGCGTGGAGCAACTCCTTGCGTGAGGCGACGGGCGGACGCGTGGTGCTTCAGGTCGTCACGCAGCCGACGGAGCGCGCGATGATTGCGGACGTACGCACCAATGCGCTGCAGGGCGCCGTCGTCTCCTCGATTGGCCTTGGGCAGATCAACCGCTCGCTGCTCGTGCTGCAAGCACCCGGTGCATTCGCGGATACAGCGGCACTCGATCGCGCACGCACCGCGATGGATACGGACCTGCGCGCGATGTTCACAAGCGAGCACATGGAGCTCGTGGGCTGGGGCGATCTCGGCCGTGGTCGCATCTTCTCCTCGCGCCCCATTCGTCAGCCGAGCGACCTTCAAGGCGCAACCGTCTGGCAGCCTGCGGATGAGCTCGTCTCCTCGCAGTTCCTTGCGGTCGCAGGTGCAACGCCCGTCACGCTCCCGATTGCGCAGGTGCGTCCCGCGCTCGGTAGCCGCGTGCAGGTCGTGATGGCCTCAGCGATGGCCGTTGGCGCGATGAACTGGAACAGCGCGCTCAACAACGTGACGGTGCAATCACCCGGCATGCTCGTCGGCGCCACGGTGCTCTCGCAGGCAAGCGTCAGCGCGCTGAGCGCGGAAGACCAAGCGGCCCTTCGCAGCACAGGCGCACGCGCCCACACCGCCCTTCAGCGCCAGCTTCGTCAGGACGACGAGCGCTACTACACGACGCTCACCTCACGCGGCATGACGGCCAACGACAACAGCGCCAACGCAGCGGCCTGGGCGACTGCCGAGGCGAGTGTCCGCACGCGCATCACCACCGGCCCGAACGCACTCTTCCCCGCCGCCTTGCTCACGCGTGTGATGACCGCTGGCCGCGGCCGCTGATGCAGCGTGTGATCTTCGTCGACATCGACGACACGATGGTTCGGTCCGTCGGAACCAAGCGCATCCCCATGCCCGGCGTGATCGCCGAGGTGAGGCGACTCAAAGCCGAGGGCGCTGCGCTCTACCTCTGGAGCTCTGGCGGCGCCGAGTACTGCAAGCGCACTGCAGAGGAGCTCGGCATCACCGAGTGCTTCGAGGCCTTCCTGCCCAAGCCGCACGTCTACATCGACGACCAGCCGGTGCACGAGTGGCGCTTCTGCACACACCTCTACCCCTCGCAGGCTGAGAACGCGTAGCGGCGCCTCTGGAAGGCGCCCTTCAGCGTCGTGCCGCCCTTCAGCGTCGCGCCCAGGCCCTCCATGCGACAGGCGTTGCGGCGCCCATCAAGGCACCCGACGCCATCCCCAAGAGGCCAGCGCTTCCGGCGCACTGGCAGCCGAGTGCACCGACGAGAAAGACCAGTGTCGTCGAGGCCAGGTGGTAGCCCATTCGGTCGCTCGCACGTCCTCCACGTAGGCCCACGAGCGCGCCTCCGACGACGCCGCCGATCACACACGCAGGCAAGCACCGCCCAAGCAGACATGCCCGCTCGACTCTGCAATGCGCACGATGGCGAAAGGGACGACGCCATACACGAGCGAAGGCAACACCGCTTCACCCGCGCCCTGCCCAAGCCAAAGCGCGATGGCGGCGCTTGCATAGAGCGCGAGCGAGAGTGCGATGCGCAGGGGCGGTGCACCCTCGAGCACCAAGAGCGTGAAGAACGAGAGTGCTGGCGTCGCATGCAGAAGTGCGCGCTTGAAACGCGACCACTCATACGTGCGCTTGGCCCGCCGAGAGCGAGGCGCCGCTGAGCACTTCATCAAGCGTGCTCTGTTCGCTCTCGCTCAAGGTTGTCAGCACCTCGGCGAGGTGCGTGCGCGTCTCTCGTTCGATGAGCGCGTCCTCTGCACTCTCGTCTTCCGCACGCAGATCCTCGAGCCCGTCTCCGCCGTGATGACGACGCCTCGACCTTCGCTTGCGCTCGGTTCGGCAATGCCAGACGCCGAGCGTCAGAGCCCACGTCAGCGCATCGCGACCGGCTTCGATTCATGCGCGCGTCGGAAGAGATCGACGACGACCTCCTGCGCCACATCCTCGGCATCGGCCTCATGGCTGAGCCACTTGCCTGCGAGCGCGCGCACGGGCGGATGCACCAGACGCATGACCTCCTCCATCGCCTTTCGATCTCCGTCGGCGAGGCGCGTCATCGCTGCGTTCAAGCGCATCCGTTCGGCACGATCC
>JBILQT010000383.1:0-6114 GCA_044373065.1 Sandaracinaceae bacterium
CCGAGAACTACCTCTGCGACCTCATGCGCGTGTACCCGCACTGGCCGAAGGAACGCTACATCGAGCTCGCACCGAAGTACTGGACGGCAACCCGCGCGCGACTTGATCCGCAGCAACTCGATGCCGAACTCGGGCCGTTGACGGTGCCGTCAAGCTGAGAGTGCGGCAGTGCGGACGGTGGTCGCGCAGCGGATACCCGACGTGCTCCGCGGGCCGCTGCTCGACACAGACTTCTGGGTCTGCGGGACGTTCGTGATCCGCGAGGGGAAGATCGCGGTCTGGCGCGACCGCTTCGACATGGCGCAGGTGAGCGGGCAGGTGCTGGCTTCACCGCTGCGCAAGCTCGCGCGCGTGGCCGGCTGGCTTCGATAGCGGCTCTGGTTCTCCTCTTCGTTCCTTCACCGATCGATCAGAAAGAGCAGAACAAGAACCAAGCTGGACCGTATACGGCGTTGGTGCCGACTCGGCTGCGAGCGTTATCCAGACCTTGCTCGCAAGCGTTCTGGGTAATTCCGCAGGTCGTCCGTTTCGACGTCAGCGCGGAGGTCTTGAAGGGCGGCGGACGGGCTGATCGGACGAAAACCTTCCGGCTGACTTGCGAGGTCCTCCCCGGGTGAACCCAAATCGTCCGGCTCACTCGTTGGGCGCTCCTCCCAATGAACCCAAATCGTCCGGCTCACCGTTTGGACCCTCCTCCGAGTGAACCGAAACCTTCCGGCTCACTGTTCGGAGCGTTTTTCCGTCGGTCGGAGAGTTTCGGTTGAGCGTAAAGACTGGCAATTCATCGAGCCGAAGTCTCTGGGTGCGCCAACATGGCACAGGGTAGGGTGAGCCTGACGATCTCGGCGCACCGTGTGGGCGCCCACGCGATGAACCGGAGGATTTTGAACGCTCCGGGCCCGCGAGATCCCCGTCTCGTTGAGAAATCGCCTTGGATTTACAAGCGTTTGGAAAGCGTCCCCAGATGGAATCGAACCATCGACCGTCGGCTTAGAAGAACGCGTCGATTCGCACTCAAAACAAGGCGCTTCGAATGCGCTGGGACAGGCTTGGGCCAACGAAAATGCGCTCCACGCAGCGTCGCAAATGCTCGCCGCTCTCGTCACCGGAGGCGTCACAACGGAGGCGCTTCACGCCCTTGCGGATGCGGTGATGCTCGACGAGCGCGTGCAGCTCGCGAGTGAGGTGCGGGCGGGCGGACCGGATGCGCTCCGGCGCGCGATCGAGCTGGCTGCGCTGTTGTTGGCGGGTGCGGCGAAGCCGTGAGTCGCCGTGTTGAAGAGGGGGCGAGAAGCGCCGGTGACGGGCGATCGAAGTGAGCGGGGTGCAGCGGGATACCTGCCGTCAGAACCCCGCTCGCCCAACCGACGCGCCTCCGCGCTTCTGATCAAGTCGATGTCGAATTCGACGCAACACATTCGACACACGACCGATACCCAATCGTGTCGAGCACTTCCGCTTCCAAACACACATCGTTTCCCCTGCCAAAACGGCTAGTCACACATTTCCGTTTGACGCTGGGGAAGTTCGCCCGCTACAGAGCGCCCAGGCCGGGGCTTTCAAGGTCGAAAACGCAGTTCGTTTTCCGCAAGGGTTTCAGAATGGCTAGGAGATTTCTACATACCGCAAGCGCGGCGTGCGTTCTTGCGCTGAGTTGGGCGAGTTTTTCGCCGACGGCGCAGGCGTATCGCACGTTGGCCGATGCCGAGGGACTTGGTGAGACGGCTCATCCAGTCGCTTGGACGCGCTCGCCGACGTTGGGCTGGTCGAGCAGGCCGGACCTCGATTCAGGTCAACTCGACGCGGCACTGAACGATGCCGCGAGCACCTGGAACGTCGACTGCGGCACCTTTGCCTTTGCCCCATCTTCAGCGTCGTCGCCCGACGTTGTCGTCGAGGCCTTGGGTGCGCGCTGGGCGGCGCTCGGGCTCCCATCGAATGTGCCTGCGCGGACCGATGTTGACTACGCTCGGAGAGGCACGGACGACTGGATCATCACCGGCGCCCATGTGTACTTGAACGACAGCGGGTTCGCGCTGACATTGGGCGTTCCACAAGACGACCAGGTCAGTTTGCAGGCGGTGTTGCGACACGAACTTGGTCATGCCCTGGGCCTTGCACATCCCTGTGAAGTGGGCCTTGCACCAGTCCCAGAGTGCTCCGCGGCGGACGCAGCAAGTGTCTTGAATCCGACCTACTTTCTTGGCGATGTCTCCGGGCCACTCGCTGCGGATGACGTCGCGGGTGTTTGTTATCTCTACCCAACTTCGGTTTGCGAGACGACATCGTGTCCGCCCAGCGAATCGTGCGACCCGAGCACGGGGCGATGCGTCGCCAACACCCAACCCGAGGTCTGCACGGGTGATCTTGACTGCGCCGGTGCCGCACGTTGCGTCGATGGGCGCTGCGCAGAGCGAACGGGTGTCGATGGCGACCCCTGCTTGCTGCCGTCAGAGTGCTGGAGTGGGATTTGCGACCTTGATGGGCGCTGTGTTTCAGCTTGCGGCGCGGTCGCATGTCGAGCCGGTCGAGCGTGCCTCGACGGGCTCTGTCGGGCGTCCCGCGGGCAGATTGGTGACGCGTGCATGGTTGCCGACGAGTGTGCGGACAGCCTTTGTGTTGTCGGAAGCGAGTCTGGCGGACGATGCACCCGCGCTTGCGAACCGAGCAGCGTTTGTCCTGCCACTTGGCAGTGCTCGACGCTCGAATCGCGCAACGTCTGCGTACCGCCCCTGCGCCATTCGTCATGCGCCGTGAGCGTGGGCCGACAGCTGGGCGTGGCGTGGTGCTTTCCGTTTCTGATTTTGGCTTGGCGTCGCCGCCGGGCGTTGAGGTGTGTATGAAAAGGTTCGTAGGTGTTTTGGTTTTGGTCGCTGGATGTGGCGGTTCTCCCACATCAGATGATGTTGGAGTCGACGCGTTCTCCGTCGATGCGAACGTGAGCGACGCTGGTACTCCGGTGGATATCGGAATTGCCCCGTCCGACGCGTACTCCGCGCCAGATGCCCCCGTGTTGGCCCCCTGCGACCGCGCCGGAGCGACAGAGATTCGCGCCTGCGGGAACTGCGGAGAAGCCTCCTTCCGATGCGAGTCGGGCGCTTGGATGATTCAAACTCCATGTCTCGGTGAAGGCGAGTGCTCTGCGGGCTCGTTCGAGACCGAGACCAACCCGATGTGCGGACAACGCACGCGACTCTGCAGTGCGACGTGTGGCTGGGGAACTTGGAGCGAGACGCGGCCGGATGGCGAGTGCGTCGCGGGAGCCCGTCGTGTGGGTGACGGGACCTGCCCACGCCCAACCGACGCGGAGTTCGAGACCTGCGATGCGACGTGCCGTTGGAACACCACGGGCGTCTGCGAAGACGCCGACGGCTGTCGCACGACACCACGCACCACCCCCGCGTGGTCAGAGGAGGTCTGCGTGCGCGCGGGCACGTTCATCCGCGACCCGTTCATGGCGGCGTACCCGACTGCCGAGATTGAGATGAGTGCGTTCCTCATCGACCGTTACACCGTCACGAACCGTCGGTACTTGGAGTGCTACCGAGCGGGCGCGTGTCCGTTGGACTTCATGGATGAAGCAACATTGGCCTCGCCCGAGTTCGCTGACCAAGACTTCTGGATCACGGGAAACAATGCTGGCGCGGTGATCGACGCGTTCTGCAGTTGGGATGGCGGGCGCCTCGTTCCGACGGCGGCGCAGTGGGAATACGCGGCACGCGGCCCAGCGCCGCGCACCAACCGCGCGCCGTGGGACTCCGACTATCGGCCGACGTCGTACGTGGAGACTTGTCGATTCGTCACCGGAGGCATGAGCGACTGCGATTTCCGGCGCTACGACGGTCTTCCCATGGTGCGTTCGTATTTCGGGGTCGAACGGCAAGTGGGTTCGGCGCCTGAGCACATGCGGGACTGGTTTGCGAGTGACGCGTGGTTCTCTGGGCCTGAGTCAACACGCAGAGACCCGTATCAGTCCATTCGACCATTCGAGAACGCGCCGAGAATGGCGCGCGGTGGGGTTGCGCTCTCTGAGTTCAATCTACTGAACCGCGGCGTGGCCACTGAAGGACGCGCGTTTCGATGCGCACGTCCAGACACACTTTGAACAAGGGGGAATCAATGAAGCACTTTACGAATCGATGGTTGTTGTCATGCCTCCTTCTGGCGGCGCCACTGATGAGCTGTGGACGTGTCGAGGATGCGAGCCTTCTCTACGAAGACGACTCGCAGTGGGATGAGCGACGGGCGCGAATGAACGTGCAGGCGCAGCGGCGCGCTTCGGGTGCGACGACATTCGAAGCGGCGACGCTGCTCACGCCGCAGAACCTCCAACTGCAGATCGCGGAGTATTGCCACCGGCAGGTGCGGCTCACACAAACGCTTCCCGACTGCACGGCCGTTCCGACTCTCACTACGCTGAGCGAGACTCCAGTCCCGCTGACGGTGTGCGGCGTCGCGCTTTGTCAAGCCGAGGTCGCACGTTGCATGGCCCTCACCGCGCTGGAGGTCTCGAGAACCGTACAGCCGGTGGACTTGGTGGATGCGGGCGGAGAGACTTGGCGCTTTCCGCCGCAAGAGTCCTCGCGGAATGTCGGCTTGGACGAACTCGCGCTGAACCAAAGCAGGCGCGCGATCGTCTTCGCTGGTGAAGCACTCAAACGAGGGTCAGGCGAAAGCACGGCTGCAACAGATTGTGTGGCGACGACAGTCGCTCCGACCGACCTGACAGACTCCATTCCAAATATTCCAGTCGGCGGGACCACCGAGACAGTGGGGCAAGCCTTCACGGGCATCCTCGTCGAATCCACCGAACTGCTGCGCGAAGCGTCGGCCCAGCTCGCTCGGGACACGATTGCCGTGGCCGACCGTGATCAACAAGCTGAACCCAATGTTGGCAACGCGCAGCGCGCCGCATGGACTTCGACTGCGCTGTCACGCCTGCGCGTGCTCCAGATGATCACCGGTGGTGATGAAATCAATGGTGCCAACAGCCGCTGGACGCCACCACCGAATCGGCCGACGAGCTACCACAACATCGCCACCGTCGGCGTCATCCCGATGGAAGCTTGTGAGGGCACGTGCGCATCGGCGCGGGCCACATTCCGCGACAGCGGCATCTCGATGGCCTTGCTCATCAATGACCAATGCACCGATGCTGTGATTTGGGCAGGTGGCACGTCGGGGTCGTGCGTTATCGCTGCGCCAAACAGCGTTCGCTCGCGGCTCGCGGAGCTATACGCGATGCCATCGTTGAACTCGATGACGTTGGCAACCTTTGCTGCCTCTGTCGGCGCGTCGCCCGAGGCATTCGCACAAGCTCGCCTCTACCTCCGCTACGAGTCTTCTGCGTTCGAACGAGACCTGACGATCACCGCGCGTACGCCAGCCGTCAGCAGCATTGTGTCTGGTGGCGTTCGAACGCCCGTGTACCACTCGCAGCAGTTCTTCGCGGCCACACTTCAAGCTCCGCCTCGTATTCCGTTTCTTCATGCCATCAGCTCGGTCGCAGCAAACGAAGACAACCCCTCAACCCCAGACATCCCGGTAGGATTCCAACTCGCACTTGCCGATTCTGCGTACCCCACACCCGCCTACGCACAGCGATCCGCCGCGCATGCACTCGACTACGCACAGTCCGCTGCGCGGATTGTTGCGGCTTCAGCACTTCCGGAGGTCGGAGTTCGGGACCCCATTGGGACTCTCGTGATGGAGAACATGGGGAGCGGCGCGGCACGGGTTGAGCGTTGTTTCCACAACCCAGGCAGCCAGACAGCGCAGATGCGCGTTCGCATCTTCGGTCGAAGCACCCCTGCGAACATCCTCATCGTCAACGGGGTGTCAGGCCTTCGCTGCGCCACGCAGGGCACCGTGGAAGGACAAACGTGCTCGCTTCCGAACTATAGATCGCATTCATGTTGACTCGAACCTGTAGCCCGCATGTTCGAACCAACCCAGCAAGTCGCTTGAAGTGATCGCTGTGAGCGCTTCGTCGAGCGCTGAGTCGAACGCTGAGTCGAACGCTTCGCGCGTCGCCGTGTTCATGCGCCGAAGGATGTCTTTCAGCTTGGCCCAGGCCTCCTCGATGGGGTTGAACTCCGGTGAGTACGGTGGGGT
>JBILQT010000384.1:0-6113 GCA_044373065.1 Sandaracinaceae bacterium
CTGAAGGGTCAATCAGCGGATCTGAATCAGCGTGGTGCGTCGAGTGTCTTGGCTGCGAGCGCGGGGCCCAAGGTCATCAAGAACGAAGCGACCATCTTGCCGGTGGGTGTCTTCGCAAAGATGTCCGAGTAGCCAACGCTCATGCATGTCGAGCAGAAGACGAGCGCATCTTCAAAGCGCTGCACCTTGGGGTTCACGCCGTGCTCCGCTTTGTAGAAGAGAAGCGCGCTGCCAAGCACGGTCGCGGCCGTCGTCTGCAGCGGGTCTCTGTCCACCTGCGCACGAATCGCATGGCCCGCTGTCTTGAGATTCATGTCCTTCGCATTCGACGAGACGAAGGCCAAAGCGAGCGTCGCGAGAAGGGCTGGGTCCATGTCACTCCTCCGCAATCGGGCCCTGCACGTGCTCCTCCACCGAGGGAGCAACCGAGGCATTCGAGCTCTCCAGCACCTTTGAGAGCTCCGGCCCCATCTTGGCCATCATCTCGCGTGCCTTGCTCTCCAAGTCACCGGCGTCGATCTTCCCGAAGGACATCAGCTCGCGCACGAGCGGATACGCCGCACCGGCCTCCATGAGCGTCTTCAAGATCGGCGACATCGCGCCCATCGCGCCAGCATCGCCACTCGCACTTCCGCCAAACATGCCGTTCGTTTGAAGCACTTTGATCTCCGAAATTTTCTGTGCGGGGCTCATCAGCTCACGCACCACATCGGGCGCAATCTCGAGGGCCTTGAGCGTCACGTCGCGCAAGAGAAGCTTGTCGCCCACGCTGTTCTCGGCATCGACCATCGCGCGCCTCGCGCCTGCTTCCGCCAAGCCCTTCTGAAGCTCAGCCTCGGCCAACTGTTTGATGGCTTCCGCCTCTTTGAACGAAGCCTCTGCCGCCGCCTCGGCTGCAATGCGCTGTGCATCGGCCTCCGCTTGCGCTTGTGCACGACGACGGTTCGCTTCGGCATTCGCCTCGGCCTCCATCACCTGCGCCGCGCCTCGTGCACGTGCGATCTGCGCCTCCGCAAACTCGCGTGCCTTCTTCGTCTCACCTTCCGCCAACGCGTACTGAACTTCCGCATGCGACGACGCCTCGATGACCGCGATCGCCTTCTCACGCTCGGCCTTGGAGGTCGCCTCCACGGTCACGATCGCTTGCTTCGCGCGCTCCTCATCGGCACTCGCCAACGCCCTCGCAGCCGAGGCGCGCACCGCTTGCTCTTCTGATTGAATGACCGCGACGTGCTTGGCGATCTGCGCAACCTCGATCGCTTTCTCCTTCTCAACGAGCGAGGCGCCGACAACCTTCTCCTTCTCGATCGTCGCGGCCTCGAGGGCCTTCTGGCGATCGATCTCCGCGGCCTGCACGACCTTGTCCTTCTGAATCGTCGCCGCTTCGATCGTGCGTTGCTTCGCGATCTCGGCCGCAAGCTGTGCTTCCTCGGCTGCGATTTGTGCTTCGCGTTGCGCGCGATCTTTCTGCGCCATCGCGATCGCAACTTCGCGCTCTTGAATGATGCGCGCCTGCTCGACCATGCGGTGCTTGTCGTATGAGGCGAGGTCACGCGCTTGCTCCTGCAGGAGCACAGCCTTCTGAGTCTCGGCCGATTGAATCGCGGCGTACTCCGCAACGCGGCGTGATTGATCCGCCTCGGCATGCTTCTCCGCTTGCTCAAGCTCAAGCGAGCGCATGCGCGCGGCCACATCCTGTGCCTGCACTTCGTTGTCCTTCGAGCGCTGGATCGCGTTTGTCTTCTCGCGATTGGTCTGCACGCTCTCGGTGATCGCGCGAAGGCCTTCCGCATCAAAGACGTCCGCCGGGTCGAGCTCCGTCACTGGCACCATCGAGAGCTTGGTGACCGAGACGTTCTCCAGCGTGAGCCCGTTCTTCTTCAGCTCCTCGCTCAGTGTGGACTGGATCATCTCGGCGAATTCCTTCCGCTTGCTGTGCAAGCTCATGAAGGTTTGGTTCGCCGCGACACTGCGCAGCGCATCGGTGAGCTTGCCTTCGATGAGCTCGGCAATCGCATCCTCATCGAGGTTGCGCTCACCAAAGCTGCGCGCCGCAGCAAGCACATCTTCCGCGAGCGGCTCGACCTTGATGAAGAGCTCTGTCGTCACGTTCGCCTTGATCTTGTCGGCCGTGACGAGCGCGTTCTTACCCTCGCGCTCAACGCTCAGCTTCACGCTGCGCAGCGAGACACGGAGCAGTTGGTGAAGGACGGGATAGACCATCACGCCACCACCGATGACGACTTTGTTGCCGCCGGTGCCCGTGCGAACGAGTGCTTCATCTGCGCCGCAGCGACGAAAGAAGCGGCTCAGCAAGGTCAGCGCCGTCGTCGTCACAAAGGCGAGCGCGCCCGCGATGATGCCAATGACAACCCAGGTAGATTCGGTTCCCATAATTTCCTCACTTCACTGTTCGTTCCCCGTGCATTCACCGCGAGGTGAAGACGCAACCATGCAAAGGGATTCATCCAATGCGAGCCGCGTGACGCACGAACTCCGTGGTCAGCGATGCAGGCTCGCGAGAGAGCGTTTGTGTTGATCGACCCCTAGGGCGGCGATGCATCGAGAGGCAGCGCGTGCAGAGGCGCCACGTAGAGCGTTCCACCCTCATGCAAGTCGACGATGACGGCCTCTTCGCGCTCACGAAGCACACGTGAATGTGGTGCGAGCTTCACGATGAGACGTAGGTCGTGACCACTCCGATCACGCACGCGCACTTCACCAAACTCTTCATTCACCGTCGTGCTGATGACCACACCGATCGAGCCCACGAGTTGATGACGATTCGTTGCAGCCTGCGCCCGATCATCGAGCACCGGGAGCGCGAGCCGTGCGGCAAGTGAGGCCGCGAGGTAGCCGAGAATGAGTGCACTTGGGAGCGTCCACGCGAGCGTGATGAGCGGCACGGGTGCGCCCAAGAAGAACGCGTTGAGCACCAGGCCCGAGGCCGCAAACGAGATCGAAAAGGTCTGCGCCGTGAAGCTGAGCGGCACGCGTCCAATCGCGAGCGGTGCGAGCATCGCGTCAGCGAATGAAGGCGCATCCGCGTCTCCATCCACGTCGGCATCCGCATCGACATCCGCATCGCCATCGACGTCTGCATCGGCATCAACATCCGCATCCGACTCCGCGTCCTCGCCACCACCGAAGAGGCCCATCACGCCGCTCGCTTGGATGAACCCAAAGAGAAGCGTCGCAAGTGCCGCGATGGTGAACGGCACATTCGCCCAGGCCGCCAGCCAATGAAGAAGAGACATGATGGGAAGCCTTCATTGGAAGCTCTGTGCCAATGCGCTTTCCCTTACAAAACATGTCGATCGCGCGCTGAGTTGGCGTGGTGCACCAAATGGGATGGTGCTGCGCACCAGGCGCGCCGCTGCTCACGCGCATCAAGGCATCGCGATCGTCCGAATCGACGGAAAGCGAAAACCCCTGTGAATCACAGGGGTTTTGCGCAGCAAACAGTCACACAGCTTGTGCCCAAGGGCGGAATCGAACCACCGACACGGGGATTTTCAACGCGTTCCAAGGTGATCGCGCTTCCCCAGCGTTTTGCGGATTCCCTTTCGCCACAAGGCGTTTCGTTGCGACACTGTGCGACATGGATCGGCGGGAAGCGACATGGAACGACGGGGTTTCACACCAAGATTCACACCAAGGAGCTCAACACACATTTGACGGTTGCAGTATGGGCGACCGCTCCGCATTCGCGCCTATTCGCGCTCGGCCTCGTCGAGGACCGAACCGAGGTTGCCGACCTCGAACAACTTCGGCCGCACGAGCTTCGTACGGACCTTCTCGGTCGCACGGAAGTTGAAGCCGTCGATGGTCGCGATGTCGCAGCGAGTAGCGTAGGCAAGGTGCATCACGTCGTAGAGCGTGCTCGATCGCGTCTTACGAGCGGGATCGCGCCTCTCGCACTCGTCGATCGCCACCCGCAGTGCGCAGGCGGGGGCGCGAGCGGGGTCTCTCGCGGTCTGCTCGGCCTCGGCCACCCGCTCACGTTCGACGAGCCCGATGATCCAAGAGCGACCACTGCGTTTCAGCCGTCGGCTCGCGACGACATCTTCGAGCGTCAGATTCGAGCGCGCCAGCAGCGCGGGGGTCGCTGCAAGGGCCGCCGCCGCGAGAGCACGCACAGGAGCAGGGAGGCCGACAGTGTCCCCGCGCAGGATGCGATCGGCGATTCGCTCGCTGGCCGCCGTCTTGGCCATGTGGGCACGTCGGTCCGAACCCTTCGGCGGTCTCGCGGCCCGCTTCCCGAAATTGTCGGCCCAGGCCGCGAGGTCCACGATGCCCTTCACCCCTCGCGCGAGCATCGCGCCCGCCACCTTCAGGCCGGGTACGGTCGTCGCGAGCTTCAGTTGCTCCGCGTCGGTGCGAGTGAAGGGGCGGGCCTCGACGCATGGGAAGTCGCCAAGTAGCTCGGCGCGGAAGATGGCGTCGGCTGTGGTCGTGAATCCGAATACGGGAACACCAGCGTCCAGCCAGTCGAGGGCCGCATCCTTTGTTTCCGGGTCGAGAGCGATCTCGCCCAGGTGGACAAAGGAGATGAGAAGCTGCACCCGCCCCTCGCGCAGCAGGCTCTCCAAGCGGGCTCGGTGCGCCACCCAGTCGCCGCCATGGGCCGGACCACGCCCCTTGAGCAGGTAGGAGAGGTCGCTGGTGTCGAGGTAGAGGGTCCTCATGCGCCCCTACCCCAATCGACGGAGCCGGTGGCGGCGGTTGAGGTGCGGGACACGCTCGTCCAGGCCGAGGCCCACGACCTCCAGCGACCCGTCCCCGCGCCACTCCTTGATCCACGCCTTCACGTCGGACTCGCAGACCATCGGGAAGCCGAGAGCGGTCTCGATCACGTCCTCATACGCGACCTCCGCGTGAGGACCCGCCACGAGCGCTTGGACCGCAGCGCGAGCACGAGCAGCGAACCTCTCCGCAAGCTGCTCCTGGTAGGGCGAATCGTCGGTAACGATCGGCTCGAACCCGAGGGTCGTCTGCTTGGTGCGCGTGACCCGCTTGTCCTGCTTCGCCTTCGCTCGAACCGCCGTCTGACGCCCCATCGCAATGCGCTCCGTATCGCGGAAAACGACGAGCCCCGCGAGGCTACGGGTCGCGAACACGAGATGGTAGTGCGTGCGGTCCGCCGTCGGGTTCAGGATAATCGTGCTTACGCAGTGCTTGAAGTTACCCACCTCGCGGATCCGCTCGCAATAGGCCTCCACGATCGCCTCCTCGCGTCTGTGACCTTCGAGGGCCGCCCACTGCGCACGGAGTCGGCTCGCATCGAGCCCGAAGAGATCGTCGAAGGTCCGCTGGATCTCGGGTCGCGCGTCGCCGACATGCCGGACGATGTCCTTCAGCATGAAGTTGATGAGCACCTCACAAGGGCGAACGCGAAGTAGTGGCGTGATCGCATCGAGCCCGTATCCGGTCCAGCCAGTTGGGTCGATGAACACGAAAGCGAACCTTTTGGAGCCGCTCTCCGCGAATCTCTGCGCGTGCGCGATCTGCTCCTCGAACCGGCCCTCGATGGCCAAAGTTTCGATATCGGTCCACTTCGCACGCAACTGCTGAAGGCGCGCGTAGGCCGCACGGTCGCTCTCCACGAAGAGCGCACGCGGAGTCATGGCCACGCCTAGCCCTCGAAGCTGCTCGCGGGCATCGCGTAGCTCGCGGACCGCGACCGCTGGAGAAGTCGGGCGGCCCTCGTGGAGCGCTCGTCCGTCGTCCCACGGGCCCGAGAATCCGTCGACGTAGTTGAGCGTGGTACCGCGCGCAAACTGGCCAACCTTCAGCGCAAGGACCCGTAGGTACTTCTGAAGCACTGTGTGCTTCACATATGCCTGCGGACGCTCCCTGTAGTCGTTCGGATCCATCCCCACACCTCCACTATGCGACGACGGCGAGCCGGGTCCGCGCATACGCTCGGATTGGCGTCGGCGGCATGGTGCGCCAGACGGGCGGCAGCTCGTCGTAGGTCTTTCCGTCGAGCAAGCGCCCGTACTTCTTCTTCTGCACGCCGCCCCACTGCTTAAAGAAGAACGGGACCTTCTGCTCACTGCACTGGTCGCGGATCGAGACGACCCACTCGGACTTCATCGGGCGTGCGCCCG
>JBILQT010000385.1:0-6096 GCA_044373065.1 Sandaracinaceae bacterium
AGGCGAGCAAGAGCGAGACGAAGTGAATCTGATCGCGACGCTTGTTCCAGTACGTCTCAATCGTCGTCTTCAAGAATCCGTCGTAGGACGTGTAGACAGCTCGGGGATACGCCATGCGCGAAGCCTTTCACGCGCACCCCGCTGACTCAAGCAAAGGCACCGCGTTTGAGTAGTGCGCCTCAGAGCACACGATGCCGCGCTGCCCAACGCTCCGGCAGCCTCGGGTTCAGCTTCTCCCAGTAGATGCCGTGATAGAGCGGAAGACGCGTGGCCACTCCGACAGCGACCATTCCACTCACGACAAGAATGCTTCCGAGCGTCCAAGCGGCCTCTGCATCGAGTGGAAACTGTTCGCGCGAGAACGCGTAGAGAAAGACGCTTGCCCAGGTGAGCTCAAGCCAGAGCGGGACGCGGAAGACGTTGCAGAACAAGAAGAACTGCACGAGCACGTAGAGGCCGAGCAGCGTCAGGCTGCCTCCCCCTAGCCCAAACACGCTGACAACGATCCCGACAAGAAGCACGTGCGCGTCGTACCGACCGCTGCGGAAGCCTGGCTGAAACTCGGGCACGTCACTGAGACATGCCGAAGGCGACCGCCTATTTCCCGAACTATACCAATCGCATCTCGATATGATTTCGATCAGCTTGGATCGTGGTCGAGTGAGCCCCAAATTTCGAGAAACATCTCGCGCTCATCCTCACGCGTGCCGATGAAGGTCCCGATCGCGACGTGCCTTCCGAGGGCCGCATGCGCGTGCGCGATGTGCGACTTCACGCCGTTCTCGTCTGTCTTCACCGAGAAGCGCACCTGGCCTCGGATGGGGCCACGCGTCATCGCGAGGATGTCCGTATCGCCTTCCAATTCCGGCAATCCCGCGAGCGAGGCTTCTGTGTCGTGGCCCTCGGGGGCCTCCGCGGTGGTGATCCAAAGCGTGCGCTTGGCATCCCAGCCAACCCATGTCCCGCGGTCCTCCCAACGCTCGGCAAAGTCGCCAGGAATCGCGATCGTCCAGTACCCGGAGAGCAAGACGCGGACAGCCAGACGGCGATAGCCGAGCGCATCTTGCGGGGCGCCTTTGGGCATCCCAAGGCTCTTCATCTGGGCGCGCGTGGCGCGCAGCGACTCTTCACCAAGCAGGACGAAAATCTCAGCCCACTCGTGCCACGGATAGACCGCCGTGGAGTCCTCTGCGAAGGCCAACTCGAGCTCTTTCACGACACGCAGGAGGATGTTCCGCTCGCTCTCATCGATAGGCTTTCGCCAGCGCACATCGAGCCACATCAGTGACTTCGCAAAGCCGAGATGAAACGCCGCATCACGCGCCTGGTCCCACCACGGAAACGCATCGCGACCCTTCGCTGGATCGCGCGAGACAGCCTCCACCCACGCCCTGTCGCGCGGCCCGAGGTTGGTTGCGATGAACGCACCGTGCGCAACTTCGAGCCCCGCCGGCAGGCAGAGTGCAAAGCCCGATGCGCCTTGCGTTGCGAGCGTTGCAATCTGCGTGGCGGTCTCCTTCAGCCAGGCCTCTTGGGCCCGCTCCAGTGCCGCAAAATCACGGTGTGCAAAGTAGAGCGCCGGGTCGAGCGATGCCTTCCAGGAGGCGCGGGGCGAGAGCGCAGCGAGCACGGCCTCAGCCAGCGTGACGACG
This sequence comes from Sandaracinaceae bacterium, assembly GCA_044373065.1. Taxonomy (GTDB): domain Bacteria; phylum Myxococcota_A; class Polyangia; order Polyangiales; family Sandaracinaceae; genus JAFLCL01. The sequence goes on from JBILQT010000385.1 coordinate 1,653, forward strand.
AAGGCGTGATAGCCAGGGCCTGCGGTACCCGTGGCAGCCTCGAGCGCCAACGTGGAGCCCTGCAGCGTGAACACGAGCGGGCTCGCGGCCGGATGGAGCGCGAGGTGAAAAGCTACGTCGAGAGGGGCAGCTTCATCTGCGACGCGCACCGCTTCGCCTTCGTAAGAAAGCGAGCGGAGCGCCTGGTCGAGGGCAGCTTCGACGAGCGCATGGGTCAGCGCAGGAACATGCGCGTGGAGCGAGAGGGCGAGCACGGCGCTGCTCTATCGCAAGTTCAGCGAAGGCGCCTCAGCGCGTGATGCTGACGGGGATGTCGAGACAGGTCGGTGCGCCACCCGTGTAGGGGCTCGCGCAGAGTTGGCCTTCCGGACAATCACTCTGACGTGCACAGGTGCCTCCCGTGAGAACGCACTCACGCTGTCCGTCGCCCCAGAGGTCGATGCACGCGTGTCCTGCGCCACACTCTGCGGCGTTGTTGCAGAGGCCGGTCGACAAGCACCCTGGAAGAAGGCGCGAGGGCTCCACGCCGCAGGTCAGATTCTCTCCGCTGCAGTCCGCGTTGGCATCGCAGAGGCCTGGACCAACGCACTCGCGGCGCGTGTCTCCGTCGACATCCACACATGAGCCGATGCGACACGAACCATCGCCCTCGCAGCGCGGCATCGCACGCACGCAGAAGGGCGCGCCGACACGCGGGTCGCAGACGAAGTTGAAGGGACAGGTGAGGTCGAAGTCCGCGAGCGTGCAGCCGATGCGGCGGTCGGTGCAGACGCCCGAGTCACACGAAAAGCCTGCGGCGCAATCGCGCGAATCCACGCAGGTCTCGGTGGCGCGCATGCAGAAGCTGCCCGTGGGGCCTGGCGTGCACGTCGCGCCCGAGGGGCAATCTGCATTGGAGGCGCAGGCTGCAGAGCGCGCCTGGCAGTGACTTCCACAGCCATCGTCCACGCAGATTAAGCCCCCGGCACACGGAGCTGCAGAGCAGTCCGCGCCGAGCGGAATGCATGCGCAGCGACTCAACCCTGAGTCGCCTGGGCTGCCGCAAGGGCCCGTGTCGAGGGTCGCGAGGTTGGCATCCGGCGGGCCAGCATCGGAGGGCACGAATGCGTCAGGAAGAATGTTGGCGTCGGTGCTTGGATCAAACGCATCGAGGCCCGTCGCGTCGGGGAACACAGGCGGAGCATCGAAGCGCACGCGAAACGCGTCGGTCGACGCGTCGACCTCTTCGACAGGCGGTGGGCAAGCGGCGGTCACCGTGGCCAGAGCAATGGGAAGAAGAAGCTGGTTTCCCTTTCGGGAAAGAACTGCACAGGAGGCGCTCCAAAGACGATGACGCATGCGGCGAGCGTACCCGAATGCGCTGCCTGTGTGCAGTGGCACACGCCACGCGGGCGACTTGAACGCGCGGTGGTTAGCTGTCGTGCGAAGGGAACTCGCTCTCATGAACGCAACGTCTTCTCGTATCGCCGCCTGCATCGACTTCTCCCCCTGCACCAGCACGGTGCTCACCGAAGCGAAAGCACTTGCCCGCGCACTCAACGCGACGCTCGTCCTCTTTCACGCGGTACCCACCGAAGAGCCGCTCACGAGTGGAGGGGTCGCGCCGCCAGGAACGCATCCGATTCCGGCTGTCGACATCAAGGAGCGCGGACGCCTGCTCGACGATGAGCTCGCGCGGGTACGCGCCGACGGGGTGCAAGCAGAGGGCTTCTTGATCGTGGATGAAAACGCCGCCGAGGCCGTGCTCGATCAGGTCGCGCAGCGCGACATCAAGCGGCTCGTCGTCGGCTCGCACGGGCGCGCGATGGTCTTTGAGATCCTCGTCGGCAGCTTCACGCAGGCCATCCTCCGCAAGGCCAAAGTGCCCGTGGTGGTCGTGCCGATCCCGCGCGACGAGTAGGCGCTCAGCCTCTGCGCGAGACCACAAAGCGCAGGAAGGCCTCAGCCTCTTCGTTCTGCCCGTAAGCGTGCATCGGGGTCGACGCGTGGAACGCGCGAAAGGCCTCGGTGAACCCGTGCGGGTCTTCATCGAAGAAGCGGACGAGTTCGGGATGCCCGCGCTGCGTCCGCTCAAAGCGCAGCTTGGCAATCAGGAGCGCGCTCAGCTCCAACGCGTCGCGTGATGCCGCTCCAACGAGAGCGCCACGGGCTCCGCGAAGCTGCGCCACGTAGGACTGAAGAAACGCATCGGTGTAAGGCACCTCGTCGACATGCGGCTGCATCGGCGAAGGCCAGACCGCCCGCGCGTGTCTCTCTGCTGACTGCAACACACCGCGCAGCCGGTCGAGTTCCTCCGCAACGCGCATGACATCGCGGTCATCGAGAAGCGTGCCTTCCATGCGCTCGTGCGTGACGCCGCGGAGGTTCGTGCACCGGGGAAGCACCTCCTCCAGCAGCGTCCACACCTCCTCGGGAATGTCCTCGTCGTGCCCATCGAGCTGAAAGCTACGCCCCGATGCAAGCCAGCGCGGGTCGCTCGGTTTTCCGCCCGCAAGGTGAATCTCGATGACGCGTGAGAGGTCAAGCGCGGCCAGGTAGGCGCGTGCATCAAAGCCCTGCGCATGCGCATTCACAATCAGGTTGTGCAGGTCGAGCAGGAGCCAGCGATGCGGACCTTTGGAGACTTCACGCAGCGTGAATACCTCCGCACCAGGTTCACCGAACGTGAAGTAGAGCGCGGAGTTCTCGACGCCCACATCGGGCACGACCGTCGCCATCGCATCGAGCGTGCTCTGCACGTGCACCAGGGCCGAATGCGGGATGGGCACGGGCAGCGTGATGTTCTCGCCCGCGAGCGAGGTCGCGCCGAAATGGTCCGTCCACCAGGCGAACTCAAAGCGCGCATGGTCGCGCCTCATCGCATCGAGCCAACGCCTTCGACGTGGACACGCTGCAACGCCTGGCTCACCGAGCGAGATGCCCACGCCGTGCGCCACACACATGCGGCCATCCAGCGCATCGAAGAAGAGATCGGCGAAATCGTTTGGGACAAGCACGCCTTCTGGGCCGGGTCGCCACATCGTCTCGGGCGCGAGCTCGAGGTAGTCCGCGCGATCCAAGAGTGGCTTTGAGAGCCGCAGATGCGCCGCATCCGGCTGCAGCACAAAGCCCATCGGAATCGGCATGTTCAGCCTCCTGGGCGCTGCACGAAGAAGTTCAAAAAGCGCTGTGCGCGCGTCGGCGTGTGACCCATCCCGCAGTCGTAGCCGAGGACCACTTCGCCCGGTGCCGGAGGCGGCGGCTCCTCGATGTCAGCGCCGCAGCCACCCTGCGTCATCCAATAGCTGCCTGGGATGCGGTGCTGGATGACCGCGCGTGCGCGCGTGAGTGCCTCCGCTCGCTGCGCGGGGCTCAATCCACGCAGGCGCGCACCGAGCGCCCGCATGACCTGCCCTGCCACTGCCGCAATGACCGCATCGATGCGCGCGTCCTCCACGGCGCGCGCGCGTTCGAAGGCATCCCGATCATCGTAGGGGTCGACTGCGGTCTGCGCGTGGACGGGCAGAGCGGCATCGAAGGCGGTCACGTGCGCGGGCGACTGCGCAGGGTCGATCAAGAGCAAGAGAGGCTCTGCGCCGCCAACGTTCGGAATCACGCGCGCCAGCTCAGCGACGCGCATGCAGACGAGCTCCACCGTCCCCAGCGCGGCAATCGCATCCTCTGGGCCGTGATTGAGGAATGCCCCGAGCGCAGTCCCACGCGTCCATGCCTCTTCCGCATCGGCAGGAATGACCATGACCAAGAGCGGCCGTCGCCCAGCACGCGCACGCCCCAACGCCTCATTGAGATCGCGCTGCGAGGCCTCGACCGACTGCGCCATGGCGCGCGAGATGAACGTGGGGAGCAGGAGCGTGCTGGCCACGCGCAACAAGGCATCACGGCGCTTCATGCTTCGAGGATACGCCACGTTCACTCACCTCTTCCGCCGTGCTCTCCAACACGCGCAAACAAGTCCAAGAAGCGTACCGATGCGTGCGACGCGCCACCCATGCCGCACGGCGGGCACCAATGCTGCTCACCCCAACGTGATCCAGGAATCGCTTGCTCCAGATAGCGTTCCTCAAAGCGCGCGTAAGCACGCTCCGCCGCATTCTCATCGAGAAGCGCTGAACCCAAATGCGCGAGCGCACGACGCACCACGTTGGCCATCGCCTCGAAGCCATCATGACGCGATAGACCTGGCAGCTCGCTCATCGGCGTTGCCGTATCGAAGGCCTGAAGGTGCGCACCTGCCCGCGACGCCAAGAAGTAAATGAAGGGCTCGGCCTCGCTCACTTCCGGAAAGAGAGACCGCACCTCTTCCGATGTCGCGCAGACCAACTCGGCGAGACCGAGCAACGCAAGCGCATCGCGCGGGCCGCGGAGGAAGAAGTCGCCGAGTCTCTCCGCACGCGCCTGACGCGCGTCATCTTCGCGAGGCACCACAACCACCACGAGCGGCAGA
>JBILQT010000085.1:0-25864 GCA_044373065.1 Sandaracinaceae bacterium
TTTGAGGTCACGTGATAGGTGCTCACATCGGGCGGGTAGTAGCGAAGCCTGCGCATGCGCGCTCAGCTGGAAGTTGCGCGCCGGTGAAGTCAGCTTGGTTTCGAAGGGAATCGACGCATGTGAGGGCGGCGGCGGCGGCGGCGAAGTGGCGGCGGCGGCGGCCGCGCCAGTGGGATCAGAGCCCGGTGGGTGGTGTCAGAGGCCCTGGTGCTGCCGCTCTGCGGGTGGTGTCAGAGGCTGCTGCCGTGCTGGTGCTGCTGCTGCTGCGGGTGGTGTCAGAGGCCCTGGTGCTGCCGTTAGGTCTGCCTCGAAGGGCTGTGAGGTCTTCCTCGAAGGGCCCGTTGTCGAGTGTCTCAAACACCGCGAGCGCATCACCCACGCCCCCATCGCTTCGACCTTCCAGGAGTCCACGCTATAAGCCGCCGCTCATGCCCGCCCGCGAACGCAATCAGACCGATTCCCCCAAGGGAAAGAAGCCCGCTTCCACCAGCAACAAAGGCCCGCAAGCGCGGCCACAGAAGAGTGCGGGTGCGAGTAAGGCTGCCCCTGTGCCCGCAAGGGAACGTGCGCGGGGTGAGACGCGGGCGGCGCATCGCGAGGCGCTTGAGGGCCCGCAGCCTCGCAGTGCGCGCAGGGATGCGAAGCCAGAGGCGCGGCCTGACATGCGACGTGCAACGCCGCGTCCTGCGCCCGTGCAGGCTGCGCCGGAGCGCGAGCCTGAGGTGGATGGGCCCGTCGTGCTCCCCATCTCGAAGCACTACGCGCTGGAGAAGATGAACGCGGAGAAGGCCGCAACGAAGGCGGCCAGCAAGGCCGCAGCGAAGGGCCCCAAGCGCCCCAAGCCGACCGACATTCGCTCAGGCCGTGTGGGCATCGTGGGCCGTCCGAACGTGGGCAAGAGCACGCTGATGAACGCGCTGCTCGGGCAGAAGCTCGCGATCATGACCTCGAAGCCCGGTACGACACGCACGGTGCTGCTCGGTGTCTACGATCAGGTCGACGACGAGAATCGCCGCACGCAGGTCGCCTTCCTCGACACGCCCGGCCTTGAGCTTGGTCGCACTGTGCTCGGCCGCATTATTGTCGAAGAGGCGCAGTCGGCCCTTGAGACGGTCGATGCCTTCATCATGCTCGTCGAGGCCGAGAGCGTCGTGCGCAGCGGTGAGCTCATCGTGAGCGACCAGCGCGTGCTGACGATGCTCAAGGAAGTGAACAAGCCGATCATCCTCGCCATCAGCAAGGTCGACTTGGTGAAGGAGAAGGCGCGCCTTCTTCCCGCGCTGGAGAAGCTCCAGAGCAAGTACCAGTTCACCGCGATGGTCCCCGTCTCCTCGACGCGGAAGATCGGCCTCGATGCGCTCGTCTCCGAGGTGCGTGGTCACCTGAGCACCGAGCTGCTCTTCGAGAGCGATGCTCTCACCGACAGGCCCGAGCGCTTCTTCGTCAGCGAGCTGCTTCGCGAGGCGATCATGGACATGACGCGCGATGAGGTTCCTTACAGCGTGGCCGTGCAGATCGACGAGTGGGTCGAGGAGGGAAACCTCGTGCGCGTCGGCGTGATGATCATCGTCGAGAAGGATTCGCAGAAGGGCATCCTCATCGGCGCCCGCGGCTCGATGCTCAAAGAGATTGGCGAACGCGCCCGCCACGGAATGGAAGAGTTCCTTGGGCGCAAAGTATTTCTCCGCACCTTCGTGAAGGTCGTGGAGGGCTGGACGAAAGACGCTGAAAAAGTGCGTCGCCTCGTCCGCGAAGGACAGCTTCCATGACCCAGAAACGATCCGCGCGAAAAGCTGCAAAGGCCGCGCTCGCAGACACCGGTGCACAGACATTCGACGCGTGGAGCCCCGCCGTCGAAGCCGATGGCGACGGCCCCTCGCAATCCCCGACCGACCCCTTCGCACGTCGTCGTCGTCGCGGTGAGTCGCTCCCGGCAGGTGCCGTTGGCGCACGTCCCATCGTCGCGATCATCGGTCGCCCGAACATCGGCAAGAGCACGCTCTTCAACCGCCTGGCAGGTGCCCACCTCGCCATCGTCGAAGACGTCGCTGGCGTCACCCGTGACCGTCACTACGCCGACACCTTCTTGCATGGACGCGAGATGGTCCTCGTCGACACCGGCGGCTTCGACCCCGAGAGCGATGACCCGATGCGCGAGGGCATCGCGCGCCACGTGCGTGCAGCGCTTGAAGAAGCCGATGTCGTCGTCTGCGTGCTCGACGCGACCCTCGGCGCAACCGATGCCGACCGCGCCGCGGTGCAGCTTCTCCGCATCGCGAACAAGCCCGTCGTCTTCGTCGCGAACAAGGCCGACTCGCACGCGCAGGCGCTCGAGAGCAGCCAGCTCTACGAGCTCGGCATGGACAAGATCGTCGCCATCTCGGCGCTCCACGGAAACAACATCACGAACCTCGAGCAGGCCATCGTCGATGTGCTTCCCGAGGTCGACCAGGGGCGCGCGATCACCTGGAGCGAAGAGGTCTACCGTGTGTCGATCGTGGGCCGTCCGAACGCGGGCAAGAGCTCACTGACGAACCGCTTGCTCGGTGAGGATCGCCAGCTCGTCGATCATCGCCCAGGCACCACCGTCGACCCGATCGACTCGCTGCTCACGCGCCCCGACAAGCGCGGCGGAGAGGACAAGCAGTACGTCCTCATCGACACCGCAGGCATCCGCCGCAAGCGCGGCATCGATGAGGCGGTGGAGTCGGTCGCCGTCATGAAGGCGATTCGCTCGATGGAGCGCAGCGACTGCGTGGTGCTCCTTGTCGACGCAGCCGAGGGCATCGCTGAACAAGACGCGCGCCTCGTGGGCCTTGCGATGGACCGTGGTCGCGCTGTCGTCATCGGCCTCAACAAGGCCGACTTGCTCGACGAGGCCGGCCGCATTCACGCCCTCGAGCGCGCTCGCGACACCCTCGCCTTCGCCCCCTGGGCCCGCATCGTCTTGCTCTCTGCCAAGACGGGCCGCGCCACCAGCAAGATTCTGGATGCCGTCGACATGGCCATCGCGTCTCACCGCGCCCGCGTCACGACCTCCGAGCTCAATCGCTTCTTCGAGGAAGTGCTGGAGCACCACCCGCCACCGACCGCGCGCGGCAAGCCAGTGCGCCTCTACTACGTGACCCAGGCCGAGACGCGTCCGCCACGCTTTGTCGCTGTCACGAACGAGCCGGAGATCATCCACTTCAGCTACGAGCGCTACATCCAGAATGCACTGCGCGAGCGCTTCGGCTTCGAGGGCACGCCCATCCGCATCACCTACCGCAGCAAGAACAAGCAAGACAAAGCGTTCTGAACGCCTGCCGCGTTTCCGCTTGTTCTCGGCGCATCACACAGCCATCTTCGCGCATCCTTTTCGTCCTCCATGGAGGCTCCTTTGTTCTCTCCCGCCAGGTTCGTGCTTCGCATTCTCGCCCCGACACTCGCCGCCTCTGCGCTCGGGCTCGCAGGCTGCTCAGGGCAGGCCGGTGCGACGTGCGAATTCAACAGCGACTGCGCCTCCGGGTTGAGCTGCAGCAACAACGCCGACCGAAGCACGTGGCCGCGCGGTGTCTGCGTCACGGCTGGAACTGACGCGAGCGTCAGCGCGGATGCTTCCGTCGCACCGGATGCCGACCGCGATGCGTTCAGCACGACCGATGCGTTCACCGCACCCGATGCGTTCACCGCACCCGATGCGTTCACCGCACCTGACGCCCCTGTGTCCGCCGACGCAGGCACCGACGCTGCCGGAGGTTAAGAGTGCGCGGGCGCTCGATCGATCCGATGATCGGGCAGACGATCGGCGGGCGATACCGGCTCATTCAGCGGCTGGGTATCGGGGGAATGTCGAGTGTCTACCTTGCACGCCACAAGCTCATCGAGCGCTTGATGGCGATCAAGCTCTTGCGCCGCGACCTCGCGACTGACCCGATTCAGCGCGACCGCTTCGTGCGCGAGGCCCGCGCCGTCAACCGGATCAACCACGAGAACATCGTGGAGATCACGGACTACGGCGAGAGCGAGGATGGCCTGCTCTATCTCGTGATGGAGTACGTCGACGGCGACCCGCTGCTCAAGGTGATGACGGAGGAGGGCCCCTTCGACCCGCTCCGCGCGTTTGCCTTGATTGAGCAGGCCGGAAGCGCGCTCGCGCGTGCGCATCAGATGGGCGTGATTCACCGCGATCTGAAGCCCGAGAACATGATCCTCGTGCGACGCAGCGAGGGCGACGGGACGCGGCGCGCCTTTGCGGACACGCGCAACGGAAGCGAGCGCGGGGAGATCCTCAAGATCTTCGACTTCGGCATCGCCAAGCTCACGGATCAGCCGAGCCTCTCGGGCAGCCAGCAGATCTTCGGCACGCCGGGCTACATCGCGCCCGAGTACATCCAGTCGACCGCGATCGATGGACGCGCCGACCTCTACTCGCTCGGCGTCATCTTCTACGAGATGGTCACAGGCGCCCTGCCCTTCGACTACGAGTACCCAGGCGACCTGCTGATCAAGCACGTCACCGAAGCGCCCATCCCGCCCTCGGTGCGCCGCCCTGGCATCCCCAAGTCGGTGGAAGATTTCACCCTGCGCTGCCTTGCGAAGAAGCCCGATCAGCGCTTCCGCGATGCGTTCCACTTCCTGGAGGAGGCCAAGCGCGCGCGTGAGCGGATGACTGGGCGCATCGCCACGCCGACCGTCGGGCTGGAGATGGAGCGCGCCACCTTGGTCGACGCGCGCGATGAGCTCCCGACGCCGCACCTTGAGCCACGCCAGAAGCCTGCGATCGCATCCTCGCCTCCGCCTCCCGAGGAGCCCACCGCGACCCGCGCGAACACGCGTGAGTACGGCTCGCGCTCGATCCCCATCGCTCCGGACGACTCGGTCGAGATCGACATCGCCGAGGTGCAGGAGAAGGTGCGAGAGAAGGCGCGAGAGCCGCGGTCGCAGTCGAGCGGTTACAGCCGGAGTGACCTGGGCATCGGTGGCTCCAAGCGTTGGCGCGAGCGCTTCGATGCACTGCGCGCAGCCCTCGATGAGCTTGAGCTCGTGCAGGCGCCTCCGAGCGAGGTGGATCACGCGATGGCCTACGCATCCCGCGCGGTCGAAGAGCTTGAGGAAGGCGCCCTGGTCGCGCTCGCATCGCAGCGCGCGCTTGAGGGGCTTGCTGAGAAAGCACGCGACTACCGCACGACGATTGGCCGGACGCTCGATGAACTCGCCGCACAGCTCTCGCATGAGGGCGGTGAGCTGGAGGCCCTCGTCAACGAGCGCTTCTTGCTCGCGCGCACCCGCCAGGAGGCCATCGTCGACAAGGACGACAGCCGCGCGGATGCGTTGCTCTGGTCACTCGGCGCGGTGGAAGAAGTCATCAGCGAGAAGCAGGCGACGTTCGACGTGCTCGACCAGCAGGTCACCGACTTGCGCGCCCAGCTTGAGCGCGAGAATGAGCAGCTTGAGAACGAGATTGGCGTGCTGACGCTCGCGCTCGACCGCGAGATGGCGCGGCTCTGGCCACTGGGCGTCTCGCTGCGCGAGCCCCTTGAGATCGCCGAGACCTACGTCCGCGAGTGCCTCGAGCGCGAGCCCTGAGAACGCCTCCAGCTCCGAGCAATCTCCCTGTAGGCTCGCCCCGTGAGCACTTCGATCACGGACGCTGGGGCGTCTCCACTTCGACTCTATCGGTCCTCGGGAAAGACACCGCTCTCCGGCCTCGTGCTGGGGCTGCTCTGCGGCTTTCTCGTCGCGCTCTGCTTGGGTGCGCTCTACGCGACACTCATCGTGCACGTCCCGTTTGTGTACGTGCGCGTAGGGCTCGCGATCGGCTACGGCGTCTTGATTGGCTTTGTGACGACGCGTGTGATGCGCGCCTTCCACGTGCGCAGTACCGCGCTTGTGTTCGCCTCCGTCTTTGGACTCGCCGTGATGGGCTGGCTCGTGAGCTGGATAGCCTGGCTGCCCCAGGTCTTCACCGACGTGAGGCTCATTCACATGCTCGACCCTTTCGTCGTGCTCGATGCGGTCCTTCAGATCTACGACGAGGGCTCATGGGGCATGGGCCGGAGGGCTACGTTTCACATGGTGAACGGGCCCCAGCTCGGGCTCATCTGGTGCACGGAGGCCGCGATCATCATCGGCTTTCCGCTCCTGGCCGCGTTGATGGGCACGAGCGAGCAGGTCTACTGCGAGGACTGCAACGCCTGGTGCCAGGTCGTCCCCGAGGCAAAGCGCTTGGATGAGAGCGCCTTCGACACGCTGAAGTCCGGGCTCTTCGAGGGCGGCGACCTGAGCGCGCTCAACCAGCTCCCCGCGCCCTTCTCGCAGAGCCAATGGCTCAGGCTGCGCGTGGCGTATTGCGATCACTGCCACGGCACCAACGCCATCGCGGTGGACACGGTGAAGATGCGCCAAACGCAGAATGGCGAGATCCCCGAGATCACGCCGCGCATCGCCTACCACTGCATCTCGTCCTCCCAGATTCGTACGCTGCGCAAGCGCCTCTCGTTCTAGGTCGGGTTTTCTGGTTCGATTTCAGACCCAGAAATGACTTGGTTGGGCTTTGGGATGCTCTGGAGATTCCAAAAACCCGAACCTTGGGCTTTGGGATGCTCTGGAGATTCCAAAAGCTCAACCCTCGGACTTTGGGAAGGTCTGGAGATACCAAAAGCTCAACCCTCGGACTTTGGGAAGGTCTGGAGATTCCAAAAGCTCAACCCTCGGACTTTGGGAAGGTCTGGAGATTCCAAAAGCTCAACCCTCGGGCTTTGGGAATGTCTGGAGAACCAAAAAGCTCGACCCTTGGGCTTTGGGAATCTCTGGAGAACCAAAAAGCCGGGCAGTTCGCTTGTTCAGGTCGCGCGCTCACCCGGCATCAGGCCGATGCGGGCTCCCGCCTCGTAGTGCTTCAAGCCCTCGGGGCCGATGTGGATGGCGACACCGCGCACCGTCGTCCGGATGCACAGCTTGCGAATTGCACGGACTGCGTCCTTGTAAGCCCGCTTGAGCTCATCGCTCGGCCTCTCCCAAGCACCGGTCTCTGGATGCCGGTAGGAGACCTGATAGGCGATGTCTCCCGGAAGCAAAGTCGGTACGCCCTCGACCTCACGAAGCCTCGCGACACAGGCCTGCATGAGGGGCCCCTGCGCGAGCGCGCTGACGAGGTAGCGCCCCTCGGCCGCGCCGCGGTCGAGCCGTGTGAAGGGCACGGGAAAGCGGGTGAAGGAGCCGCTCAGATAGAACGCAGGCGCGAAGCTCAGGATGCGCGCGACCTCGTCATTCACGGACGCAAACGTCGGTGCTTCGGGAAGCGCTTGAGGCTCCGGCTCGAGGATGAGCTTGAGGCCTTGCTGCGCGAGCGCGGCGAGGATCGCGAGTGAGTCGTTCAGGGTGCCGTAGTAGTGCGAGGAAGCCATTGATTCCTTACGACACCGCGCGAACGGGGCTCAAGAACCGTCTCGCCCAAGGAGTGCCATCGCGGCGGCTGCGAGCACAAACATCGCGGTGTCGATCAGGGCGTTCGCGAGCAACGCAAACGAGGCTGTCTCAAGCTGCGTCGCGCGCTCGGATTCGGTGCGTTGCTCGTTCAACGCGCGGAGAGCGAGACGCGTCACGAATGCAACCGGCGTCGCCGCGAGCAGAGGCAGAAGCCAGATCAGAAACGATGCGCTCAGACCTGCGCCGCTCAGAAGCATGAGGATCGGCAAGAGCACCATCACCAGCGCTGGGACGACCAGCACAACCCCGGGCCGGTACCGACCTCGAACGCATCCGTAGCCTCCGTAGAGCAGGATCAAGACTCGAATCGCGAGGAGGAGAAGCACGGCGCGAGGCTAGCAAAGGCCAAGCTGCGGAAACGAAAAAGGCCGCCCAGGCGACCTTCTCGTGATTCGATGCGTTGCTTTGGGGATGCCCGCCGGCGGGGAAGTTCCTTCCCCAAGAGGCCCGCGTACGGAGTGAGGAGCGTAGCGACGAATCTCCTAGCGAAGGGGTTGTCGGGGGAAAGCGAAGCGTCCCCTGACCCGCGTCGCGAAGCGGCGCAGCTATTCCGCTTCGACCTGCGCGAACTTGATGTACTCCCAGTCGAAGGGCTTTCCGTCGACGCCCTGCTTCGGCGGGGAGATCCAGTTCGCGATCTTTCCCTGCTCGAGGCAGGGGACCATCAGCGAGGTGACGTAGGCGCGGTCGGCGGCGGTCGGGAGCCACTCGTCTCTTCGCGCTTCGAACTCCTCGCGCGTGATGACCTCGCCCGTCGGCGTGAAGGCCATCGCGGAGTACATGCCCATCGAGCGGTTGAAGCGACGGTTGGGGATGTAGAGTTCGTGCGTGAGCCCAGCCTTCTTGATCGTGTGGTTCCACTTGCGCACGGCGCGCTCACAGTCGGCCACGTACTCGTCGCGAAGCACTTCGTTCATCGCGTTGCGAAGGGGGACATCCTTCGTCGTGAGGCGGCCGGCATCGAGCACGTTCATCGTGTAGTGGCCTTCAAGCGCCACGTGCTCGGTGTACTTCTCGCGCTCGCGGAAGCGGCCCTTGAGGCCCGTCGCGAAGTAGTCCGCGGCGTTCGAGGAGATCTCGCCACCGAAGAGCTCGACGGCGCTCGAGAACCAGAAGTTGATCCACTTCTGAATCGTCGGAAGGTCAATGCCGCCAAGGGCGCGCGCATCGCCGTTCTTGTCTTGCTTCGTGAGCTCGGCGGAGCGCTGCACGATGCGCTCGATGCCCGTCTCGCCCGTGAAGAGATGGAAGCTCTCCTCGGTGAGCATGAACTGCGTCGCGCGTGCGAGCGGGTCGAAGGCCGACTCACTCAGCGCCGCGAGCTGGAACTTGCCGTCGCGGTCCGTGAACATCGTGAAGCAGAAGAAGGAGAGCCAGTCTTCGGTCTTCTCGTTGAAGGTCTGAAGGATGCGCGGCTTGTCGACGTTGCCCGAGCGGCGCTGAAGAAGCTCCTCAGCCTCCTCGCGTCCATCCTTGCCGAAGTACTGATGGAGCAAGTGCACCATCGCCCAGAGGTGGCGTCCCTCTTCGACGTTCACCTGAAAGAGGCTGCGCATGTCGAAGAGCGAGGGCGCGGTCTTTCCGAGGAGGCGCTGCTGCTCGACCGAGGCGGGCTCGGTGTCGGCCTGCGTGACGATGATGCGACGCAGAATGCCGCGCATCTCACCGGGCACTTCATCCCAAGACTTGCCGCCCTGGTTGTCGCCAAAGCCGATGTCGCGCGCCTCGCTGCGCGGCGTGAGGAAGATGCCCCAGCGGTAGTCGGGCATCTTCACGTGCTCGTAGGTCGCCCAGCCTGCTGGGTCTACGGAGACGGCCGTGCGGAGGTAGATCTGGTCGTTCTGGAAGCCCTCGGGGCCCATATCGAGCCACCACTTGATGAAGTCTGGCTGCCACTTTTCGAGCGCGCGCAGAAGCTTCTTGTCCGAGCCGAGGTCGACGTTGTTGGGGATGGAATCACTCAAGGACATGGCTGCTCCGACGAGGTGGGCGAGAGGTGAAGAGCAACATAGAGGGGTGCTCTCTAGAGACGCCGTGTGTGGCCTCACGAGCTACGCGCACTTTTCGCGCGACCGTGCGCTGGCTCACCGAAATGCATGTCCCTATAGACAGGTTTGGAGATGAACTCGCCCTTCACAGACGAATCCAGAGAGGCCGCGACGCGCGATTGGCGAAAGGTCGCGCAAGCCCCGCGCGACGCACCGCTGGTTTCGGGGGCGCACGTGCAACTCTTTCGTCTCGGATGGGTCGACGCGATCTTTCGCGCGCCCTTTTGGTGGCCCTACGTGACGCTCCTGCCGCTCACACTCGGCATGCTCGCGATGTCTGCACGCGATGTGATGAGCACACCTTGGGCGCTGCTTCACGTGCTGCTTGGCGCCCTCGTGTGGACGCTCTTTGAGTACCTCCTCCACCGCTTCATCTTTCACATGAGGGGCGAGAGCGAGGCGCTGAAGGAGGTGCTCTTCCTGCTGCACGGCCACCACCACATCTGGCCCCGCGAGCGCTCGCGGTTGACGGCGACACCCTGGCAGGCCGCGCTCACGCTCTTGCTTGGTTGGGGGCTTGGGCAACTCTGCTCAGGCACGCACGCGATGCTCTTTCTGTGTGGCTTCTCGCTCGCATACGTCGCCTACGAGGCGATGCATTTCTACGCGCACCACGGCAGGCCTCGCGCAGGACTTCTGCGTGCGTTTCGCGCGCATCACCTGCGGCATCACCACGAGTCGCCGACGGGGAAGTTCGGGATTGGCTCGCCGCTCTGGGATTGGATTCTGCGGAGCTGAAGCGCGTCGCCCAGACGCAGAAGAGCCCGCGTTGCAGTGCTTCGCGGGCTCTCTGTTGGCATCGACCGGACGTGCGCCTCAGCGGCTGAAGGGCATCTCCATGTCGATGGGCTCTCCGTTGGGCGGTGCGGGCAGCTGCCAGGATGCGACGTTGCGCTGAAGGCAGGCGCCGAGCGAGTCGCGGTTCGTCGTGTTGCGGGTCACGCGGGCACCCTCGACGCGACCGTTGCCCGCGATCGTGAAGGCCACCACGACGGCGCCGCGCACGGTCTCGCCTGTCGCGCGGCTCTCGTGATCGAAGCAGCTCGCCGCACGCAGCGCGTAGTAGTTGCGGATGTAGCGACGCACCGTGACCGAGTAGTGCTCCATCACGAGGTCGGCCTCGTCGCCGCCGACGCCCTCCTGCATCGCGGCCCAATCGCGCGCGGGGCCTGTGCCCGGGTCGGTCGTGCCGCCACCGGGGTTCGTCGTGCCGCCGCCGGGGTTCGTCGTGCCGCCGCCGGGGTCGGTCGTGCCGCCACCGGCGGGGTCGGTCGTGCCGCCGCCACCACCTGGGTTCGTCGTGCCGCCGCCACCTGGGTTCGTCGTGCCGCCGCCGCCGGGAGTTGTCGTGCCGCCACCAGCAGGGTTTGTCGTGCCGCCGCCACCTGGGTTCGTCGTGCCGCCGCCGCCGGGGTTCGTCGTGCCGCCGCCGCCGGGGTTTGTCGTGCCGCCGCCACCTGGGTTCGTCGTGCCGCCAGAAGGACGACGACGTGGGGTGACGCGTGGGCCGCCGATGACGCTGCCCTCCTCGGGGGTGACCTCGCCCACGGGAAGCGGGTCGCCGATCTCGACGGGCGCGGTGTCGGGCACTTGCTCTGGCTCGGGCTCGGGCGGTGCAGCAGCGGGTGGTGCGTCGCCCGCGTGCATCGCGAGGTATCCGCCGCCCGCGCCGAGTGCGAGGAAGCAGAGCGCGCCGCCGATGAGGATGGCGTAGGTCTTTCCGGCGCTCTGCACGCCGTAGCCCGCAAGCGTGATCGAGGTCTGGTTGTGCATCGCATTCGGCGCGGCGCCGAGCGTGTTGCCACGCGATGCATTCATGGAGGCGGGCGTCGAAGCGCGCGTGGAGGCGGCGCCTGAATCGACCGGTGCCGCGATGGGGCCTGCTGGCTCACCGAGCCGCGCGATGCCGCCGCCGCACATGTTGCAGAAGCGCGCGTCGGTTGTGTTTTGAGCGCCGCAGGCCTGGCAAAAAATCATGGGAGGAGTCCTGTGACGTCGGCGTGCCGACGCGTTGAAGAGGGGCGCGAGTGTAACCGGTCTCGGGCGGGAGTTCTTTGGTCGGGTGTGGAGGTCGTGGCCGTGGCCGAGTCGGTGGCCGTGGCCGAGTCGGTGACCGAGTCCGAGGCCGAGGCCGAGTCTGTGACCGAGTCCGAGGCCGAGGCCGAGTCTGTGACCGAATCCGAATCTGTGACCGAATCCGAATCTGAGGCCGATTCAGAGTCGGATGCTGTGGTCCGTCGGGATTCGCCTCGGGCTCACTTTGGGACGCGAAAGAACCCTGCCAACCAACTCGACTTCACTCGACGTAGGGCTTGGGTTGTCATGGTTCTTTCGCTGGAGGGGGCGTGAGCCCGAGGCGAACCTCGAAGGGGCAAACCCAAAACAAGCAAAGGGGCTCACAGAAAGAAGCTCCCAATGTTCCAGCTCGAAGCACTCACCATCGAGATCATCAAGTCCCTCAAGCCCATCGTGCGGCGCATCGAAGCGCATGATCGCAATCTTGCCGATCAACTCAAGCGCGCAGCGACGTCGATTGCGCTCAACGTCAGCGAGGGCGCACATGCGAAGGGTGGCAACCGCAAGGTGCACTTTCACCACGCAGCAGGAAGCGCGAATGAAAGCCGCGCAGCACTGCGCGTGGCGAGCGCGTGGGGCTACGTCGAAGAAGGCGAACTGAGCACCTTGCAAGACAAGCTCGATCACTGCGTCGCAGTGCTCTGGAAGCTGACGCACTGAGCACGAAACAATGAGCCCGAAGGAGCGAATCCTTCGGGCTCTTTTCGCTTCAGCTCATCTTCGCAACATGCCTTAGATGAGTGCGCAGACGCGGTCGAGGGATTGCTCGATGGGGGCGAGTTCTTCGCTTGCGATGTAGCCCCACGCACTTGCGAGTTGGAGCCCTACGCGCGTCTCTCTCGCGCTGCCGAGTGCCACCGACGACATTGCTCTGCGGACTCCGACTCAGTGTCGGACTCCGACGCGGTATCGGACTCCGTGTCTGATTCCGAGTCCGCGTGCGAGACCGTGGCCGAGTCCGAGTCCGAGTCCGAGTCCGCCTCCGACCTACCGCCCCCGCTCCCTCAACACGGCCACGCCCTTCCCGCTCGCCACGCACACGCGAAGCCCTGCGAACGAAGGCAGATACGCAAGCGGCGGCGGCTCCTTGCGGTTGCCCTTCACCATGTGCAGCACGACCTCGCGCTTCTCCATGTCGTAGGCCGCGCGGTACGTCGCATCGCCCACGCTCACGCTCGCGGGGAAGTCTTTGTCGAGGACTGTGCGCGTCTCGTAGGGCAGCTCATCGGGGAGCAAGTCGCTGTCGCTCAAGAGCGCGAGATCCTCGCTCGATTGCACGCCGAGGGACTCCAAACGTTGAAGGAGCCAGGGCTCAAGCTCGGTGGGCTCGCTTGTCTTCTTGGTGATCGAGGCGTGCCCCGAAGAGGCAATCCGCGATGCCAGCGCAATACGCTCCAAGCGCTCGCGCGTCTCTGGAATCACACGCTTCCAAAGGCTTCCGCGTGCTGCGAGCGCGACCATCGCCTCGCGGGCGAGCGCACCTTGCGGCGCATCTTCACGCGTGCCGATCACGCGCTTGGCGAGCACGCGCTCGATGCTTGCGACGATGCGCTTTCCCTCGAGCGTGATGGGACCAAGGCGCTCTTCACCCAGGCCTGCGCGCGCAAGAAGCGCGAGGGGGACGGGCATGCCGCAGGTGATGAGCACGCGTTGATCGCGACCGGATCCAAGTGCGCGTGTGTCGAGCACAAGCAGTGCATCGAGCTGCTTCATTCGTCGCGCAGCACTTGAACGCGAGAGCTCGAGTTCGGTCCCTCCATTGCTGAAGTAGACATCGCGTCCACGTGCTCTTGCGACATGCGCGATGCGCGCATCCGAAGCGAGCGCTGCGCGAAGAATCGCCTCGCGCGCAAAGGGCGCGGGCTCTGCGGGCGTGCTTGGTAGGCCCTCCATCTTGCGAAGACGCGTGCGTGTTTGTCGTGCCTCGTGGACGGCACTCTGCGAGACGCCGTGATCACTCGGACGTGCCGCACGGAGCGCTTGAACGAGCGCAGTCGCATCGCAGCCCGAGGCGCGAAGGTCTTCATCGTTGCCAAGTTCGTCGTGGCGTGAATCGACGAAGACCGGCTTGGTCACCGAGAGCACTGCGACGAGATCAATCGCGTCTTCGATGCAGCCCTCCGCGCGTGCGGCGATGAGCAAGCGTGCGTGATGCGGTGCAATCGGGAGCGCGAAGAGGGCGCGTCCTGCGTCGCTGAGGCCTTGCTTCTGCAGCGCGCCCCATGCGGCGAGGTCGGCGCGTGCAGCTTCGAGTGCATAAGGCTTCGGTGCATCGAGAAGGCGCAGCGTCTCAGGCTCCTCACCCCATGCGGCCGCGCCCATCACAAGCGGGACGAGGGACTCGCGGTGGATCTCGGGCAGCGTGATCTTCTCCAAGCGCGCGCTGCTGCTCCACATGCGAAGGCAGATGCCGGGGCCTGTGCGACCGGCGCGTCCGGCGCGCTGTGCGGCGCTGTCGTCCGCGATCGAGACGAGCGTCAGGAAGCCGCGTCCGTCGTGGTAGCGGGTTTGTCTGACAAGGCCCGAGTCGATGACGACGCCGACGCCGGGGATGGTCAGCGAGGTCTCGGCGACGTTCGTCGCGAGGATGACCTTGCGCTGCGGGGTCGTTCCAAATGCGCGGCGCTGCTCTTCGAGTGAGAGCCCGCCGTGAAGCGGGACGAGGCTGCATGGGAGGCCGCTGAGTGCTTGCGCGCAGGCTTCGATCTCGCCTTTGCCGGGAAGGAAGACGAGCACGTCGCCTGCTTCACGGAGCGCGAGCTCGACAGCACTTCGCACGCGATGCGCGAGCCCCTCGCCATCGGGCAAGAGGGGCGTGCCGAGGTAGCGAATCTCGACGGGGAAGGTGCGTCCCTCGGCCGCGAGATGCTTGCCTCCGACATGCGCCGCGACGCGCTCGCCCTCGAGCGTGGCCGACATGATCACGAGCTTGGCTTCGCTGTGCTTGGGCAGGAGCGCGAGGAGCAGATCCGTCTCGATGCTGCGCTCGTGAAACTCATCGAGGATGACGGTGCTCGCCGAGCTCAAGAGTGCGCGGTCACGAAGCACGATGCCGGGCGTGGCGAAGACGATGCGCGTGTCCTTCGACATCACGCGCTCGTCGCGCACGACGTAGCCGACGCCCTCCCCGAGGCGCGTCTCTTCGAGGTCGGCGACGCGCGCTGCGAGGCTCCTGCAGGCGATGCGGCGGGGCTCGATGACGAGCGTTCTTCCGGGGCACCAGCGGGGCACTTCGGTGGACTTGCCAGAGCCGGTCGGTGAGGAGAGGACGATGCAGGTCCGCGCGTTTCCTCCGGCCGAGAGTGCGGCTTCAAAGACACTTCGGATGGCGAAGACGGGGAGTTGCACGGCGAGGCGTGTAACACGCGGGTTGATTCGGCGCGGATGCCACGACGTGCCACGGCGAGCTTCACCGAGGCGACGACATCGCCCGAATGTGCCACCCGGATGCCACCCTGTGCCGACGGGATGTGCCAAGTGCACTGCGGGGCCTGCCAAGTGCGTTCGGATGAGCTTCCCTGGACTGCGGATGCGCTTCCCTGGACTGCGGATGCGCTTTCCTGGACTGCGGATGCGCTTTCGATGGATTGGGATGTGGTTCACGGACCCAAGGACGGGGGTCAGAGCGACGGGGATGCGGTTCATCCGCGCGCGGACGGGTGTCAGAGCACCGAAGATGGGTGTCAGAGGACCAAAGTTGGGGGTCAGAGCGAGGGAGACGCGCTTCCTCTGTGCCACAGCGTGCCACGCGCCTCCCCAACGAAGAAGCTCGCCTCCTGCGTATGCGGAAGGCGAGCTTCGCGTGAGCAGTTCGCGCGCGCCCTACACCGGCGGGATCGTCGCGATAAGGCTGATGATCGACGCCTCATCGCCGTCGGGAATCGTCAGACCAATCGCCCAATCGTCGAGCACGCGGATGTTGCCCACGCGCATCACGAAGCGAATCGTCGCCGTGGACGGGATGAGGAGCGCGGTGAGTGGCACGGAGGTCTCGCATGCGCTTGCGGTGCAGGCGCTCAAGCCGCCGCGGATCGCCCGGTGCCCGCCCAGCTCGGAGAGCGCGCGCCAGCCAATCGTCGCGGATGCCATCGTGGACGTCTCGGGCCGCCTTACGGAGCCCCATGCGAGCTCCGGACGAAACTCCGCGTCGATGCTGCGGAGGCTGTTCGAGAGCACGTAGTTGAGGCCCGTCGAGCGGTCGAAGAGCGGCGTGCCTGTGAGCAGAATCCCGCGCTCACTTCCGTAATCGCGGTCGATGTAGACAACGACGGCCGTGTCGTCAGGGAAGCTTCCCTCGTAGGCGAAGTAGAGATTCGTCTCCGTCCGAAAGTGGAGGAAGCGATCGAAGCGCGCGCCTCCGAAGACCGCTCCGAACCCAGTGCCACGCGGCGCGTTGTCTGTGGCGCTCGACCACTCCGATTCGTTCAACCGTCCATCGACGAGAATCGGGTCGCCTGAGCCCGCATCGCGGCGGGCATCGACGCCCGTATCCCGTGGTCGGAACGCATCTGGGCGCGGCCCCGTATCCGGCCTTGGCCCTGCATCCATCACATACGCATCGGGAGGCGGGCCACCATCGCGACGCATGCGGGGCGCGTCGGGGAAATCCATCTCGGGGGCAGGCGAGCAACCTGTGAGCGCCATCAGGAGAACTGCAATCGACTCTTTGAACTTCATGACGCCACCTCTCCCAGGGCCGCAAAGCGCGCGTGCAGCCAACGGAGCGAAGCTAGCGAAGTTGTTGAGACGTGTCGAACTCGACGCGAAGAAGCTCGCCTCCTGCGTCTGCGGAAGGCGAGCTCTCGTTGAACGGGACGGTCTTGGGTCGGCGGGACTACTCGCCGCCGCCGCGACCGAACATCCACATCCAGGCGCCCTCAATGCCCTCGCGGACTGCCGTGCACGCGGGTGCGAGGCGGTGGAAGGTCGCGTTCCAGAGGTTGTCGATCGGCGCGACGAGGTTGCTGCTGCCATCCGCCACCCCCGCGTCATTGACGCCGTTCGGGAGGAAGCCGTGCACAGCGTTCCACATCGCCGAGGCGGCCGAGGCGAGGCTCTCGCCAGCGACGACGCCCGAGGCGATCGGGATGATGTAGCGCTCTGCGCTCTTGGGGCTCTGGCGCTGCCAGATGACGGCGACGACGGCGCCGATGAAGAACGAGAGCGAGGCCGAGAACGGCAAGACGAACGAGAGGCCAAGGCCCATCGAGGAGGGCACCCAGGTGCGCAGGTGCTTGGGCGCGAGGTTCTCGGCGAGTGCGATGGCGACGCCTGCGATGCCGCCCACGACGATGGCCATGCGGGCCGTCTCGGGGATGGTGTGGACGCCTTCGCTCAGCGCGCGTGCAACGGCGAGCCACATATTCGTCGCGGGCGCGGGGAAGCGCTCAAGCGCGGCTTGATTGGGCACCAGCAGGTACCAAGCGCCAACAGCTGCGGGGATGCCGAAGACGACGCCCGAGAGCTGCGCGATGAACTGCTGACGTGGGTTTGCGCCGAGCAAGTAGCCGCTCTTCAAGTCGGTGAGGAGGTCGGCGGCGGAGCCTGCTGCACCGGCCGTGATGCCGGCTGTCATGAGGTTCACGGTCGGGTTCGCGGGCGCGAGCACCGCGAAGGTGAACTGCGTGATCTTGCCCATCGCGCCGATCGGCGTCGTGTCGGTTTCACCGGTGGCGCGGCAGGCCACGAGCGCGAGGAAGAACGAGAGGATGACGCTGATGAAGCCGAGCCAGGGCGCGATGTTGAGCGAGAGCCAGCAGACGAGGATGAGGCCGATCGTGATGGGGATCATGCCGATCACAAACCAGCTCATCGGCACCTCAAGGTGCGCGACCGGGTCGGCGTTCTCCACAACCTTCGCGTCTTCGCGGTAGCCAGGCTCGCCTTCCTTCGCGACCTTGGCCTTCGGTGCGAGCGCGCTCTTCAACGCGCGGACAATCGTGCGCCAGCTGAGGGCGAAGGAGGTCATGCCGGAGGCAACGAGGAGCGCTGTGCCGAGCCAGAGCATCCAGTTCGTGAGCTTGAGCAACACCGGCGCGCCATCGGGGCCAAAGATCGTATCGATATGACCGAAATAGTGGAAGCCCTCGGCGCCGTGCCACTCGGCCTGGCTCGCAGCCCAGGGCGCGAGGACGAGGTAGCCGATGCTCGAGCCCACGAGCATCCAGGTGGAGACGCGGATGCCGACGATGAGACCGGCGGCGATGAGCAAGAGGTTCGGCTCGAAGTTGAAGCCGCGAAGCTGCGCGCCGTGGATGGTGTGGCCGTGCGCGGTGAAGAGGTTGAAGTCGAGCGGGAGCTCGGCGGGGATGGCGCCTGCGACATCGCGAAGGACGGCGCTCGTGATGCCAACGACGAGCGCGATGATGAGTGCACGCGCCTTGAGCAACGACTCCTCGCTCTCGGCGTAGAGGCTGCGAAGCGTCTCGGCGGCGGCGATGCCTGAGGGGAAGGGAAGCTGCTCGCCGTTGATCATCTGGCGCTTCATCGGCACCGCGAGAAAGACGCCGAGCAAGGCGGTGAAGCCGACCCACGCGGCGACGGCAAACCAGTGCAGCTCCATCGCCAGCGGCATCAGCATCATCGCGCCCACGGCGGTCGCGAGCGTGCCGCCCGTCGAGTAGCCCGCGGCCGAGGCCGTCGACTGCATGCAGTTGTTCTCGAGCATCGTCATCTTGTTCTTGACGATTCCCATCCGAACAAAGCCATTCCAGATGGTGTACGAGAGCACGCTCGCGGTGATGGCGACGCCGAAGGACCAGCCGATCGAGAGCGTCGTGTAGAGGTTCGCGACGGCCATCAGCGCGCCGAGGAAGCCGCCCATCAGCACTGCGCGCACGGTGAGCTGCGGGGTGTCATCGCCCGCGTAGTAGTGCTTCACCCAGGCGGCATCGCGCTCGGCTTCGGGGAGCTTGGAGAGGTCGGGGAGACCTTCGGGCGTGCCCGAGGATTCGGTTGCGGGAGAGGACGTAGGAGCGGCCATGCGCGGACGCTACCCCGACGCGGCTTCCGGGCTCAACGCTGGACGTCTGCGCGCTTCACGGACGGGTCTGCAGGAGGTCGATCTCGGACTGCGTGAGGATGCGGTCGAAGAGGAAGAGCTCGTCGATGCTCGCGGGCCCTGGCACCTCGTTGAGGAGCATCCCTGTGAGCGAGTCATCCACATCCGCCATCAGGGTTCTGTCGAGCGTCCCGTTGTAGAAGACCGAATACGTCCGGGTCGCATTCACGTAGTTCACCGCGACGTGCTGCCAGGTGTCAGGGTCGCAGGAGGGCCCGCCTCCTCCAGCCGACTCTGCGCTGACGGTCACATACGCCCGCAAGAACATCGCGCTGTAGTCCGCTTCGACCCGGGTTTGGTTGGTCTTGAAGGGGTTTGAGGAGGCCACGACCGGTGGAACGAAAACCCAGAGCGCGAAAGCAAAATCACCCGTGCCCGGGCGGGCGGGCACGACTACAGGCGCGGTCGTCACGAGGCCCTGCATCCGTGCGCCTGCTGGGTACGTACACCCCGAGCAAGCGATGGACTTCGTGGGATCCGCGAGGTCGCGCCCGTCGCCATCAAAGGGGTAGTAGCCAATCGGCGAGAGCGTGGTCCAGAGGCGAGCCGGCGCGTTCGTGTCCGTGCCTCCATCGCGACCCGCATCACGTGGCGCATCGAGCCCGACATCGCGTGGCGCATCGAGCCCGACATCACGTGGCGCATCGAGCCCGACATCGGCGCTCGCATCGACCCCAAGCGAGGCATCCAACAGGGGCGTTGGGTCACGAGCGTCACGCCCGGCATCAGGGCTTCCCGTGTGGACGTACCTCACGCGACCACATGCGCTCAGCGTCAGCGCAAGTGCCCCGCATGCAGCGAGCTGTTGGAGAGTCACACCGAAAGCCTAACGCAACTCGCCTCGCCGCATCGCCAGCGCAAAGAAGACGACAAAGAGCAGCGCACTCGGCGCAAGCCAGACGAGGGGAACATGCGCGCCGACATCGCCGCTGTTGAGGCCTGGAATCGGAAGCCACGCAGGCTGCACAAGCACGGGCACAAGGTTCACGCCCGCATGCATCGCAAGGCTGATGCGGATCGACTGATGACGGTGCGCGAGCGCACCGAGCGCAAGGCCCGCGGCACTGATCGCGAGGAAGGCATGTGGGTCGAAGTGGAAGGCGGCAAAGAGCATCGCAACGACGGGAAGCACGAAGGCGCGCGGGGCGTGCGCGAGGAAAGAGCGCTGCATGAGGTGTCGAAAGAGGAGCTCTTCGGTGAGCGGCGCGATGACGACAAGCGACATCGGAATGGCGACCGCGCGGTACGCACTGTCGACCGCAAGCAGCGCCTGCATGCGCGCCTCGTCTTCGGGGGAAGGTGCGAGCGCTGGCGCCAGGTGCGAGACGAGCTGCGCGAGCTCGCACATCGGAAGCTGCAAAGAAATGCCCGCAAGGAAGGCGAAGAGAAGAGGCAACGCTGCGACCTTGGCAAAGGCCTGTTGAAGCCCATGCGTGACGCCGGATGTACGACGCAACACAAGCAACGCAGGCACGCCCAAGCCAACGAGCTGTGCGAGGCCGAGGCAGCCCACGTTGCCCGAGACTTGATGGAGCGACTCGTTCAACGGCCGATGGCTGACGAGGCTCCACACGAGGCCTTGGGCATGCACCGTCAGCAGCATGAGCAGAAACGAGACGCCGAGGAGCACAAGCACGTGAAGGGGTGAGAGCGGGTTCTCGCTTCGCGGTTCAGAGGGCGACACCGCGCGAGCTTCGCATGCCCTGCAAGCGCCTATGCGATGCTCGTTCCATGGAGAGCTTCGAAGGGACCGTAGAGGGCGCAAACGACGCGATCGTTCTCGCCGATGCAACGATGCGGATCGGCAAGCAGAAGGTCGTCGAGCGGCTCTCGTCGAAGTTCTTCGTGCTCAGGCTGGAGGATGGACGTGGCGTGCGCATCGAGGGCGTCGAGCGCGCAGAGAAGGAGGGCCGCTACCTGCTCAAGGGCGCGTACGGCACGCTGCTCGATGGCCCGCTCGCAGGGCTCTTTCGCAAGCGTGCGCCAGGCGATCATGTGTCGGTGGAGCTTCAAGGGTTTGCACTCGCAGGCGGTGATCGCGTGCGTGTTCTCGGCGAGGTCATTGCGCATGAGACGGCGACAACACCCGGCGATGAAGGCGGCTTGCGAGAGGCCCCCGCGCGTGTGCCGAGCGTTGTGCGTGCCTCGCGGCTCATCATCGAAGGCAATGCGCCGAGCATCGTGACGGCCGAGGAGAAAGCGACTTCAACGCCGGCGGTGAAGAACGCGGCCGCGCATCGTGCAGCGAGGTCACTGCGCCCACTTGGAACCTCGACGCGCATCTACGCGCTGCTCGGTGTTGTGCTCACGTTCGGAAGCATCGCAGCGATGTCGATGCCGCTTGAGGCATGGCGCAACTGGCTCTCGCCCACCTTCTCGCTTGGCCTTGTGTTCCTTGCGATCGCCGCCGTGCGACGCCTTCGCGCAGTGCATCACGCGCCCTACGTCTCGATCGTGCAGGGGCCGCCCATCACGAGCCCGAACCCGGTGTGGGGCTACGGCCTGGACGTGCCGCTCTTCGTGTTTGGCTTGGGTATGCTGTCAACCTTCCCCGTGCTCGAGTCGCGGCCCAGCGTGGTCACGGTATGCGCCTGCGGAGCCGCGCTCGTTCCGCTCCTGCACGGCCTCATCGTGCTCTGGCAAGAGCGCGCGTTTCGACGCTTTGGACGCCTCGTCCTCTTTGCGCAGAGCGCGTCTGCAGACGGCCGCATGGGCCGCATCGAGGGCACCGTTGCACCGAGCACGAAGCTCTCGCGAGAGGTCACCTTCGTTGAGACCAGCTCGACTTACTACACGACCGACAAGAACGGGCACTCAGTCGAGCGCACCACGACGACAGTCACGACACGCGTGGCAACGCAGGGTGAGGCCTTCACGATCGTCACCTCGGAAGGAGAAGTGCAGGTGGAGCCGAAGGGTGCACAGGCTGTGTTCGCGGCACGTGCATGGCAGTCCGGCGCGACGCCGCGCTACCAGGAGTCATCCATGGCCAAGGTGGTTGTCGTCGGACGAAAGCACGAGGGCAAAGTCGAGGCAGGAGGCGATGAGTCGCTCTTCGTCTGGGCGGGCTCCCGCGCCTCGCTGATGCGTACGTGGCTCGTCGCCTACCTGCGTCCCCTCGCCTTCTTCGCGCTCTCCGCCGCCCTCGCCTGGCTCGCCTTTCACCTGATGCCGTTCGCCGAGACTTGGCATGTGCAGGGAACGACGGCGCCGACGGCCTCGGGTATGACGACCTATGACGCTTACGTGATTCGCTACCTCTACAACGACACGCCACGTTGCACCGTGTACCTGCATGGCGGAGGCGAGTCGCTCTACGGCGGCTTTGGGATGGGCCAGATGGCCTGCAGTGGCAGCGTCGAGACGAGCCTTCAGGGCGAGGATGCAGATGCCAACGACGGCGACCCCGCGCTGCGCTTCAACATCTCAAGCAGCGCAGACGGCGAAGTCGTCTGGTCGACTGCGACGCGCGTCCTCTCGATTCAGGTCAGGCCCGCGGCCCGCTTGCTCTGGCACTGATCAGGCTGACTAAGGCGTCGCCGGTACAGGCGTCGGCACAGGCTCAGTTGGCGCAGGCGCTGGCGCTGCGGCCTCGCGCTGGTGTCGCGCCTCATCGAACGCAGCGAGCACTGTCGGCGAGGTGCGACGCGAGTCGAGCTCCAGATCAGGCTGCCGTGAGAGCGCCTCGACGTAAGCGGCAATCGCGAGATCACGACGGCCCACCGCAACGAATGCCACGGCCAGCGAGCGCTGAATCGTCACGATCTGATTGCCCGTCAGCTCGCCCATGCCGAGCAGGCGATTGCCCATCGCGATCGACTCGGTGTACTGCCCGCGACGCACGGCCTCTTGCAGGTTCGGTAGCTCGGCCGAGATGCGCTCTTGAAGCTCGCGCACATCGCCGCCCTCCGCCGGAGGAGCTGCGCTGGGCATCGCCTCTTGCACGACGCGAAGGCCCTCTTCGCTCATCACAAGATCGCGCACGGGCACGAGAATCACCTGGCCGCGTGTGAGCCGAAGCGAGCGCAGCTCGTTGAAGCGACGAATCGTCCGCACCGCATCGGTGCCATCGCCATACGACTGCGCGACGCGCTGCACGGTCGCGCGCTGATCGGCCACATGACGCAGCGGATAAGGAATCAAGAGTTCTGCACCCTCGGCCGGCTGCGCACCCTCGACCGACTCATTCGCCTCCTGAACCACGAACGCGCGCGAGGCGCTTCCGAAGTAGCGCTCTGCGATCGAGGCCCAGGTCTCGCCGGCTTGCACGCGGTGATACGCGACGGCGGGGATGAGCAGGCGCAGGCCCACGACGATGCTCACGCCGCCCTGTGCCTCAAGGCCATTCTCGGCGACGAGCACCGACTCGCGACGCGGGTCTCCGTAGTAGCGCTGCGCAATCGAGGCGAGCGTCTCGCCCTCACGCACGACGTGAACGAACGCCGGAAACTCTGCCGCTGCAGGTGAGGCCACCGTGAGCATCAGCGCGATGAGCAGCGTGCTCGCAGCACGCATCAAGCGGCGTGTGATCGTCATGGCGTCGGCTCCTGACCAGGCGTGCCTGCGAGCTCCGAGAGCGTCTCCTCGATGACGACCGTCTCGCCCTCGTGGATCATCACCTCGCGGCTGATCGGCTGATAGAACGGGTTCTCCAAGCTGAAGAAATGCTGCCCAGGTGGCAGCGCGACTTCCTCGGCGGAGGGCGTCGTCAGCACCTCGCGACCATCGATCTCGACATGCGCCCAAGGGTCGACGACAAAGCGCACGTGGCCTGCGCGTGCGGGCTCAAGCGGCGCGCCTGTGGTCGGCGTCACGAGCGGGTCGGGCTGCGTGAGGCCGCCGGTCATCGCTTGAATGCCAAGGCCCGAGGCGAGCGCGAAGACGCCAAGACCACCTTGCACAGCGGCCATCTGCGTCATCATCCGGCGGTCGCCCGCGCCACGACGAAGACGGTTCGGCGCGCTTGCCGCAAGCACCTCTTCAGCCTGTGCGTCGGTGATCGCGCCCACTTCGCGCAGGTACATCACGAGGCGCGCGCTGTGGTTGATCGGCACGCGCGAGGCGAGGAAGTCGTGGAGGTCGTCGACGAGGCCCTGCGTGGTCGGATAGCGATTGGCCGGCAGCTTCTCCATGCAGCGCGCCATCGTGTGCTCGAGCACGCGCGGCACCGCCGGGTTGATCTTGCGGGGGCTCGAATAGCGATCGAGACGAATCTTCTGCATCACCGTGCGCGCGTCGTCTTCGACGAAGGGCTTACGTCCGGTGACCATCTGGTAGAGCACGATGCCGACCGAGAAGATGTCGGAGCGGAAGTCGAGCTTGTCGCCGAGGATCTGCTCGGGGCTCATGTAGCTCGGCGTGCCAAGGCCCGTGCCTGTCTCGGTGAGGTCCGAGAGTCTGTCGTCGCGCGCGATGCCGAAGTCCATCAGCTTCACCTCGCCCTGCTGCGAGATCATGATGTTCGCGGGCTTGATGTCGCGGTGGATGATGCCGCGGAAGTGCGCGTAATCGAGGGCGCGGGCGACCTGCATCGCGATGATCGCGGCGACGTCGATCGGAAGGCGCGGCGTGATGTCGAGCAGGTCGTAGAGGTCGATGCCTTGCACGTACTCCATCACGATGAACATCGTGCCGCGCTCCTTCACGAAGTCGTGCACGTGCAGGATGTTCTCGTGCTGAAGCGACGCCATGAAGTGCGCCTCACGCTCGAAGCGCTTCGCAAAACCAGAGTCGACCGCGATGCTTGGCTTCAGCGCTTTGATGGCGACCGTGCGGCCGAGCGGCTCTTGAATCGCCTTGTAGACGACGGCCATTCCGCCGGAGCCAATCTCTTGAATGATTCGGCAATTGCCGATCTGGTCGACCATGAGCGGCGAAGGATGCTCAGCGTGCGTTGCAGGTGTCAATCATCGCCCGCCCATTCACGCACCCGTAGGCGCTCCGGGCCCCCACGACCGCGGCGCGAACTTCAGTGCGCCATGCCTTGAAGCGTGACTGCCACGCGCGCGCCAGAAGCCAGACGCACCTGGATTTGCTCGGCCAGGAGCGCGGCGGCACTCGCGCATGCGACAGCCCGAATCGAGACGACGGCAGCTGCCTCGGGGAGCACGGGGGCAATCTGCAAGAGGCGCTCGGTGGAGGCGCGGAGACGCTGGGCCCGCTCAGCCAAGACTGCGATCCGCGGGCCGTGCGCAGCCCAGGCTGTGGCGAGGCGCAGGGTGCGTGCGTCGGCGCCCGCGAGGTTGCCCTCGAGCACGGCACTTGGCTCTGTGCACGTGGCGTGAAGCGCGATGCGCGTACCGCATGCGGCGCGGCATCGTGGGCCAGCTTGGGGCGATTCGAGCACACCGCTGCAGGTGCCTTGAGCGCTGATCTCACACGTGAGCGAGACATCATCGGGGCGGTAGCGCAGCTCGCATTCGGAGATGCATGCGCGGGCCTCGCTTGCCGACCAAGTGCAGGTCGGTGCGCCCACCTGAAGGATGACGTTGCCGCTGGTGCTGGCCGCCGTTTGTTCCTCACGCAGCATGTCGGTCACGCGACTGCAGAGCGTGCCCGTATCCTCCAGGAGCGCCTGGTGAAGCACCGCCTCGCTCATGCCGAGGTCATGCCCGAGGGCAGTGCATGTCTCGCGCAATGCGGCGTCGCTCTCCTCACTCACGCGATCGAGCTCGGCGACGGCGGCGAGGAAGGTCTCGATCTTGGAGGCCGCTGTGCTCACGCCGAAGTCGCGCTGACAAGAGGGCCCGCGTGCATCGATGCCGACTTGGACGATTGCGCTGCCGCATCCACCGAAGAGCGCGCTTGTCGCAACAAAGAAGAAGACACGCTTGGCGTGAGATTGCTTGAAGGGAACTGCGCGCATCTCGTGCCTCAGGGCCGCGGAGCCTCGTCGACACGACGAAACCAACGACCTTCTCTTGGCCTGTGGACTAACACTGTTTCCTCGCCCGACGAAGTCCGAACAAGGAAGCAGACGGAGCCTTGGTCCTCGTGATCGATCCACCGACCTACGACCGAGAGCGGGGCATGACGCACACCGCGCTCGATGTAGCCCGTCGGCGCGTAACCCCAGCCTGTCGACGCACGAATCTCCACGCGCAAGACCTCGCGCAGCGGCTCCCACTCGGGCATCTTGATGCCGCCCTCCGCACGCAGCAGGCGCACCGTCTCCTCGGTGATCGAGGCGAGCGCCCCAAGCGGCGCGGGC
>JBILQT010000086.1:0-25818 GCA_044373065.1 Sandaracinaceae bacterium
GATCAAGGGCCGCATTGAGACGATTCGCCGCCAGATCGAAGAGACGACGAGCGACTACGATCGCGAGAAGCTTCAGGAGCGTCTTGCGAAGCTTGTTGGCGGCGTGGCCGTCATCAAGGTTGGCGCAGCGACCGAAGTGGAGATGAAGGAGAAGAAGGCGCGTGTTGAAGACGCCCTTCATGCAACGCGTGCGGCAGTCGAAGAGGGCATTGTCCCCGGCGGCGGCGTGGCACTCATCCGCGCGCAGATTGCACTCGATGCACTCACGCTCGAGGGCGAGCAGCGCATCGGCGTCAACATCGTGCGTCGCGCGATCGAAGAACCCCTTCGCCAGATTGCGGCGAACGCGGGCGTTGAAGGCTCGATCGTCGTCGATCGCGTCCGCAACTCGAAGGACGGCTTCGGCTACAACGCCGCAACCGACACCTACGAGGACCTCGTGAAGGCTGGCGTCATCGACCCCACGAAGGTCGTGCGCACGGCGCTTCAGAATGCAGCCTCGGTCTCGGGCCTCATGCTCACGACCGAAGCGCTCATCGCTGAGCTTCCGAAGGACGAGAAGCCCGCAGGCGGCGGCGGCCATGGTCATGGCGGCGGCGGCATGGGCGGCATGGGCGGCATGGATTTCTGATCCACCCGTCACGCTCGACAAGAAGGCCCGTCACGCAAGTGGCGGGCTTTTTCTTTGGCTACTCTTCAATCGCATCGCGCCAAGTACGCACGCGAGGCCGACTGCCGGGCCCATCGCCCCACGAGGTGCGCAGCGACGCGGAGAAGACAGGGCCCCAGGCGAGGATCGGGTCGAACGCGATGTTCTGCACTTCAACGACCAGCGAAGAGCTATCGAGATGCACCTCGGCACCGACTTGCGTCGCGATGATCGAGTCGAGAACGAAGGTGTCCGCGAGCGTGCCGCGTGAGCGTGTGACCCAACCAATCTGGCCGAAGATGCGAAGCCAGGAGGTGAGCCAAAGGCCGCCGACCAAGGTGAGGCGCGGCTCGATGGCAACACGCGTGTCGCCGCGTGGGAAGAACGTCGGCGTCATGCAGTCGGCGCATTGATCGAGGCCGCGCCACTCCAGGATGGACACGGGCGTGTCGAACGTTGCTTGCAGGCTCCACGGCGTCGCATCGCTCGACCAGCCGATGACGATGCCCGGGCCAACGCGACCTGCGCCCATCGGCGAGTAGAGGTTGTTGCCGTACGCGTCGATCGAGCCGCCTTCGGCGTCGCCAAGAATACGCACTTCCATGTAGCGCGAGAGCCGCGCGCCGAGGCCACCGCCGAGCGTGAACGAGGGCGAGTAGATGCTGACGTCGGGAGAGCGCCGCGTGCCCTCGTGCTCGGGCGCGTATTCCGTGCGGAGCCACGCGGTGAGGATGCCGCGGCTCGTCGGAGGGGTCGGCAAGGTCGGCATCGTGGTTGCGAAAGCGCGGTTCACGGCCGTGGTGGCGGGGCAGCCGGGGAGGGCCGTCGCGACGACGAAGGCTGCCGCAGCGCGTACCAATTTCGACTTTATCATTCTCGCTCCCATCGTGTGCTCTCCAAGCGCTCGCGTTCTTCGTTTGCTTCGCGTGCTGCGCGCTCACGTTCTCTGCGTCGCTTCTCTCGCACAGCCACGCGCCATGCGCGACTGCGGGCGGCGCGGTGTTGTTGCGCCCAACGCGCGGCGCTTCCCGGGCCCTCGCCAAGGTTGCCTCGGAAGGCGATTCCCAACACTGGGCCGCGCTCGAAAATCGGATCGAACGCGACGTACTGCACGTCGAGCAGAACGCTCACGTCATCGACGCGCGCTTCGACCCCGACCTGCGCGAGGCCGAGAGGATTGTAGTGCCCGTTGTCCAAGCTCCACTGTTGCTGCGCGAGCCCACCGACCTGCGCGTAGAGACGAAGCCAGGGCGCGACCCAATAGCCGAACGCCAGCGTGCCGCGCGGCTGCAGCGAGAGTGCAGTTCCCCGATCGGTCGTGCTGAAGTCGCGTTCGGGCCTGCAATGCCAGGCCAGCGTGCCGCGATGGCCGTGCAGCGTGAGCGCGAGGTCGAAGGTCAACTGTAGCGACCACGGAGAGTCGTCACTTGCCCACCCCACGACGACACCGGGTCCGACGCCGCCCGCGAACATGCTTGGGTAGAGCTGATTTCCGTACGCATCGACTGCACCGTCCGCGAAGGCCACATCGCCCATGACGCGGAACTCCATGAAGCGCGAGACGCGGAACCCGATGCCACCTCCGGCTTCCACTGCGGGTGAGTAGACTGAGAGAGCGGCCGCGGTACCGACGCCTTGTTGCGTCGTAGCGACGTTCGCGCGGCCCCACGCGTTCACAATACCGCCCGAACTCGGCATGACCGGCATCGTCGGCAAGCGCGCGGCGTATGCGTGCTCAATCGGCACGGGCTCGCAAATGGGCCCGCAGCCCCAGAGAATCGCAGCCACCATCGCGACGGCAAGACCGCGACACGTCGACGCAACGCCGCGCTGCGGTGACACAGATTGGCTCCCCAAATAAGCGAAGATTGTTCCCATGTCGCCCGCATCGCAGGCGACGTGCCAGCGCTTAGAAGCGACGAAGAAGCCGCATCAGCTCGGAGACGTGCTCTGCGACGCCTGCGGCCTCGGAGACTTTTGTGTCGCCGAGGAGCGACTCCAGCCGAGCGCGTGCCTGCGCGAACGTGTCGCGCGCTTCCTTCTGCTCTTTGAGCGCTGCCGTGGCGCGGCCTTCGAGTTCCATCGCTTGCGCCTCTCGCTCGGCAAGCACGGTGGTCAGGCGACGCACTTCGCTCTCGCTTCCGGCCGCACGCCCGCGAAGGGCGCGCTCTTCTTCGAGCTCGGCACGAAGGCGCGTGATGCGCTGATCGCGCTCGGAGACGGACGAACGAAGCGCGTCGAGGTCGGTGCTCCCGCTCGCCTCGTTGCGGATGTTTTGCTCAAGGCCTCGGATGCGGTCGTCTTTGTCTTGAAGCTGCGCGGTCAGGCTGCGCAGCATGATGTCGCGGTCTTCCATCGCGCGACGCATCTCATCAACGCGCACACGCAGCGTCTCATCGCCTCCGCGCGCATCCGTCGGGCCCGGAACAGGCAGGCGAGCCACTGCGTCGGCCAAGAGCGCACGGGCCTCCGTGATCGCGGTGCGGAAGCCGCGTCCCACGCTCGAAGCTTGCTCACGCGTCGACTCAATCTCGCTCACGCGTGCTTCCATGGCGGCGAGCGAACGACGCTCCTCCTCGATGCGGACCGCGTGAACGGCCTCAAGCACATCGCGCTCCTCACGTGCCGCAGCGAGCTGCGTCTCAAGGGCGCGCGCCCCGCGATTGGCTGCTGCGCGAAGCTCCGTCTCCTGCGCGACAGCCGTCTGAAGGCGGGCCACGAGTGAGTCCAACGCGAGCACTTGCTGCGAGAGTTCCACGGCGCGCTGGCTCTCTGAATCGGCGCGTTGCTGCGTGGTCGTTTGCAACGCCACCACGGCCTGATGCGCCTGACGCAGGCTCTCGACGTTCGCGGGCTCAACCACCGCAACGGGCGCATTCGCCTTCGCCTCAAACGCGCTGCGTGAGGCCTCGGACTCTTGAAGTCGGAAGCGCAGCCCGACGAGCTCTCCACGCAGCCCTTCGGCATGCGCCTCACTCGCACGTGTCAGCGCCTCGAAGCGCGTTGCAACGCCGCTGCGCTCGTCTTCCACCGTCCGGAGATGCGTCGTGAGTTCACTGCGCACGCGGGTGAGTTCAGTCTCTGCAAGGAGCAGCTGATTGCGCAGGCTCGTGCCCTCGTCGGCCAGGGCGCGGCGGGTCTCGCGCAGTGTCTCCAGCTCTGCGGACACGACATCCACGCCTGGCTCTTGGCGCGTCTCGTGTTCGTGCGTGAGTGCATGGGTCTGTGCGACGGAGAGCGCGTACTGCTCAAGCGCCATCTCCTTCTCGCGCGTCGCTGTGCGCACGTGCTCCACGAGCGTGTCCATCTCCGTGCGCAGCAGG
Organism: Sandaracinaceae bacterium; assembly: GCA_044373065.1. Lineage (GTDB taxonomy): Bacteria > Myxococcota_A > Polyangia > Polyangiales > Sandaracinaceae > JAFLCL01. Next base: position 3,973 of record JBILQT010000086.1, read on the forward strand.
GCCAAGCGCGCTTCCGTTTGCGCGCGCTGCTCCTCGACTTCGGCAAGGCGTGAGGCGAGGCCTCGGGCTTGGCCGGTCTCGGCGGCGTGCAGCTTCGTCTCGCGCGCCAGCAGTTGCTCGACGTGCTTGAGCGCCGCCTGCATCTCATCGCGGGCAAAGACAGCATCCGTGCGCGCGGCCTCGGCATCCACAGCGCGCTTCTGGGCACGCACAAGCGCTTCGTTGCTTGGTGGCGCAATGCTCGGAGCGACAGCGACTGGAATCGGCGCAGGGGCTTCCTTCGCTTGGACGGCACTCGCCTCAATCAAGTCGCGCACGAGTGTCGCGCGGCGCTGAAGCTCTTCGCGCAACTCCACGAGCTCTTTGCCGCGTGCGTGAAGGCTCTGCTCCAGCGCGTGAAACTCTGCGCTTGGCTTCTCGGACTGCGCCTCGCGCCTCGCCTCAGCGAGGGCCGCATCCTTCGCGGCAATCTCCGCCTTGCGGGCGTGGAGATCGACCTCCATCGCGAGGAGCTTCGCGTTGCTCTTCGCCTGCTGCTCCTGTGCACGCGTCAGCTCGGTCTGCCCGCGGACAAGCTCGTGGCGGAGCTCATCAAGCTTCTGCCCTGAGCGCGCAATCTCGCGCTGGGCTTGGTCGAGGCGCTTCTCGGCGTGCTCCAGGCGCGCGCGGGCTGCATCGACTTCGCGACGCGCATCCGTCGAGGCGCGGGCTTCTTCTGGGTGCTGGACGATCGTGTGCGCATCGACCTCGACATCGCGTGCGCCGCAGATGCCGATGAAACGCAAAGGCTGCGGTGCTTGGCCACCGAGGAGCGTGCCGTCGAAGGTCAGCGACGTGTCGCGCTCTACGGCTGCGAAATCAACGACGCTCTGGCCTGCAAAGGAGGCCTGGCCGAGCATGCGCACGCAGGCGAAGTGGGCGCGAAGGGCCGCGTAGAACGCATCGTAGGCAACGCTTTCCGCCTCGACCGCGAGCACGGCATGACCGCGCCGGGAGAGGGACTCGGAGAGCTCGCGCATCTGGGCAGCATCCGCGATGAGCGCACTCGCGTCGCCCACGACGACCAGATCCCACTCGCCGGATTCGGCATACGAGCGGAGCGTGCCGCCAGCGCGCGAGGGACGCGTCGTCGCCACTGCGCGCGAGGGACGCTGACGTGCACCACGGGGCGCCACCTCAAGACGCGCGGCCAGTTCACCCAGACGTGCCGCCGCGAGCGATTGCGGGTCACCCACAAAGAGCACGGTACGACCGCGCGCAAGCGGTTCGATTACAACGGAAAGGGCACCATCCATCCAAGCGCGTTCAGCCATGCAGAGCTCAATATGCCGGTCGAGCGACGCGTTCTTTTGCGGCGCGCACGGGCGGCGCGACTATAGCCGCAAAAGCGCGCCAGCGTCCGCGAAGTCTCGTGCTTGCGAATTCGACGTTCGGTGGGCGTTGAGGGGCGTAGATTCCAGCCGTGCGTCCTCACGCAACCCAACGTTATCTCGACCGACTGCGGGCTCGGGAGCGTCTGCTTCGCGTCGTACGCGACCTCATCCTCGCGAGCGCGTCGCTTGCGGTGGGCTTGGTGGCCGTCGCGCTTCTGCTCGGCGCAACGCCACACACGGCCGCGCTCGTGGTCGCGTGGGTTGCACTCGCACTCGCCGTCCTCGCGCCTTTGATTTGGGTGCACCGCAGGGATGTGCCGATCCAGGGCGCCAATGCTGCGCGTTTGCTGCAAGCGCGTGCGCCTCAACTCGCTGCGCGTGCGCGCAGTGCCGCTGAGTTCGATGCGACCCCGACGGACGCGACCTCGAAGGCGCTGGTCGATGCGCACGCCCGGCAGGTTGCTGCGGCGCTTGCGGAACATCCGCCCGCCGAGGTCATCCCCTGGCGTCGCGCGTTCTCACGCGATCAACTCGCGCTGCTCAGCCTCACGTTCCTCGCGGGCATCGCATGCACGCAGGTACCAAGCGTTCGCGCGGGGCTCTTCGCACTCACGCATCCAGAGAGTGCAACCGTCGAAGGGCATCGCGTTGCGAGCTTTGTGCGCATCACCTCCGCGCAGATCACACCGCCGACCTACCTCGCAACCGAGCCCTACGACCTGGGCGACGCCTCGACTTGGACGGCTCCACGCGGAAGCGCGCTCACGTTGCGTGTCTCGCCGCTTGTTGCCGTGCGCTCGCTGGAGCTCGTCTTTCAAGATGGGCGTCGCCTTCCCATCACAGACGAGACGCGCTTTCTGATCTCGGAGCGCGGCCAGGCGCACTTCGTTGCACGCACGAGTGAGGGCATGCTCGAAGACGCGACGACGTATTGGATCGAGCCGGTGGAGGACAGGGCGCCGCTCGTGCGGCTCACGGAGCCGAGTGCCGATGGGACGATCGACCCGCTCGACTTCATCATCCTCGCGGGCGAGGCGACCGATGATGTGGCGCTGCGTCGTGTGGAGTTTGTGATCACGACCGAGGGTGGCGAGGAGCGTCGGATTCCGATCGTGATCGACCCTTCCGATCTGCGCACGGCGGTGGGTGTTGCGCCGTTGACCCTCGCGGACTTTGAGGTCGAGCCAGGGGAGCCCATCGTCATCGTGGTTGAGGCGGAGGATGGCGACGACATCTCGGGCCCGCACATCACGCGCTCGGCGCCGCGCACGCTGGTGATGCGCTCGGAGGATGAGCTTGCCGACCACGCGATCGAGACACTTGAGGCGATGCGCGAGGGAGCACTCGACCTCCTTGCAGACCGCATCGAGGTGCCGGTCGAGGAGGAACTCGCGCGCGATGAAGAGCGCTTCACGTCGATTGCCGAGAAGGCCGACGCGCTGATCAACGCGCTCAACGACGTGAGCTATGGCCTGCTGGGCGAGAGCATTCGCGCGACCGATCGCGGCATCTACGGCGCACTCGCGCGGGACCTCGCAACAGGCCTCACGAGCGAACGTCGTGCACAGCGCAATGCCGACATCACGCCGCGGCAGGAGGCGAACACGCGCGGCATCCGCACGACCGAGCAGACCGTCATCACACTCTCTTCGCTGCTCTTGCGTGCGCGTGCCGATGACGCTGCGAACATCGCGCGTGAGCTGGAGAGCCTGAGGCGCGAGATGACCTCGCTGCTTGCAGAGCTCCGTCGCAATCCAACGCCCGAGGCGATGCGCCGACTCATGGGCTCGCTTGCGCGTGCACGTCGTCGTGTCGATGAGCTGCGCTCGCGCATGGCGCAGATGGGTGAGGCCGCGCCGCAGGAATTCGAGAACCTCAGCCAGGAGGATGTCGAGCAGACGGATGAGGCGCTGAGCCGCATGCAGGAGGCGCTGGAGGGCGATGACCTCGATGCCGCTGCGCAGGCGCTCACGGGGCTTGAGCAGGAGATCGATGCGCTCGCGCGTGCGCTCGGTCAGAGCCAGGAGGCGCTTGCGGAGGAGCGCTTTGGCGAGCGTGAGCGCGCGATGGCCGATGTCATTGATCGCTTGATGAGCCTTGAGGGTGAGCAGCGTGAGCTTGCGTCGCGCAGTGCCGAGGCGCGCTCGTCCGCGGCGGAGCGTGCGATTGCCGCGGAGAGTGAGCGCGCGGCGGAGGCTGCTCATGCGCTCCAGGCGCAGGCGAGCGCCGCGGCACGTGCCCTCGATGCGATCGACAGGCGCTCGATGCCGCCCTCCTCGCGTGAGCAATGGGACAGCGCGCGCGCGCGTCTGCGTGATGTCGAGACGGCGCTTGAGGGTGGAGACCTTGGTGAGGCACGTCGCATGGCCGAGCGCGCGACCGAGTCGCTCGATGGCCTGGAGCGCGACCTCGCACTCGACAGCATCATGTTCCCTGGGCACGACGGCCGCGTGGGTGACAACGCCGATGCTGCACGTCAGGGAGCGCAGCGTGCGGAGAGCCTCGCCGAGGCGATCGAGCGCGCCATCCCCGACCTCGCGCAGCATCTTGGTGATGAGGAGCGTGCGCAGCTGCGCGGTGATGAGACGCGTCAGGCGAGTGCGCGTGAGGCGACGGCCGAGCTCGAGCAGCGCCTTGGCAACCTGCCGATGGGTGACTCGGGGCAGCAGATCACCGAAGGCCTCCAGCGCGCCGTGAGCTCGATGCGTGAGGCCGAGGCGCACCTTGGTGCAGAGCACGCCTTTGAGGCCGCGCGCTCACAAGGCGAGGCTGCACAGCGGCTGACGGAAGTGCGTCGTCAGATCGAGATGGACCAGCAGAACCAGAGCGGCGGAGGCGATGGCCCTTCGAGCCCGACGCCGCATGAGACCGTCGTCATTCCGGGCGCGGGGCGCTTTGAGGCCTCGATGGAAGAGCGCCGTCGCTTGCTCGACGCGATGCAGGAGAGCGGCCCCTCGGGCTTCAGCGATGCGGTGCGTCGCTACTACGAGGGGCTCCTTCGATGAGGCGCGCTGCCTGCCTTGCACTGCTTGCGCTCGTGCTCCTGATCACTCCGCGCAGCGCGCACGCGCAGGAGGATGTGGAGCGCCTTCATCAAGCGGCCGATGCGCTCGATGCACTTCGTCTTGAGGATGCGGAAGCCCTGCTCGCGCCGCTCTTTGCGGCCGAGAATGTCTCGCCCGAGGTGACCTTCGAGCACGGCCTCCTTCGCTACTACCAGGGCGACTACGTGCGTGCGCGGGCAGAGCTCGTGGCCTCGGCTGTGCGGGCCACAGGGACACGCGATGCATCCTCGCGCTTTGAGCTCGCGCGCATCGCCGATGCCACGCTCGATGCGACCCGAGCGTTTGTCATCACGCGCTCCGCCGATGGCCGCTTTGAGGTGCGGCACTCCAGCCAGGACGCACACATGGCGGGCTACGCACTCGATGTGATGGCGCGTGTCGACAGCGCACTCTTTGAGGAGCTCGCCTATCGCCATCCGGGCCCCGTGCGTCTCGACATCCTCCCGACCACACAGCACCTCGCGCGCGTCTCCAGCCTCACGGTCGAGGAGATCGAAACCACGGGAACCATCGCGCTCTGCAAGTGGGACCGGCTCATCATCACAAGCCCACGCGCGCTCGTACGCGGCTACCCCTGGGCCGACACGCTGGGGCACGAGTACGTGCACTTGATCCTCGCGCGCATGACCAACGACCTCGCGCCCGTCTGGGTGCAAGAGGGCTACGCGCGCTACCTCGAAACACGCTGGCGCGGCATCCGTGAGGGCGACCCGCTCGATGCGCGCTCCTCGCAGCTTCTCTACGAGGCCGTGCGCGCCAACGAGCTCCTCCCCTTCGAGCGCTTGCACCCCTCCATCGCGCGCCTCCCCAGCGCCGAGATGGCCGCACTCGCCTTCGCGCAGGTCTGCACCTTCGTCGGGCTCTTCCGCGAGGAGCACGGCGCACAGGGCCTCCGCAATGTCGCCGCGCGCCTGGCTGCAGGTGAGGATGCACGCGAGGCCTTCGCGCATGTGGGAGGCCTCCCTTGGGATGCGCTCGAAGCGCGTTGGGTCGATGCGGTGCGCGCGCGTCCGGCGCCGACAGAGACGGCTGAGGACATGGCGCTGCGCTTTCGTCACGGCACCGCCGAGGTCGATGAGACGGCCGAGGTCAGCGCACAAGAGGCGCGCGATGCACTGCGCCTCGGCGACATGCTCTTTGGCCGTCAGCGCTACGCCGCAGCCGCCTTCGAGTACGAGCGCGCACGGGTTGTTTCACCCGAAGACCCCATCGTGAACACGCGCCTCGCACGCGCCGCCTACACCGCCGGAGACGCAGCACGCGCCCTCGAAGTGCTGCTCCCGATCCGCGCGCGTCACCCCCAGCACGCCCCGCTCCTGGCGCTCATCTCGGCCGCGGCCGCACGGGTAGGGCGCAACGACCTGGCGCGCGAGGCCGCGCTTGAATCCGTCTGGCTGAACCCCTTCGATCCCGAGCCGCATTGTGCGCTGGAGAGTGCGCTCGAAGCGGGTGCGGCGTTGGCTTCGGATGGGTCGCTGCGCGAGGTGGCGAGCGTGGCTTGTGCGGGGCGGTAGTCAGGCGTCCCAGACGACCTCGATGCCTTCGAGATAGCTCGCGACGTCGTCGTCGGTCTCGCACCAATCATCGAAGTGCTGACCGTCCTGTTGGATGAGGACGAGGAAACATGAGGGCTCGCTGCGCACGATGCAGATGCGCTGAAACGGCTGGCCGGTGACGGTGCCCCAGCGGTCGATCGGGAAGGTGTGGGTCATTGGGACTCGGACTCGGCAACGGACTCGGTCTCGGTCTCGGACTCGGTCTCGGACTCGGTCTCGGTCTCGGACTCGGTCTCGGTCACGGTCACGGACTCTCCCCCTCGCTCGATGCCTCCTTCGCAGGCGCAGGCGGTGGCTGCACGAAGACCACCTTGCCGTCGTGGACCTCGACCAGATGCGTCCCCGTCGCGCGCGCAATCTCTTCCGCACGCAAGCGGGCTCGCTTCAACGCGGCCAATGCACCTTCAAACTCCGAGTCGGTCATTCGTTCACTCCGCGGTGGATGGCGAGAGGCACCGTGCCCGAGGCATCCCAGACGTACCAATCGTTCACGACGCCTCGGTAGAGGCTCTCGAAGTTCTGCCAGCCTGAGATGAAGCGTCTTCGGATCACGTCCTCAGGAACATGATGCCCGCCTTGGCGAACGCGCGCAGCAACACGCTCCATCGCGGCCTCGGTCGAAGGCAGCTTCAAGAAGTGCAGCGAGACGCGGTAGCCATCGCGTCGCCACTCCGGAATCGACTTCCCAAAGTTGCGCGCGGCGAGCGTCGTCTCGAAGGCGAAGCTCTCACCGCGGCGCAAGTGCTCCGCCATCAACTCGAGCATGATCCGGGCAGCGCGGATGGCCTGCGTCTCGGGGCGAAAGGGAGAGAGGCCGGCGGCGATGAGGTCGGCGTTGATGAAGGTCGGGCAGTCGCCTTCGCGGGGGAGGAACTCGCGGGCGAACGTGGTCTTGCCAGCGCCGTTCGGGCCCGCGAGGATCACGATGCGCTTGGCTTCGCTCATGCGTTCTCCGTATCACGCGCCTTCGTTTCGCGGGCATGCGCTGCGTGCGCGCGAAGCTTCTCCAGCAGCGCATTCGCGAGGTCTTCGTCTCCTCCGAAGCGCTGGTTGAGAAGGCGGAACAGCAGCCCTGACCATGCCCCTGGCAACGCGTCGATCGAGGCGGTCACGATGTCCACGAGACGCGTCGCTTCCTCCGAGGTGAGGGGCACGCGATAGGACATGTCCCACTCGGCGAAGGGCGCTCCGAAGAGGTCCGCGGGTCTCTTGCCCATGTCCCGCAACGTGAAGTGGCGAGGGAGAATCACCGCGTCGCAGAGGCGCTCGGTCGCAGTGAGTGGCCCCGCGGCAGACGTGCCCGGGTCCGCACGACTCGCCTCGTCGAGCGCGGCAGCCACGACGAAGAGCTCGCCCGTGGAGAGCTCGATTGGACGCGCACCTGCTGCCTCACGCGAGGCGAAGAACGCATCGCGCTCCGCCACCGCACGCTTCGCTCGAAGCGCCTCAGCCTGCCTACGAAGGGCGTCTCCACCCGACGCATCCACCGCAAGCAGCGCCGCAAGTGACATCAGATGCTTCTCGATGTCGTGCGACTTCTCCGGCGGCACCGAGCCCACGACATAGAAGTCGATCGAGAACGCAGCGTGGGCATGCAGAGCACCGAGACAGCACTTCACCGCGTGCTCCGCTTCGGCCAAGTCGAGCGCGCTTAGCGGAGCCGCGAAGCCTGTGCGCGACACGCGATCAAGGATCGACTCGTCGAAGCCGGGAGGCTGCTCAGGCAAGTGTGGGTAGAACGTCCGCACCACCAGCGCGGCGCGCAGGAAGACGTGCTCATCCGGAGTGAGGAGAGGCATCCCGTCGTTCGTCTTTACACCATCGACCTCGTCCATCCGCGCAGCCTACAGCAACGTCACCTCCCAATCGCCATGGTTTCCAACGTCTTCGCCGCACCGCTTGACACGCAGTCGCGCCTCGCATTCCCATCTTCGCCATGAACAAACTCACGTTCGGCGATGTGGATGTCTTCCTTGAGTTCTTGCTCGTCACCCGTCGCGCGGAGGTCGACGCGGTCACCGATGCCGCGGGGGGTGCACGCGCACTCGACCGCATGCGGGCCAAGCTTCTTGGAGTGCCCTCACAGGTGGCCGGTGGGCTCACGAATGCGGAGGCGCTCTCCGAGGGAGACGGCGTTCACGATGGGTTCGGCACGGCGCTCTGGCATCTGGGGCAGGCCTATCTCGCGCTGCCGAATGCCACGGTGGAGGCCCGCGCGGCTGCGCAGTATTTGCTTGAGACGTTCATCCCCGAGCGTCGTCAGCTGAGCGACTCGTTTGCCACCGAGGCTGCGCGCGCCAAGGCGCGTCAGTCTGCGTTGGTGGAGGGCCGTGCACAGCTCGATGTGCTGCCTGTCGTCGGCGGAACAAGCCACCTCTGGGCGAGCAGCTTTGTGGAGGCGGGCGTTGCGCTCGCGCCGCTCCTTGAGGGCCGCGCCGATGCGAAGGGCACACGCTCCTCTGCCGCGATCCTCCGCGTGCAGGCCATCGGACAGATCAACCGCTTCCGCGGCAGCGTGCGCGATGCCCTCTCGGATACGCCCGACCAGGGCGCAGCCGTCGACAAGCGCCTCTTCGCCTATCTCGATCTGCTCTCCAGCATGCGCGAGCGCGGCAGCACTGAGCCAACGCCCAAGCCGCCCGTCGACGCGCCGCCCGCTGCTTGAACGCCAAGAAGCCCGCCGCTCCGCGAACGGGCCCTCGATCGAATCGCCAGAAGCCAAAAGGCCCGTTGCGCGCACCTTTTTCCTGACCCCGGTCAGCCAAAAGGGCCCGCCAACGGGCCTTCGACATGACGCCCACAAGCCCGAAGGGACGACGCGCACCCCTTCGGGCTTCTCGCGTCCTCAAACTTGGGTGTGCGAGCGGGCCTTCGGGTTAGTCCGTTGCGCCCAAGTGGCGCGATGAATAGCCCTTGGAGCGGATCGTGATTGGCCGAGGGGGCACGCGAGCGGGGCTCCGGGCTGATGCCAGTTAGGTCGAAGGCGCGCCCGCGGATGTGGGGCCTAGTCTCCACCCGAAATCGTCGTCAGCTCTCCCAGACCACATCGATGTCTTCGAGATAATGCGCGACGTCCTCCTCCGACTCGCACCAATCGTCGAAGTGGTTGCCGTCCTTCTGTATGAGGACGAGGAAAGACGAGGGCTCGCATCGCACAATGCAGATGCGCTGAAAGGGCTGTCCGGTGACGGTGCCCCAGCGGTCGATGGGGAAGGGTGGCCTCACGGAAACATGCGCTGCAAGAGCCTCCGCGGGTCTTCCTCCACCACCGGGATCGTCATGTGCCCCTCACGCACAACACTGCGCGCGCGCATCGTCTGGAGCGCGCTCATCAGCGGCTGCCAGTAGCCGCTGGTGTCGAGGAAGCCGATGGGCTTTTGGTGCACGCCGATGAAGCGCGTTGTCCACTGCTCGAAGATCTCGTCGAGCGTGCCGATGGCGCCGGGGAGCGCGATGAAGCCGTCGGCCATCGCGGCCATGCGGGCTTTGCGCTCGATCATCGTGTCGACGACCTCCGTGTGGGAGAGGCCGGGCTGGCCTATCTCGCGGCTCAACAGCGCCTTGGGTTGGATGCCGAGGATGTCGATGTCGCGTGCGATGGCGCGACGTCCGACGATGCCCATCAGGCCGACGGATGCACCGCCGTAGACGATGCCCATGCCGCGCTCGGCGAGGGCATCCACGAGGGCCTCGGCGCCCGCGACGAGGTCGGGTTGGTCGTCGGCGGTGGAGGCGCAGTAGAGGGCGACGCGGGCATTCATGCGCGCCTTTCTACACCGTGTTCAGGGCGCGGGTGCAGCCTCTGTCGGGGGCGCGCTCGTGGGCGGCGTGAGCTTCGAGGGGATGCGATCCAAGTGCACATCGAGCTGCGGGAAGGGCGACTCGATCCTCGCATCGCGGAGGGCCCTCCACAGCGCCAGGCGCAGGTCGGATTGGCCGCGGCGCATGGCCCAGACATCGCGCGTCCAGATGCTGACCTCGAAGTCCAAGGAGGAGTCTCCGAAGTCCACCAGCATCACGACGGGGTCGCGTGCTGGGTCGCGCCAGGTGAGGGCCTCGGCGGCCTTGTGCAGCACTGCAACTGCGTGGTCCGCATCGTTGGCGTAGGCGACGCCGATGCCCACCGAGAGGCGATGCAGCGAGTCGCTGAGCGTGAGGTTCTTGACCGCCGACTGCGCGAGCATGCTGTTCGGCACGATGATCTCCTCGTCGTCGAGCGTGCGCGCGATGGTGGCCCGAATGCCGACGTGCCTCACCCGCGCGAGGCGCCCATCGAACTCGATGACATCGCCCTCGCGGATGGAGCGCTCGGCGAAGAGGATGATCCCCGAGACGAAGTTCTCCGCGACCTTCTGCATCGCGATGCCGATGCCCACAGCGAGCACCGCGCTGGCCGCAAGCACGCTCGCGATGTCGATGCCGGTGAGCTGAAGCGCGCCCGCGATCGTGATGAAGCGAATCAGGTAGCCCGCAGCCTGCGCCGCAACCTCACGCCAGCGCGGACCCTTCTCGCCGCCGAACGCGCGGATGCGCTTACCGATGCGCGAGGCGAAGAAGAAGCCGGCGAGGATGACGAAGGTCGCGAGGATGAGCGACGCGTACCCGACCTCGGTGTTGCCAACGGTCACTTGGTGGGTCTCTAGCCAATCCATGGAGCACTCTTTCCGCGAGGGGCGACTCTGGCACAGGAGCACTTGATTCCCCGCAAGACATGGCGTCACGCTGCGTCATGGGTTTCCCGCGTGCTTCGCTTCTGCTCCTTGTGACGCTTCCCGGATGCGGCCTCTTTCTCGATGCGGGGGTGCCGGAGAACCCGCGCCTGGATGCCAGGGATACCAGCATCGCGATGGATGCGGGCCCGCCCGATGGCGGGCTCGATGCAGCGCTCGGTACGGATGCGTTTGCAGACGACGCGTTCGCCGAGGACGCGTTCGGGATGGATGCGCCAAGGCCGGATGCCCATGCCGACGATGTGTTCAGGCCCGACGCGGGACGCGATGCTGCTCCTCCACCTCCCGACGCGCCGCCCGATGCGGGTTCGGATGCTGGTCCGCCTCATCCATGTCCGACGGGGTTCTGCGGTCCTCTGGGGCCGCTCATGCCGGTGCCCGAGACTCCGCTGCTTGGCCTAATGGTCGGAGTCGTCGACTTCGACGTCAGCGAGGATGGAACGCGCCTCGCGATCCTGACGGAGCTCATCGCCGGCGTGGACAGACAAACCATCATCTACCGTCTTGAGGGAGGGACGTGGGTGTTGGCGGGCACCCCCTATGTTACCGACCCCGCGTGCAGCCGGATTGCGGTCGCGGACACCGAGAACACCGCCGCGTTGTTGTGTCCCGGAGGCCTTCGCATCGTGGGTGCGACCACGGCCACATTCGGTCCCTCGTCGCCCACTGCGGTGGCAAGCGGCGGTCGTTTCTTTGCCGTCGCGGCAGGACGTCTGGTTCGTGTTTATGACCTCGCCTCAAGGGAGGTCAGCGTGCCGACGAGCACCGGGGCTGGGTGCGCGCTTACGATGCCTTGGACAGCGGCCGCGACCGGTTTCGCCGTGACCGGCCTCGCGATGCGCTCGGAGATCGCGCCTCCAGGGTCCTGCGCGGAGCGACCCCGGCTGGCTGCTGGCACGAGAGCGACGTCGGCCCTCGTTCCTCGGGGCATCGCCAACCTCGCGGGGGCGCTCGCGGAGTGCACGTCAGGGATGTGCTGCTCAACTCCTCTCGCGACAGCGCCTGTCGATGGCCTCCGAGGCTCCGACATCTCCGTGCTCGGCTCGCTCGTTGCGAGTGCGTCCGACTTCGGTCGGCCGAGCTTTGCGGGAGCCTCCGCAGATCAGCCCGCAATTCCAATACGCGATGGCGGGCCCATCGTGTCGGTGAGTCTCGGTCGGCACCCGGTCGACACGCACTTCGTGCTTGGGTCCGTGCACACACCCTTGTCGGGACTAGCCACAGCGTGGCTGCAACTCCCCTCCCGCACGGCCTTGACCTGCGATGTCGATGATCCGTCCTCCCTCGCGCTCTATGCACCGGCGTCTGGGTCGCCGCAGACGCTTCGCAAGATCCGCATCTCGGATTGCAGCGACGATGGTTGGATGACCGCCGCCGTGCTTGAGTCGCCCGTGCTCATGGGGGCGATCACAAGCGGAACGGCCCACGTCTTCCGCGTCCGCTGCCCAGTCCGCCTGCCCTAGCGAGAACGTGTCGCTTCTGCCACGGCACGTGTCGCGGCCTCCGCGCTCTCACGCGTCCCTCACGCGAAATGAGGGCGATTCGTCGCGGCACTGGGTGTGCTCTAGCGAGGGTACGTAGCGCGTGTCTTTCGCCTCACCGGAAAGTTGCGCAGCACGGATCTCAGGGCAATTGTCTCGCCCGCGCTGAACGGATGAGTCGGCACTCCTCCGCAGAGAAAGAACACCGTGAACCAGTCCCTCCATCAAACGCTTCGAATGCTCGCCCTTGGCGTTGCGCTGACGGGTTGCGGAACGGCCGAGTTCATTGCCTCGCACACCGAGACGCCCGACCCGACGCCAACGCCCGCACCTGAACCCGTCGCTGCGGTCGAGGCGCCCGTCGTCGTCCCACCCGAGCAGGTCGATACGCGTCCGCCCCCGATGCATCAGCCCGTTCCGCTCTTCGAGAACGGCGGGACCACGCACCCGATCGATGCCGCCACGGCACGCGGCGAGGGCTACATGGTCCTCGACCTCGGCGAGGAGTGGACGCCTTACATCTTCAGCGAGCACGACCGCGAGGACGAGACGCTCGTGACGAACAACTACCGTCAGACCTACCTGGCCCTCGCCCGCGGTGAGTTCCCCGACAACCACCACGGCGCACGTGCCCAGGACGACAAATACCTCGAGCTCTACGGCATCATGCCGACGCTCGGCCTTCTGCGAAGCCGCTTCCAGCACACCCGCGAGCTCGCCTGCGTGGCCGACCTCGACCTTGAGCCCCTGCGTCGCTTCGAGGGCTTCATCACCTACGAGAGCCGCGAGGAGGGCCGCAACTTCGCGCGCCGCTTCAACAACGTGGAGACGAATGCGCGTGCGTTCGCCGAGCGTCAGGGCGTGGCCACACCGCAAGAGGTGAACGCAGCGCTCCTGGGCAACCGCGATCAGCGCGTCCTCGCCGAGTACCTGCGTCTCCTGCCGCAAGCGGAGGCGATTCGCGCCGCACAGGCGCGCCTCGATTGCGAGGGCTACTTCGAGGGGAAGGGCGAGTACGTCCGTGGTGGCCTCGATTGGCCGACGCACGAGGCGCTCGCCGAGTTTGAGCGCCGTCATCGCATCTACGGCTGGGGTTTCCTCGGTCGCGAGACGCTCAACATGCTGCGTCGATCGCCGATTGAAGGGGAGCAAGAGGCCGTCATCCGCGTGCTGACCGAGCGGGCGCTGCATGCCGCTGGCGTGCTTGAGGATGGCAGCGTCACAGGCACCTACCGCGATGCTTCCGGCGCCGAGCACGACCTGCCAAACCTCGAGGCTGAGGTGCGCTCGATCGTGGTCGAGTCGTTTGGCCTGACCACCATCGAGGGCACGCAGGCCTTCCTCGAGGGCCTTGGCGATCTCTCGCCGAGTGGCACGCATCTGGTGGCGATCCGCATGCCGCAGCTGCCCGAGTATTACGGCCCCGACATGGACATCTCGGTCGAGATCGACCGCGGCGATGTCTGGTACGAGTTCCCCTACGACGAGCTTGGACACGAGCGCGCGCAGCCCGTCGAGCGTCGTCCACACACGACGATCCTCGTCACCTGGAACGGCCAGAACATCCCGCTCGCCCGCTACGGCACGACCATCGGCGGCTGGCGCAGCGAGGAGATCAACAATCGCATCTGGTGGCGCTACAAGAACTCACCGCCCGGCCCCGTCGTCTGGCACCAGATTGTCGCGGCCCCGGTCTGGCTCCCGCCCGAATCGACCCCTGCACGCGACCTCTTCCGTCGCACGGGCCAGCGCGGCGCCAACGCCTTCGCACCGAACTACCACGAGACCGGCCCCAGCTATGCATCGGCCTACGGCCTCGTCGCCGCCTACCACATCCGCTACCAGGAGCGCGAAGACGGCACGCTGCGTCTCGGTGGCGATGAGGGCATCCGCTCGCACGGCTCGGTCGACTACATGAGCATCATGCGAAGGCACTCGCACGGCTGTCACCGCCTGCACAACCACATGGCCGTGCGCCTGATGTCCTTCGCGCTCGAGCACCGCGCACACACCCGTGTTGGTCAGCAGGTGCTGAGCTTTGGCCGCAACGCCAACATCGAGGGGCACGACTACCACATGGAGATCAACAGCGGCGGCTACGTCTACCAGCTCGCGCGCCCCATCCGCGTGAACGTGCTCGAGGGCCGCATCCGCGGTGAGCTGATGACGCCGATCGAGACGCCCCTCCCGCGCTACGACGAGGCCGCAGCGGCCTACGTGATGCCCGATGGTTCGCACGTCGCCATCTCCCGCTCCGGTGTGATGACGCCGGTCGCGATTGTCCCGAACGACGCAGGCGTGGATGCGCACTGAAGACACGCACTCGGGCGCCCGCTTTCAGTTCGACCGGCTGGAGGTCGAGGGAGAGCGCGCGCGCTACCTCGTTACGGTGAGCTGGCCCGAGGGCGCAGCCACGGTCGACGTGGAGCTGCAGCCCAACGAGGCCAAGGTCGGCGAGTCCGAGTCGCTCGCCCCCTGGATGCGCGAGAACGTCACCGCCTTCGCGCGGGTCATCGCCAAGAACTACGACGCCGAGGCTGGATGGCCGCGCCTTGTGCACCGCTGGCGCGCGCCCAAGTGAGCTGATGACGGGGGGCTTTCCATCGTACAAGCGGGCATGACCTCTGAGCCTGTCGCGACTGAGCAACGTCCCAAAACCTCAGGCGAGCCCTCGGTCGGCCTCACGGTACTGGCGGTCGTCTCGGTGTTCGTCGTCCCCGTGCTGGCGACGCTGCCCCTCCTCTTCGTGCGCGACCTCGGGTACCACTTTCAAGAGGCGGGATGGAGCGCCTACCTCGTGCTCCTCGCCGCGATGATCGCCTGGGGAAGCTGCATCGTGCTCGCCGGTCTCGCCGCCCGAGGCCTGCGTGTTCCGTCGGCAATCGCCGTCTTCTTCGTGGCGCTTCCTTGGCTCGCCGGTGAGTTCGGCGTTTGGACGGGGATGGCCAGTGTCGCCCACGCCATCGAGTTCGTTGATTCGGCCTCCCGCGGCGTGATGGGCGCGCGTGGGTACTCCGAGGCATTGCAGGCGCGCTTCTTCGGTGGCTGGGCGAGCGCAGCGATTGCCGCGGGTCTCTCGCTCGCGTTTGCGCTGGGTGCGGCGGGTCAGAAGGACACGAACCGAAGATGGCCCATCGCGGGTGTGGGTGCCTTCTTCGGCATCATGCTCGTCTCCCTCGCCGGCTACGCGCTCTTCGCGCAAACGAGCACGGCCAGCGCGCTGATGGTCGCCGCCTGCGCCGCCTATGCTCTTGTCAGCCTCCCGGTGGCGCTGGGCGCTTCGGGCACCGACGCGCGACACAACCGCGCCGCGGCGCTCTCGGTCGCGTCTGCGGCCGCGATGCTCTTGGCGTGGGTCGCTGCGAACACCGCCGCGATTTCTCTCTCGCGTGCCGATCAATTCAACGCGCTCTCGAATGTGATGGCGTCAGACCGCGGCGTTGTCGCAGCGCACGGCGCCTCCTCCATCCTTGTCCTCTCGCGTGTGCACTGGGCAGGAATGGGCGTGCTGGTCGTCGTCGTGCTGGTCTGCGTGGGCTGGGCCGCTTCACGCGGGAAGCCGACGCTCGGCGGTGTGGTGGGAGGCGCACTTGTGGCGAGCTTCTTGGCGCTGGCGTTCGGGGTGAGTGCCAGCGTGACGTCGCACACCGAATCCCTCGTGATGTCGTTCAACGAGGCGCCTTGGCGAGCGTTGGCCGGCTTCTCGCCCGTTGTCTTGCCGCCTTCGGCAACCGAGGGCGTCGATGGGGCGGCGAGCATTCTCAGTGCCGATGGCCTCGTCTTCCAGGAGGCGCGTGTGTCCGCCGATGAGCTGGAGACCACCGCGGGCCAAGCGCACGCCATCGAGCTCTTTCGAGCTCAGCAGGTCGCGGTGGCGGCCGAACGCTCTCAGTTTGGGGAAGAGCCGATCGAATGGCTGCTGGAAGAAGAGGCTCCTGCCGATCCAGACGACACAAATGTGGGCGTGCTCACCGACCCACGCTTGAGCATCTTTCTCGATGCCGGGGTGGGCGTGAATGCGCTCCGATCGGTCCTCCGGGCAGCGCAAGGCGCCGGCATGCACGCGCTCCAGCTCTGCGGAGCGACGCCACAACCCGCGCTCCCCGGCGGGCTCGATTCGCTCACCGCAGCCGTCGCCGGTGTCAGCCCGGTCTGCGTCACGGTGCTCCTCGAGAGCGCGCTCCCTGCAGGGTTCGCGGCAGCCGATCCGGCGCTCTGGCACACCACCGTGGGCGCGAACACGGCGGGCAGTTTTTCCGCCCGCGCGTCGCTCCCCGGCCAAGCCGTCTCCTACCCGCAGGAAGAAGGGGTCGACATGCCCGAGCCGCCGGGCAGCGAGGGCGCCATTGCGTATCTGCGCATGACCGGCGAAGCCACGCCCTTGAGTATCGTCGCGGCGGCCGTCGGTGCCGAAACCCTTCAGTTCTCCCCGCTGCTTTGCGCGGGCGCGCTTCCCGACGATCCCGACCGACGCATCGAGGAGACTCCAAGCCCTGAAGAGACTCTGGCCGAGCAGCCTTCCGCGGGAGGCTCGCTCGCGCGCGAGGTGATCCGGAGTGTGATCCGCAGCCACATGATGGAGGTTCGTGCCTGCTTCGAACGGGGGCTCGCAGCGAACCCTGAGCTCGCCGGGCGCGTCACCGTCAGCTTCGTGATCAGCGCCTCAGGCGCCGTCCAGTCCTCCACGATTGCGAACACAACGCTCAACCATGCCCAAGTTGAGGGATGCGTAACCGATGCGGTGCGCAGCTGGACCTTCCCCGCCCCCGAGGGCGGCGCTGTTTTGGTCAACTACCCGTTTGTGCTCGACTGAACCGGATCGCGGAGGACCTAGGGCAGTTTGCAGCTCAACTGATTCGCTCTTTCGGCACGCAAGATTTTGGTTTCAGCGCGAGCGCGCCCGGAAGGAGCGACTGAGGCGTGGCAGAGCCACGTCGCAGGGAGCGACTGAGGACGTAAGCCGCGATCAAACCAAAAGATAAGTGCCCTAAGGCGCGCCGAGCGAGGTCGGCACGACGCCCTGCTGCTCTGTGACGCCGAAGCGGTACGTGATGCCGCGTGAATCCGAGGAGAACGCGCCGACGAAGACCTCGTAGGTGCCCGGTGCGAAGGCGCCCGAGATGCTCGGGTTGAAGCCCTCGCTGTCGTCGTTGCAGAGGTAGGTGCCGCTCGGCGTGCGCACGACGAGCGTCGTGTCGGCCGGCTCGGGTGCGTTGACCATCAAGGTGAGGTTGGGGATCGCCGCCGTGACGTTCAAGACGTGCTGGGGCGCGATGGGAATCTGCCCGCGGCAGGCCGAGTCGAGCGACGACGCGTCGGTGATTCCGTCGGCAGATCCCGTGGCAACCATCGTCGCGGGCGAGAAACCGGGCGCGAGGTTCATCGGTGCAGCGGACATCGCGCCGCCATCCAAACAACAGCCGGAGTTCAACCCACCGATCGCTGCCATCGCCGTCCAAGCCAACATTCGAACTCGCATGGATACCTCGTGAAGTGTTGCTCGTGCCCCTCGAAGGGAAGAGCGCCAGGTTCCGCAGCCGTTGAAATGAGCCGTGAAACCGTGAAGATTCGCCTGGCCCGAGCGTGCGGAACGCGCGACCTTAGCCGCCCCGAAGCGCCCACGCCCGGACACGAGAACGAACTTGACGCGTTCGAAACCGCGTGCTTGAAAGGGCGTCCATTTTGCGCCCCACGTCGGGGCTGCCGGAGGCTCCTGTGAAGCGCACTTACCAACCGCACCGCACCCGTCGACTTCGTACCCACGGCTTCCGCGCCCGCTTGGCCACGGCGAACGGCCGCAAGGTCTTGTCGCGCCGCCGTGCGAAGGGTCGTCATCAGATGGCGACCACCTGCTACAAGAAGTGACTGTACGGAGCTTTCGCTCCGGCAATCCAAGCGAGCCCGCCTCTGTGCGGGCTTTCTTTTTGGTCCATCGCGATGAATGAGCCTCAGCCAACCCAGCGCCTCTTGCCTGCCTCGCGCGTCAAACGACGTGGCGACTTCCAGGCAACGCAGGAGCACGGGCGCAAGCACCACACGACGAATTTTCTCGTGCTCGTGCTTCCGCGTGGCGAAGGACCCTCGCGGGTTGGCATCACGGTGACCCGGAAGGTCGGCAATGCGGTGGTGCGAAATCGCATCAAGCGCCTCGTCCGCGAGGTCTTTCGCAAGGAGCGCGCGCGCTTCCCCGAGGGCTGCGACATCGTCTGGATCGCCAAGATCGGCTGTGTCGAGATGACCTACGAGAAGGTCAGCGCCCAGGTTCCAAAGCGGTGGACCTTCCCGAACGCATCCCGATGATCCGCGACGCACTGCTCCTCTTCATCCGCATCTATTGGCGAACGCTCTCGCCGATCATCGGGCCCGTTTGCCGCTTCCAACCGAGCTGCTCGCGCTACACGGCCGTCTGCATTGAGCGCTTTGGGCCGCTTGAGGGCGCGTGGCTTGGCACCAAGCGCATCTGTCGCTGCCAGCCCTTCTTCCCAGGCGGCTACGACCCACCACCAGAACGACCAGGCGCCCGTAAAAAGATGAACGAGGGCGTGCATCCCGACGCGTCTTCGTCCACGCTCGCGCCCGTTTCCGACCCCGCCGCCGCCGACTTGAAACGCAAGTCCGAGTAGGCCCTCCCCGCTAGACCCGACAGCGACCTCGAAAGTTTCGACCATGGCCGAAAGCAGCGGACAGCAACCGGAGAACCGATCGTCCATCACGACGATCCTGCTCATCACCGGCGCGTTCATGGCCATTTACTATGGCTACCAGCACTTCTTCGGACACACGGCGACCCCCGCCGCGGTGAACGAGAGCACGGCGCAGCACGCAGACGCCGCATCGGATGGCGCGAGCGTGATCGAGCGCCGCCGGGCACGCGTGGGTCAGCGCGAGGAAGCCACGATTCGCACGGACCTCTACGAGGCGACGTTTGACAACCTCTCGGGCGGCCTCGTGTCGTTCCGCATGCTCGGCGACCGCTTCCACACGCCGAACGGTGAGCAGGAGGAGCTCATCACGACGGGACGCGACGCGGAGGGTGAACTCGACGTCCGTCTTGAAGACTACCTGCCCCTGCGCATCTCGATTCCTGGCGTGGAGCTGCCTCCAGACATCGTCTGGGACATCGAGGAAGAGCCAGTTTCCGTTGAGCTGCCGCGTGGGGGAGTGCGCATGCATTGGGCAGGAAACGGCGTGGAAGTCGCACGTCGCTTCGAGCCCGGCACAGCGCCGTACCAGATCTATCAAACGGTCCGCGTTCGCAATACGGGCAATGCGAACCGCCGTGTTCGCCTGCAGGCGCACCTCTTTCACTATGTCCCCCGTGCGCTTGAGTCGACGGGTACGTTCTCGTTTGGCGCGCGCTCGAACGCGATAAGCCAAGGCCTTTGTCGCCACGACGATGAGGTCACGCGCAAGCCGCGTGCAGAGCTCGCAACCACGCATGGCTATGGCGGCGCGGTCGAGTTCACCGCACTGGAGAACGTTTACTTCGTGCAGGCGCTCGCGACCGGAAGTGACGAGCATGCGGAGCGCTGCGGCCTTTGGGCGACGGACCGTTTTCCAGATGGCGGCTCCACCGACGCGGACGGCACGCTCTTCGAGGCACAGCTTCGCTATCCCATCGTCGACCTCGCGCCGGGCAGCGAGCACATCACGCGCACGATGGCCTACGTCGGGCCGAAGGAGTGGAGCGCCCTTGAGACCGCAGGGCATGGCCTCGAAGAGGTCGTGAATCTCGGTACCTTCGCCGTCATCGCACGCGTCTTCGCGCGCGGTCTGGCGATGATTCAGGGCTTCACCGGGAACTGGGGCCTCGCGATCATCATCCTCACGATGTTTGTCCGCATGGCGCTCTATCCAGTGATGGCGCGCCAGTTCAAGTCGTTTGCGCCGATGCGCAAGCTCAAGCCGGAGATGGACAAGATCAACGAGCAGTTCGCGGGCGACATGGAGCGCCGCAATGCTGCCGTGATGGAGCTCTACAAGAAGCACGGCATCAACCCCGCGGCGCAGATGCTCGGCTGCTTGCCCGTCCTGCTGCAGATGCCCGTCTTCTTCGCGCTCTACACCTCGCTCTCGACGAACATCGAGCTTTACCACCAGCCCTTCGCGCTCTGGTGGACCGACCTCTCCGCGCCCGACCGCTTCTTCAGCCTGCCCATCGCGCTCTCGGCGGTGATGTGGCTGCAGCAGCGCCTGACGCCCACGCAGATGGACCCAGCGCAGCAGCGCATCATGATGTGGATGATGCCCATCATGATGGGCGCGTTCATGCTCTTTTTGCCCTCGGGCCTCTGCCTCTACATGCTCACGAACTCGACCTTGAGCATTGCGCAGCAGCGATTCAACGAGTGGAACTGGCAGCGCCAGGAAGCCGCGAAGGCTGCCACCGTCGCAACAACAATTGAGCCCGCGAAGCCGACCGATCCTGGCTCGTCTTCGCGTGGAGCTGAGGCCAAAACGACCAGCAGGAGGCCGCCTCGTGGGTGAAGAACGCAATCAGAATGAGATGGAAGGCGCACTACTCTTCGACGACGAAGATGATGGTGGTGGCGAACGCGCTTCAACCGGCGGACACGCAGGTGATGGCAAGGCCGAAGAGGCGCTTGAGTTCCTCGCGGGCGTGCTGAGCCGCATGGGACTTGATGCGCGCGTCACGGTGCGTGAGGACGGCGAGCGCGTGGTGCTCGATGTGAGTGGCGAGGACGCCGGGCGCGTCATCGGCAAGAAGGGCATGACGCTCGACGCACTTCAGTTCCTCGCGAACAAAGTCGTCAATCGCTTCCCCGACCGTCGCCGCTATGTCGTCGTTGACTCGGGCGACTACCGTGATCGCCATGATCAGGGGCTTGTCTCGATGGCCAAGCGAGAGGCCAAGCGCGCGGTCGACACGGGTCGAATCGTGACGCTCGAGCCCATGCCGGCGCGTGACCGTCGGCTCATCCACATGTCTCTTGCGAAGTTCACTGGCGTCTCGACCAAGTCGAACGGCGAAGGCATCGGACGTCGCATTCAGATCATCCCTGCGCGCCAGAGCGGCGGTGGCGGGGGTGGTGGCGGCGAGCGCGGTGGACGCAACCGTCGAGGCGGTCGAGGCGGCGGCAATCGCGGCGACGCACGCCCGCCGCGTGACGGCTCACCCGACTGATCGCGCGGTTCACGTGAACGTGTTGGTCGGATGTGCGTCACAACGCACACTCGATGCGTTCAACCGCATCTACTCACTTCGTCGCGGGCACTGGGCTCGCGAAGTTTGGCTACTTCTTCTGTTGGCTCCAATCACCCGACGGTATCCATGAAGCAAACCATTCAAACTGGCCTCAACCGCGAGCGCTCCAAGGTTGTCATCCAAAAGGCGATGGAGGCGTACTCGGCACGCTTCCCCGAATACAATCCGCGCTTTAGCTGGGTTGGCGACGGGCGCGCAGAGTTCGGCTTCGAGGCCAAGGGCTTCGTCATGAACGGCACCATGGTCGTGCTCGACAACAAGGTGGACGTCGACATGGACGTGCCCTTCCTGTTCCGCGTCTTTCAGGGCAAGGCGATGGCGGTGATCGAAGACCAGGTGAAGGTCTGGATCGAGAAAGAGAAGAAGGGCGAGATCACCTGAGCGCGTGAGCTTGCGAGGCGAGTGCTTCAAGCGC
>JBILQT010000386.1:0-6043 GCA_044373065.1 Sandaracinaceae bacterium
GCTGAAGGGGCGGTGCACCGTGACGCGGTAGGTGCCCTCGGGGAGGGTGACGCGGGGGCATGTGAGCTCGCCGTGGGCGTACGCGACGCCGACCGTGAAGGTCTGCAATCCGCACACAAAGAGCTCGCCAGTGAGCGTGAGGAAGCCGGCCTCCACGCTGCTCTTGATGCGGTTGTCGACGAGCTCTTCGGCGGAGAAAGGTGTGAGCGAGAGAACGGCCAAGCACGCGCCCGGCGGCTGGTGCGTGCCCCACGCAACGACCTCGCGGGTGTGGGCGAGCTCGGTGAGGATCTCCGTCGGGGCGACGATGAGAGACGCCAACAGCTTGTCGTTGTCGCTCATCTGCTTGAGCTCGTGATCGCGATAGCGCGCGAGGAGCGCGTTGCGATCGGCGAGGAGGCTGACGCCCTGGAGGTCCTCGTAACGAACCAGGGTGCGCGTGGTGCCGTCGGGGAGCGTGAGGGTGAGGTTCTGCGCGTCGATGCTCATGGCCGCGGGATACTACGCACCGATCGCACGGCGCGCGCTCAGACCTGACTCAGCTGCGCAATCGCCAGCTTGCGAATGGTCTCGCGTGAGCGCGGCAGCGGGACGCCGACCGCATCCAGTCGTTCGAGACACCAATCGACAGCCGCTTCGGGCGTGGCCACGGCCTCGTGCGGTGCGGCCGGAGTCCAGAGCCAGAGAATGGCGGTGAGTGCCCCTCGCTGGAGCGCATTGCGCGCGACGGTCGCGGAGCCCGCGCAGAGCGCACGCGTCCGCTCGCGGACATGCGGCATGCCCGACCAATCGGCGAGCTGCTTGCGCGCCCGTGCACCGACTTCGCTTCGCGCAGGGGAGCAGACCACCAGTGCGTAGCGCTCGCCCCGCGCAAAGAGGCGCTCCGAACCTGCGGCCATCTCCTTCACGGCCTCGTCATCCCAGAGGTCGGGCCCGATGCAGAGAACGAGCGGGAAGTGGTCTTCGATGAAGCGAACGCGCGCGGCCATGATTTGGCCTACCACGCAGCGTCTTCGCTGGATCGGCTCAGGGTCATCATCCCCCGCGGCCTGGACAAGCGTCGTCGTCGTCGTGCAGCGGCTCACTCCATCTCGCCCGAGCCCAGCGACACGGCGATCATCGCGCGCAGCAATGCAGGGTCGCGCTCCAAGCGCTCCATCGCGTTGCGCGCGACCTGCAGCGAGGCCGCATCACCGCAGACGCGCAGTGCATCGCCCTCATCATCGAGCGAGAGCGCGGCGAGCGCGGCCGGGGATTCGTGCTCGAGGTAGGCCGTCAGAATCGCCGCGAAGCTTGGGCCGCCGCCTTGGTAGCCGAGCGCACGAAGTTGCGCGGAGGCAGGGCTCGAGCTCGTCCAGTCGAAGCAAGACGATGCGCCTGGCAGGAGGCTGCATCCGAGCGTGGGCGTGAGGGCGAGGGTCGCGATGAGAAGGAGTGCGCGGCGCATGGCGCGTTATCGATGCAGGGCGCGGCGGGAGCAAGCGCGGCGATGCACCAACATCACCTCGACGCCATCGCGCCCATCTCCCACCATCGGCGCCCATGAACGCCAACACCCCGAATGCGAATGCCAATGAAGCCTGGATGGAGCGCGCACAGCGTGTGATTCCGGGCGGCGTGAACTCTCCCGTGCGTGCTTTCCGTTCGGTCGGCGGCACGCCGGTCTTCATCGAGAGCGCGGAGGGCGCGCTGCTCAAGGGCGTCGATGGACGCAGCTACGTCGACTACGTCGGCAGCTGGGGCCCGATGATTCTTGGGCACGCAGCGCCCAGCGTGGTGAAGGCCGTGCAAGACGCGATGACGCGTGGCTCAAGCTACGGCGCGCCCACCTCGGGCGAGGTCGAGATGGCTGAGCTCGTCTGCAAGCTCGTGCCCTCGATCGAGATGATGCGCATGACCTCGAGCGGCACCGAGGCTGTGATGGGCGCGGTGCGTGTGGCGCGCGGCTTCACCGGCCGCGACCTCGTGGTGAAGTTCGAGGGCTGCTACCACGGCGGCGCGGACTACCTCCTGGTGCAAGCAGGCTCGGGCCTCGCCACGCTTGGCGTCCCCACAAGCGCAGGCGTCCCAGCCTCCATCGGCGCGACCACGCTCGTCCTTCCCTTCAATAACGTGGAGGCCGCACGCGCGCTCTTTGCGGAGCGTGGAAGCGAGATCGCTGCGCTCATCGTCGAGCCCGTCGTCGGCAACATGGGCCTTGT
Organism: Sandaracinaceae bacterium; assembly: GCA_044373065.1. GTDB lineage: Bacteria > Myxococcota_A > Polyangia > Polyangiales > Sandaracinaceae > JAFLCL01. The sequence continues at coordinate 2,202 of JBILQT010000386.1, forward strand.
CCCTCCCGACGCAGGCTTCCTCGCGCTGCTCCGCGAGCTCACCGCCGCACACGGCGCACTCCTCATCTTCGACGAGGTGATGACGGGCTTTCGCCTCGCCCTCGGCGGCGCCCAGGCGCTCTATGGCATCCGGCCCGACCTCACCTGCCTCGGCAAGATCGTCGGCGGAGGCCTCCCCGTCGGCGTCTACGGCGGCCGTCGCGACATCATGCAGAAGATCGCCCCGCTCGGCCCCGTCTACCAAGCCGGCACGCTCAGCGGAAACCCGATCGCCGTCGCCGCAGGCATGGCGACGCTCAAGGCGCTCGAGGTGCCGGGGACGTATGAGCAGCTTGAGACCCGGAGCGCCAGGCTTCACGCAGGCCTCTTGGCCGCATCCAAGAAGACAACGCACCCCGTGACCATCCAGCGCGTCGGCTCGATGATCACGCCCTTCTTCGGCGAAGGGCCGATCCGCAGCTGGGAGGACGCCGACAAAGTCGATCGCAAGGCGTTCGGTCGCTGGCATGCCGCGATGCTTGGTCAGGGCATCTACTGGCCCCCCGCACAGTTCGAAGCGGCCTTTGTTTCCCTCGCGCACACGGACGCGCACATCGACGAGACGGTGCGCGCCGCAGAGACCGCATTCGCTGCCGTCTAACGCGCAGTTGAATCCCTGACCCGCGTTCTTGACCACCTATGACCCCGTGCTACATGGCGCGCGCATTCGGTCTGAGATGAAGCTTTTCGGACCGGAACACAGGCGAGAGTTCGGCAAAGGCCAAAAGCTTGCCCTCATCGGCACCGAGCTCTCTGTCGCCACCTTGATAGGACTTTTCGGCGGTCACTGGGTCGACACGAAGCTCGGAAGTCGCCCCACCTTCACGCTCATCGGTCTCGCCCTCGGGATCGCCGCCGGATTCAAAGGCCTTGTCCAAGTCGTCCGCGACGAACGAGCGCGGGTGAAGCGAAACGAAGAGCGCGAGAAGCGCGCAGCAGCAGCCACCCCCAAGAACCCCGAATGACCTTCCAAGACCGCATCCCCCTCTACGTTGGAGCCTTCGCCGCGATTCTCGTCGCGGTGGGCTTCATGGTGAGCGGATCGATCGGTATCGGTGCACTCGCGGGCGCAGGTGTCGCCCTCCTCAACGCATTCGCGCTGCGCTGGCTTGTGAGCGCGGTCCTCAAGAGCGACCCGGCCAAGCGCGCCTCAGTCAGCCTTCTTCTGATGACGAAGACGGGCCTCATCCTCGGCCTCTCCGCCATCGTTCTCTACTTCGGTCGCGTCAATCCGATCGGCTTTGCCCTTGGGATTGGCTCGCTCGTTCTTGGCCTCGTCGTCGGGGCTTCTCATTATCAAATTTCCCGCGAGGGAAACCCGCAAACGGGTACGCAGCCAGCCAACGCTGGCGAGATGAAAGGCGACTGAACATGCCTGAGCATGAGTCTTGGTTCAGCCTGACTTTGGGCCCGCTCTACCGCTTCATTGAGTCGCTCACGATGTCGCTCAACGCGATCGTGACCGGACACGGCGAGACGTGGATCGCGCACCAGGGTTACGGACACGGCGGCGCAAGCGTCGACCACGTGGTCTCGGCGCTCTTTGTTCTCCTCCTGGCAGGCGTCATGGCGTTCGTCGCCAACGGCAAGCTCAAGGATGCGAAGGCCGCGCTCATCCCCGAAGAGACGCTGACCATCCGCACCTTCTTCGAGCTCTTCGTCGGTGGCGTGCTCGGCATGATGGAGCCCATCATGGGCAAGAAGGCCGCGCGCTACTTCCTGCCGCTCATCGGCACCTGCGCCGTCTTCATCCTCTTCTCGAACGCGATGGGCCTCATCCCCGGCTTCCTGCCGCCGACTGAGTCGCTCAAGACGACGGCCGCCTGCGCCATCATCATCTTCGTCGCGACGCACGTGTACGGCATCCGTGAGAACGGCATGACGCACATCAAGCATCTCTTCGGCCCCTGGCTCGGCCCCATCGGCATCCCGCTGAACCTCTTGATGTTCGTCATCGAGATCATCGGACACCTTGCCCGCCCGCTCTCGCTCAGCCTTCGTCTCATGGCGAATATGTTCGGTGACCACATGGTCGTCGGCATCTTCACCCTCCTGGTTCCCTTCTTCGTGCCGGTTCCCTTCCTCGTCCTTGGCACCATCGTTGTGATGGTTCAGACGGCAGTGTTCTGCATCCTCAGCACGGTCTACATCGGCCTCGCTGTCGCGAAGCACGAGCATGAAGAGCACGGCGACGACCACGGCCACGGCAAAGAGGCCCACGGCAAGGAAGCGCACGCGCACTGAGCGTTCGCCGCGCTACAGAGCGCATCAAGACTCTGCCCGCTTCCACTCTGCGGGCGTTTGTTAGGCAACAGTAACGAAGGCAGTAGCAATCGCGCTCGAGACATGGAAGCGGGGCGCCGCTGCCAAAGATGAGTCCCCTCCGGGGGAAGACGGTTCGAAGGAGAATCACAATGAAGAAGAATCTGCTTGGGCTCTCAACGTTCATCACGACGCTCCTCCTCACGGCGACGGCATTCGCTCAGGACGCGTCCCCCGAGTCATGGTCGGCGAAGTCGGTTGTCGGCTTCGGCGCAGCCATCGGCATCGCCATCGCAGCGTTCGGCGGCGCACTCGGTCAGGGCCGTGCAGCGAGCTCGGCGCTCGACGGCATCGCACGCAACCCGAATGCAGCAGACAAGATGTTCACGCCGATGATTCTCGGCCTCGCGCTCATCGAGTCGCTCGTCATCTACTCGTTCGTCATCTCGATCCTCATCACCCTCTGGGTGACGGGCTGATTCGAGTCGCGCTTCGGCTCCTCACCGAGCGGCAAGCGTGAACGGCAAAGGCCTCGATCTTCGGATCGGGGCCTTTTGCTTTCCGTCTCGGGCAAGGCGTCATCGCGTGGGAAGCGCGGGCCGCACAAACGTGCGCGAGTTCATGCTCAGCCCGTCGCCGAGCTGCCCCCTCTCGCCGGCCCCACGGCATGAGACTGCGCCGTCGGCCGCGCGCACACAGAGGTGACCCGCTCCGAGAGAGACCTGCGCGAGCGAGCCGAGTGGGCGTCCATCGCCGAGCGCTTGCCCGTAGTCATCGCGACCCCAGCACTGCCACTGGCCCGCCGTCTTGGTGCAGCCGGAGCCTGCTGACATCTGGAGTTCCGTGGCTCCTGCGACGCCCACGAGAGCGCGAGGCGCACGCCAACAGGATTGGTCCACCACCACGGGGCAATTGTCTGCAACCATCGCTTCGAAGCCCGGGTAGTGGGAGACGCTTCCGCCCCAACACCAGATGCTCCCGTCGACGCGCAGCGCGCAGCCTCCTTGTCCCGTGATCGCAAGCTGCGTGACTTCGCTGAGTCCTTCCACGGGCTGGGGCATGAACTCCGAGCCGCCTGTGTATCGTGCGCCCCGACCAAGCGCGCCGAACGCGTCGTGGCCCCAGCAGGCGACGGAACCGCCCGACAGAAGCGCGCAGGCGTGATTGCCCGCCGCGCCGACCGAGACGGCCCCCGAGAGGCCTTCCACTGGCGCGGGCGTTGGCTGCGGCACGGGCAACCCGGGGGCGTGCGCGGGGAAGGCGCGGCCTGTCTGTCCGATCGCGTTGTCACCCCAGCAGAGCACCTGCCCTCCACGCTGAACCACGCACGCAGCGGCATCGCCTACGGAGAGATCGACGGCATCGTGCACGCCCACCACACGCACGAACAACGCGGGCGCAATCGGCGTGTCCACGCCGAGCCGGCCCGAGCGACTCGAACCGCCGCACATGACCTCGCCACTTGGAAAGAGTGCGCACGCGTGGAGCGCACCAAGCGACATTTGCTGCGCGCCCGCAAGCTCAGGAACTTCCGTCGGCGT
>JBILQT010000388.1:0-6040 GCA_044373065.1 Sandaracinaceae bacterium
CTGCACAACCAGGCCCTCCATCGCGCGCCGCGTCGGCGAGGCTCCCCGCATCCTCCGAGGGAGCGGGCTCCGGACAACCAGCGGAAAGCGAGACGACGATGGCAACCCACAGAGCGCGTTTCATGCACGCGACGATAACAGCGTCGCTCGCGTGCGTGATCTCTTCCGCGCAGCGCCCTGAATCAGGCGTGCTCTTCGGCGCTTCGAACCATCTGCGCGAGCCGACCCATCGCCGTCTCGATCACGCTCTTGCTCGGGCCAAACGAGAAGCGCACATGATGCTGGAAACGCGAGGTGCGACCACCGCGACGCTTGCCTGGATCGATGTCGAAGAAGGCACCTGGCACCGTGATGATCTTCTGCTCCAGCGCGGCGCGGAAGAACGACTCACCATCGCGCAAGCTCGGCGGCAGACCGGAGATGTCGCCCCAGCAATAGAATGTGCCCTCAGGCTCCAGATCGAAGCGCACCCCGATGCGGCGCAGGCCCTGAAGCATGATCTGCTTCTTCTCACTGAAGACCTGGTGAATGGCCGCCGTCTCGCGCTTGGTCGCCTCTTCTTCAAGAAGCGGAATCGACGCGCGCTGCATCGGACGCGAAGGCCCGCCATCGAGGAAGGAGCCCGCACTCGCGATGCCCTGAATCACGCTCTTGGGGCCGACCGTCCAGCAGATGCGGAAGCCTGGGTAGCGCCAGTTTTTCGTGAGCCCGTCGAAGAGCACGACGGGGTCGCGGTCGACGTCTTCCACATAGGCAGCCGCACTCGACATGCCCGTTGGCATCGTGCTCCCCGCTTCGTTCTTCCACACGTAGTGCGAATAGAACTCGTCCATCAAGAGCGCGCAGTCGAGCTCACGCGCCATCGCCACCCAGGCGCGAAGCTCTTCCCCACCGATGACTTTTCCCGTTGGGTTGCAAGGGTTCGAGAGCAAGAGCGCGGAGAGGCCGCGACCGAGCACCTCGCGACGCAACTGCCTCACGCTGAAGTCGTAGCCGCTCTCGGGGTCGAGCAAGATCGGGATGGGGGTGAAGCGTCGAAAGACATCCAGCAGCTCTTCGTACGCGGTGTAGTCGGGCAAGAAATGTCCGACGTGGATCGCGCCGATGGCGGCACACGCACGCATGATCGAGACGCGTCCACCGCCGCCAATCGCGACGTTCTCGGCCGTGTACTGCGAAGGCAAGCCGCGCCTGTAGAGCTTGTTGTAGAGGCCTGCGACCGTCTCGCGGAGCTCCCACAAACCAGCAACCGGCGAGTACTCGTGATCGGCTGGGTCGACGTGAATCGTCTCGACACGCGCAGGCGATCCGGGAAGCGGTCCCGTCTCAGGCTGACCTTGTCCGAGGTTGCACCACGTCGGGTCATCCTGCCGATAGCCAAGCCGCGTCGCCTCTGCGGTGACGTAGATAACGCCCGTACGCGGCACGGGACGAAAGGCGCTCAGCAAGGGGAGATCTGTCGTGCCCGAGGGCGGTCCATACGAGTGATTGGCCATGGGGGGCGAGGCATAACGCTGTTGCTGCAACGCGTCGATGGCGCACCATCAACAGATGCAACGAAGCTCCGGCAACTCCGCATCGTCGAAGAAGGGCTCGCGCACCAACGCGCCCTCGGGCAGGCAACGTCAGCCCGATGTGATTGAGATTCGCGGCCTGCGCGTCGAGTGCATCGTCGGCGTCTATCCAAGCGAGCGCGACGAACCGCAGCCGCTTGAGCTCGATGTGCGCATGGAGCTCGACACGGAGTGGGCGGGCGAGAGCCAACGCCTCCGTCGCACCGTCGACTACGCCGCCGTCGCTGCGCAGATCGCGTTCCTTTTGCAGAGCTCGCGCTTCTTTCTTCTCGAGACCGCCGCGCATGCACTCTCGCGCTTCTTGCTCGCGCCACCTGCCCTCGGTGAGGAGCGCGCACGCATTCAAGCCGTCCGCATTCGACTCTCCAAGCCCATGGCCCTGCGCGGCAACGGCATCCCCTCGATCGAGGTCTACCGCGAGGCAGGCGACGTCACGCTGACGCACGAGGAGAAGCCTTTCGGCACGGTCGACATCGTCCACGAGACGCGTGAGGTCGGCATCTATCGCCTCAACGTTGCGCCGGGCCGCGGCATCCCGCTTCACGTGCATCGCGTCATGAACGAGAGCGAGATGGTCCTCGGTGAGGGCCTGCTTTTGAACCATGCGCACGTCACCTCGGGAACCGTGCATCGCTGGCCCCACGACCTCGCGCATCGCTACGACAACCCCACCGAGAAGTGGCAATCCATCCTCTGCGTCGACTCACCGCCCTTCATCCCCGGCGACGAGATCGAGGTCGACGGCGAGCCAGGCAAGGCCATGCCAGAGCCTGCATTCCTTCCGCGCTCCGAGGTGCTCGGTGCCTGATCGCATCTTCGTCACAGGGGCGAGCCGCGGCATCGGGCGGGCGATCGCCGAACAGCTCTCCACAACCGCACAAGTCATCGCGGCGGTCCGCAGCGAGGCCGATGGCGAGCGCCTCCGCGCCGACTCCAATGGCCGCATCGACTACTGCCTGCTCGAGCTGACGAATCGTCAACAACGCACCTTCGCAATTCAGGAAGCCGAGACGCGCTTTGGTCCCATCGATGCGTTTGTGCATGCCGCAGGTCTCGGCGAGCACCGCCCGATCGCAGACACGGACGACGCACAGATCGAGCGCCTCTTTGAGGTCAACGTCTTCGCGGGCATCGACCTCGCGCGGCAGTTCGTACGCGCATGCCGCGACCGCGGAAACGCCGGCAACATCGTCTTCATCACGAGCACGTTGGTCGACAGGCCCGCCCCCACGACGAGCATCTACAGCGCCACCAAGGGCGCGCTCACCGCCTTCACCAAAGCCTTGGCCATCGAGCTCGCAGGCGAGCACATCCGCGTCAACGCAGTCGCCCCCGGCATCATCGACACCGACATGATCCGCTCCCGCGGCGACGACCTCCAAGCCCTCGCAAAACTTCACCCCGTGGGCCGCATGGGCCACGCCCACGAGGTCGCCGACGCGGTCGCGTACTTGCTCAGCGCAGAGTTCGCGACAGGCACGGTGCTGACCTTGGACGGCGGTCTCTCGCTCGCTTGATGATCGCGCTTCGGGCACACTCGCCCGATGGGAAATCCAAAGCAGTACGCGCGCTGGTTGTTGACGGCATCGTTGTTCACGTCTGGATGCCCGCAGCCCGAAGCCCTCGATGGTTCGGTCGCCGACGCCGCGACGAACGGCGCAGATGCGCCTCACGGCGATGGCGACACCAACGCACCCGACGCATGGACAAGCGATGTGAGCGCATCGCCCGACGCGGGCCCGGATGCACCTGAATTCTACGAGCGCATGCTGCTCCGTGGTGCCGCGCAGAAAGGACCGCTCGTCGTCGGCTCGACCGTGATGGTCGCTCCGGTGGACGCCATGCTCTTGCCGACAGGCACGGTGTATCTGACGGAGACGATCAACAACCTCGGCGAGTTCGAGGTGCTCGTCCCAACGTCGTCGATCGTGATGATTGAGGCTTCGGGGTACAGCCGAAGCGAACTCAACGCGGCAGACAGTCCCTACTTGACGCTCCGCGCGTACTACGAGCCAACCACGTCTTCGGCGACGCAACGCGCGTCAGTCAACATCATCACGCATCTGACTTCGCCTCGAATTCGACACCTCGTCCGAACTGGAACGACCTTTCCGGTCGCGCGAGACCAGGCTGAAGGTGAACTGCGGGCAGGTCTTGGGATCATCGCCCCCTCGGTCAGTTGCGGCGCGATCGGAACCTCCTCCACCGTGACCGAGGGCGACACCATGGCGGCACGGTGCCTGCTGGCAACCTCTGTGTATATCGTGGTCATCGCGGGGAGCGGCGTCGGCGAAACGCTACAAGGACTTCTCAACGGTATCGGTGCGGACCTTGAGCCCGACGGCACGATCGCTTCCGCCACTTCGGAACGAATCCGTGGGTTCATGGACTTGTATCGAACGAGCCTCGCGCCGGATGGCTCGTTCTGGGTAGCGGTCGGTTACGAAGGAACACCGCCAAACATTGGCTTCGTGGTGGACACAGACCTCGACGGGTTCGTCGACGCTCTGGACACATGTGCTGGGATCGCGAACCCAGACCAAGCAGACGCTGATGGTGATGGGGTTGGAGACGTGTGCGAAAACTGCGTCTCCATCCCCAACGCCAACCAACTTGACAGTGAGGCGGATGGTGTCGGTGACGCCTGCGACAACTGCGTTGCCCGCAACAACCCAGACCAAGCCGACCTCGACACAGATGGCGTCGGAGACGCCTGCGACAACTGCCCAAGCGCCGCGAATCCCGATCAGCGCGACGGCGATGGCGATTTCTCGGCTGACGCCTGTGACAACTGCCCACTGATCTCCAACCCCGGCCAGCGTGACACCGACAGAGACGGCATCGGCGACGCCTGCGACATCTAGCGGCGCACGGACAGCTTCAGCGCAGCACACCGAGCATCGAGGCCGCGCGCAGGACGGCGACGCGCAGATGTCCGTCGACAATCTCCGTCGCATGGCGCGCCAGCTCCTCGATCGACACAAAGCGCAGGGCGCGCAGGTTCGCGGGCTCCGAACACGAGCTCACCCAGGCGGCAAAGGGATGCACGACCTCGGGGGTCGCGCCGGGCGAGGGGTGGTAGCGACCGCCGAGCTCCGCCAGCTCGCCCACCTCTACACCGTGCTCCGCGCGCAAGCGGACACGCACGAAGGTGAGTGCCTCGGCGCGTGAGTCGCACGTCACAGGCAGACGCCATGCAGGCGCAACGAGCACGTTGCTGTGACCGTAGAAGCTCTGAATCGCCGGGAGGTCATCGTCATCGAGGCCAAGACAGACGACATCGTTGACACGCGCAAGGAGCGCGAGGGCCACCGTCACGGAGCTGCGCGCAGTCGGCATCGCAAACTCAAGCACGGCCTCACCGACCGCACGGCCCGCTGCATCGCGCTCCACAAAACGTCGCGCGTGAAGCTCCAAGAAAGGCCTATCGCGTGTGTCTCGATGCGGGCGATAGAGACGGCGCGACGGGATGCTCTTGAGCACGTCCCACGAGGCTCTCTCTGTGTGGCTCAGAGGCTGCGCAGGATCATGCGGGGCATCGCCGAGCCACGGGCCATGCGCTCTTCCAAGACGCGTGAGGAGGTCACGCACATTGAGTTCAAGACGCGCATCCGGGAGGCCTCCAACTTGGGCCGCACGCAAGAGCTGCTGCGCCTCGATCGGGCGCACGCGTCCTGACGTGGAGAATGGCGAAATGCCTTCCAGCGCAAGGTCGAGAAAGCTCGGCCTCACCTCCACGAAGATGGAGCGCACCTCCTCCTGAAGGCCTCCAGGAGAGGGGCAATACGCGCTCCCCATCGTCATGCTCACAATCGCATCCGCGTCGAGCCTCGCGGTGCGCCAGAGCTCCTCTTCCACCGACTGCGCGATGGGCTTCTCGAAGAGGGCGACATGCAGCGGCTCGACCAACCAGGGCACCACGCCTGCGCCATCCAGTGCGAACTTTGAGGCCGCCTGCGCGACAAGAATCGGCCGCGGATAGGACGTCCGCGCGAGCACATAGACGCGCTCCTCGGAGACGAAATACGGGATCACATCGGCGACCACGCCAGGCCTTCGAACGATGTCGCGCACCTGCTTTGTGTCCGTGCGCACAACATGCTCAAGCGCAAGAAAGCCCACCTTCTCGGCCGCGCCTGCATCCTCGAAGGAGACCGATGCGCCCTCCCCCACGCGCTCTCCCACGATGATGTAGTTCGTCGCAGGGAACGGCAGCGGCCGCTCATCCAGCGCACGCATCTCGAACTTTCCCTCGAAGCGATTGCGCACGATCCACGGGTTCCAGATCGGCGTGGAGGCCAGCACCCGAAGGCCCAGCGAGGCGAACGTCTGCTCGAAGCGCGCGCGATCAAAGTACGTGTACTCCTCCTTGATCTCCGCCTCCCAATCGTCCGTGTAGTCCTTGCGCAGAACGAACTCGACGGCGTGTCTGCGAGCGAGACGAAAGCGGGCCCAGCCCTCACGCG
>JBILQT010000387.1:0-6040 GCA_044373065.1 Sandaracinaceae bacterium
AGACAGCCTTCGTAGCTAGCTGTGCTGTGCACACGCGCGATGGGGCAACGGGGCTAGAGGACGACGCGGGTGCAGTGGATGCGCGCGGAGGCCGTGCTGGCATCTGCACCCAGAGCGCAGAGCAGTGGCGTTCGGTGTGCGAGCACACGCATGCTGCGCAGTGCGAAGGGCTGACTGGCGACGACGCGTCGCAAGCGCGCTCGCTCTTGGCGTTGCAGCTCGAAGCGCTTCCAAGCCTCCGCGGGATGGTCTTTCAGCGCGGCCCATGGGCCTTGCGCCGCGTCTCCGACCTCGAAGCCGCCCTCGTCGACGGCGTGAGCCCCGAAGAGTCGCTCGCCGTGTCGCTGGTCGCACGCGCCTTCTCGGGCTGCACCGACGCCGGATTGCTCGGCCAGGCAACGACTTCGAATCTCTGCGAGAACGCAGGCACTGGCACCGTGGATGGCGTGGCTGGCGCGCAATGCGCAGCGCTGGATGGGCCGTGTCAGCGCGGCTACTTCGATGAGGCGCGCGGGTGTTGCGATGTCGTGTACTCGGTCGAGGGCGCGAGCTGTGCGCTGACGGCGACGAGTGGCGTCTGCGACGCGATCGGCAACTGCGGCGATACGACTGAATTCGCGCGCACGAATGCGTATGCGTGGAGCGAGACGTTGCCTGCCGTCGGCGCGATGCGGCGGGTGGGTGATTGGTACATCACGGATGCTGAGAACGAGGTAACTGCGGCCGTGCTTCGTCTTGCGTACGCGACCAACGGCGGCGATCCGCATGTTTCGCCAAACGTCGAGGAGCGCGCCGCCCTTCGTGTGCCCACGACGTCGGAGGGTCGTGTCTCGGCAGCGGTACTGCACGCCGCAACTGAAGGCGTCGATGGCGTGCTGGTGCATACGGATCGTGCTGGCGTCCGCACGTTGCTCATTGACCGACGCTTGGCCGAGGGCGAGTCGCTTTCGGTGACGGTGACCCGCGCTTCGATGGAGACGCTTGGCTTTCTCGGCGCGGATGGAACGACGATTCCGGCGGGTCTCACCGAAACAGTGAGCTGCGCTGGCGTGGCCGACCCGAATGTCGATGCGTCTCCGCTCGCTTCAGATCAGGTGCGCTGCGCCTTCACGGCTGAGGGATTGATATCTGTTGAGGGCGAAGGATTGACTGCGGCGTACTTGGCGGTGGCCGGGGCCGAGTTTGATGTGCGTCCGGCTGGGTACTTTGCTCCGCGGGCCGAGCGGGCGGGGGTGGACCCCAGGATCGCAGCGGGTGGTGGCAGCAATTCTTGCAATCCGCTGACTCAGAGTTTTCGGTCGTGCTTTCCGGTCAACTGCGCAGGCACGGGGCGACAGTCCTGCCTCTCGACCGGTCAGTGGGGTCCCTGCGTCATTCCCGAGGTTTGCAACGGGCGGGACGACAACTGCAACGGGACGGTGGATGAGAGCGGGAACGCGCTATGTAACGACTTGTTGAGCTGCACGCGCGACTATTGTGGACAGTATTTCGGCACCACGACTCAATGCAGCAACGTTGCGGCGCCTGCAGTGTGTCGTCGGGGCGCGTGCACACGCGGCATCTGCAATGGGACAGCCGACACGGTCGGCCCGGTTGAGGCAACTTCCAACACATCGGCCGTTGTTGCCAATGGATGCAGCTACACAGAGTCGGACATGCATTGTGAGAACAACTGGGATCGCTGCGTCTGCAATGGTCGTGCACGATGCCAGGGCACCTACGCCTCGGGTCCAGATGGCGTTGTCGGGTGGAACGGGCTGTGGCTCGGCGGAAGCACGACGACCACTCTCGCCGCGAATCAAGCACTTCTGGACAGCTCTCAGAGTACTTGCCGTGATCGCACCATGTTCGAGCCGTTGACAACCACGGGTCCAGTGGTGGTTGCGCGAAACGGTGGCTGCGAGGGCGACGGAGACCCGTGCACGCTGGATGGTTTCTGTTGTGAGCCCGAGGTCTTGCAGTGTCGAAACTACAGAATCGGGAAAGTCAGGTTTACTCCAGCGGGGGCTGCGACTGGCCTCGATACGGCGTATGCGAACCTCCACAATCAGGTTTGCACGGCGGTCGGGGCGACAACGGCAACGCGCACGCTCGATGGGGTGGGCCGCACATGCGTGACGGGCGTTCCATTGTTCACGCTACCCCAACTCCCGAATGCATGTCCGATCGACTCAAATCCATGCACAGAGCCCCCCCTATGCGAGCCAGTCAACCTCGGGACTCCCTGGGTATACCTCAGGTGTACGGAAGCAAACTCACCACCTGGTTCGTTTCGGCCGGGATGCGGAGCCACGCCTGATGGAGCGACTGGTGACCCGTACCTGCGCACAATGGCGCCAGTCAATACCTCCTGCTATCGCCAGCACTGTGGTGGTTCTGGGACACTTGGAAACGGCGTGTGTGCGACGACACTGAACGACTCGATCTGCAGTAGCGAACTCGTCGCCACCTGGTGTGGAGGTACTCCGCACTGCACCGGAACGCCTTACACCGCCAGCGCACGTGCAGGGGCACGCAACGGCGGCGGGACCGTGTTCGGTTGCACCCGCACGTCGTCCTGTTGGGATGCTGGCACCGGACAATGCGTAGCGCCGGGTACTCAGGGCCCATACTCATCCGCCATCGACCGTTGTCGAGTGTGTGCTCCGGAGCTTGGCGATGGCTACCAAGCATTGGCTCCCACGTACACGCCCTGCAGTTCGCTTTCGGCTGGGTCAATCCCTTGCAACAGATGTGATGCGGCGGGGGTATGCCAGCCAACTGCAATTCCTCAGTGCGGGCCGGGCGGATGAAGGCGACCCTTCTGATAGCGGTCGTGTTTCTTGGCGGGTGTTTCGAAGCCCACAGAGACCTGACGTTCGCGGTTCACCGTTGCGAGACGGTCGTCGACTGCGCCGTTGGACAACGGTGCCAGCAGATCAGTTTGTGGCGATATCCGATCTGCTTTGACGTCTGCGATGCGCGGACCAGTTCTCGATGCGAGTCCGGCGCGTTCTGTGCGCCAGTGCCCGAGGGTGGCGACCTCTGTCTGCCGGGCGCTGGGTATCCAGATTCCGCGCCTGTTACTCCCGATTGTAGTTCTGGATACTTTTGCCCGTTTGGCGACAGTTGCCGGATCGAACTCGGCGCCAGTCTCGGGGTGTGTGAGCCCGTCTGCGGGCGAGATGAAGACTGTGGACGCGGGAGCGCCTGCCACCAAGGAGTCTGCCATCAGCTTTGCGACGTTCGCGTTGCTGACAGTTGTCCACCCGGATTTGGCTGCACGTATGACGGCGAATGCAAACCCGCTACAGAACTAGCGGATTGCCCGCCACGCGGCTCACCAGACTGCCCGATTGGGATGTTTTGTTTCGGTGGGGCCGCAGCGGACGTGTCGTGTGAGGACCGCTCCGATCCTGGCCTCCTCGGCAACTGTCCCCCCGACCAACAGCACTTCGTGAACAACCGCTGCTACCCGCGCTCCGACCTTAGGCCAGTCCGATGAAACATCTACTGCTTCCAACGTTTGCTTCCTTCGTCCTACTGGGCTGCCCGGCGTCCCCTCTGGGCCAACCGTGTGACGCAAGTGGGGCCTGCGCAGCGGGCTACACCTGCATTCTGTCGGCCCTGACTCCGGGCGTTCCAGGCTCCACGATTCACCCGTTTTGCGCGCGTATTTGCATCACCGACAGCGACTGCGGCGGCAGCGTGAACTGCGCTCCAAGCCCCAACGTCGTGTCGAGTGCACCGCGCTTCTGCAACGAGTTTGGCAACGAGCCGCAAGGCGCGATCTGCGCAACGTCGCCAGACTCCGCGGAGGTGTGCGGGCCGGGTTTGGCATGTGCAGCCGGTCGTTGCACCGCTGCTTGCAATCTCAACTCACCCCGCCTCGATGACCGTCGTTGCCCAGCGGGCACCCATTGCACGCTCGCGGAAAGGCGCTCGTTCTGCGTGCCGCCCGAATGTGACCCGCAGCGAGAACGAGCCGCCCAATGTCAGAACATTCGAAACGAGCGCGGTGAGCTCCTCGACATGGTGTGCCGTCGCTGGACCAACCCGGGTCTTGGTGAAGGATCAACGTGCGTGTGGGTGGAAGCCGCGCGTCGTTGCGAAGACGGCACCGAGTGCGTTGTCGGTGAAGTGTGCTCCGATGGCCGCTGCTACACGCAGGTCGATGCGCCGCCGATGACCCCAGAGCAGGTTGGCGTGACCATCCCGGTCGACTGACCCTGCCGTCCGAACCAAGTGGCCACTCAGGGGGTAGCCCCCGAGGGATCGATGAACACCAACCAACTGATGTCGCGACTGGCTTTGCTTCGAGAGTTCGTTCTCGGTGGTTCCGTACTCGTCCTTGTCGGTTGCCCAGACGCAGCCGGACGCCCGTGCGACGGCCCACCCAACTGCCCGTCGGGCTACTCGTGCGTCACTGCAGTTCTCGACACCGCGACACAGTGTCTGCCGACGTGTGAGCGTCGCTCAGACTGCGCGGCTGGCGAGGCCTGTGTGCGGAGCTACTCCTCGCCTCCAACCTGCGACCGATACGGCTCGGGAGTTGAAGGGGCGGAGTGCTTCGAAGGCCCTGACTCGTGCGGACCCGGACTGCGGTGCGCTTACACGGATATCTTCCCAACATGTCGCCCCAACTGTGAATACCAGTCTCCGCACTCCGAGGATCGCATTTGTCCGGCTGGCACGGTCTGCGAAATGACAGGGACCAACGTCTGTGTTGACCTTTGTGATCCGCTGGACCCAAACGCCTGCGCTGCGACGCGCGGCGAGTCGTGTGTTCGCTACAGTCACCCAACCCTAGGGGTGATCGGGGCTTGTTTCAGTCGCGGTGCTTGGCAGTCCTGCGACAACGGCCTGCGCTGCACAGGCGGGCAAGTCTGCGCCGAGGGCGCCTGCCACGACCCGGTGGACGCTCCTGCGCTGCCTTGGCCTATCGCACAGGACGCAGCCCCGCTGGTTGACTGAGAAGTGCACAAAACAAAAGAAGGCGAGACCCACATCTCGCCTTCTTTCATTCGTGGTGTGTCGAGCTTTGAGGGCTGCTCGCTTGCGTCTCCGTCAGTCACCACCGCCCACAACCACAACCTCCGCCTTGCCACCCCGCCGAGCCGCCCGGCTCAACGCCGTCTCCAGCGCTCCGGTGATCTCCAGCCTCACCTCATCCGTGGGCTCATCGAGGTCGAGCATGGTGAGGAAGGCGCCGATCACGCGGATGGCTTTGTTGCGCGCGCGCAGTGCGTCGGCGGGCTGTCTTCCGGAGGCGGCTTTGGTCTCGAGCGCGGTGCGCTCAGCCTCGACCTCGCCGAGCTTGGTGCCGGTGTCTTGCCAGGACTGGACCCAGTCGCGAAGGGGGCGGTCGTCAAGCATGATGCGGTCGAGCAACGCGCTTGATTCGGGGGAGAGGCGTGTGTCCAAGAGCTTGGTGTTCTGTGCCTCGTCGCCGTAGCTCGTGTTGTTGATCATCAGCCCCTTGGGGCCGAGCACTTCGCTGCGCAGGACGCTGAGCTTGACGGCGAACTCCGCGTCGTCGGTGAGCTCGCTCAGGCCATCAACCACCTTGTCGATGCCGCGCGACTTGCGGTCGTGCATCTGATCGAGGCCTCCCGCGACGCCCTGGAGTGCAATCAACTCCGGCGACGCCTTGGTCGAGACCGCATGCGACTCCTGAAGGCCGGTGCGCGCACTTTCGAGGTCGGGCAGGAGCGCTGCGCTGCGTGCAAGCAGCTCAATCTTGGGGCGAAGGAGCCGTGGGTCGACCCATGGGTCAAGGACGCTGAGCATCGTGGCGGTGGTGAGGTTTTTGAGTGACATGAGGCAGAACGCTACAGAAGGCCGGGGAGGCGATCAACAGCCGCCCGCGGGCCTCCCAAGGCCGCCAAACCGTGCGGAGGGACCGACCCTCGGGTGTTTTTGAGCGTTGGTGAGCCAAAACCACCGAGCATCGGGGGGGCGCGACGGATCTGAACCGTGCGGAGGGACCGATGGGCGGGTGTTTCTATGGATGGGGTGGTCGAAAAGGGCCGAGCGGCGGTGGTCGCGATGGATCGCGACC
>JBILQT010000087.1:0-25691 GCA_044373065.1 Sandaracinaceae bacterium
CCTTCGAGACGCCCGACGCTCGGCATGCGCTCGGCGGTGGTGACTCGCGCACGCTTGGCTTTGCGATCGAGGGCGCGCGCGTGGAGTGAGCGAGCGCGATGCTCAGCCTGGCCCTGCGTCCTCGACCTGGACATGCGCGTCCTCTTCGGGGCCCGCGCCTGTGTCGGGGTACTCGGGGAAGCACGACCTGGTGTCAGGGGTCGACGGCGCGAACGTGTAGCGGCGGCAGCCGTGTGCGTCGGTGGTCGGCTCCCACCGGGACGGCGGGACATCGCAGACGCGCCAGGTGCCGCACTGGTCCGCTACATCGACGTGCCCACCCATGCTGCGGCAGTCGCAGCTTGGCGTGTCTGCCTGGCAGCAGAAGCCCACGCCATCCGGCGCGACGGTGACACCCGGAGGCAAGCTCGAAGGCGTGGAGGGCGTGCATCCCGATGCAACGCCGCAGGCCACCAGAGTGAGAGACAACCAAGAGAAGCGAGGACCCATCGGCATAGGAGGACGAGGGTAGCAGCCGTCATGTCGCGCCGTGCAGTTCGTGCTGCACGGGGTTACGTGCTTTCCACATTGGTGTTGAGATGCACATCAACGATGCCCATCCGAAATCCACTCAACGCCCCCGGTGACTTCTACGTTGAGCGTGGCCAGTGCATCTCCTGCGGTGCGCCAGAAGGCGAGGCGCCGATGCTGATGGCTTTCGACGAGGAGGAGGGGTGTTACTTCCGTAGGCAGCCAGAGACGGAGGAGGAAGTGCAGTGCGCCATCATGGCGATCTCAGTCTCGTGCGTTGCGCCGCATCGGTACGCGGGGACCGACTCGAAAATCCGTCTGCGTCTGGCCGCGATGCAAGTTGCCGATGCTTGCGATCACCCGCTTGAGCAACCCGTCGCGCCGCAAAGCCACGTGCGCTTCTCGCTGCTTCACATCGTCGATGCGACCGAGCTGGCCGCGCTTTTCGTTCCTGCATCGCAGCCCATCCCCATCGATGATCCGTACGTCACGTACCGCGTGGTGGGAGACAAGCAGCGCGCACAGGTGGAGGTGAAGCGTCGCGGATTCAGCCCGCAGCCCAGCTCCCACATCGTGCGCCTCGACGATTGCGACGGTGCGCCCACCTGGCTCTTCCACCACCACCAGCACAGGCACCTCCTTGCATTCGAAGCCACGCTCCAGCGCCTCGGCGCATTCGACGTGACCTG
Source organism: Sandaracinaceae bacterium (assembly GCA_044373065.1). GTDB lineage: Bacteria > Myxococcota_A > Polyangia > Polyangiales > Sandaracinaceae > JAFLCL01. The sequence continues at coordinate 1,200 of JBILQT010000087.1, forward strand.
GTTCACCGCACACGAATGGGCGAACGGCGAGAAGGGGCAGAGCACGCTCTACTGAGTGCGCTGCGCGACCTCCAAGTTCGCATCCCGCTGCCGCTTCCCGAGGTCGTTGCGGCCGACCGAGCGCTGAAAGGGGCGAGGCTCGATGCGTCCGAGCCGCGCACCTCTAGCTCGCGACCGAAGCCGCGTGTTACTCAGCCGTGATGGGAAAGAATCTTCGTGGTTTGGCGCTCGCGCCGGTCTTTGGTCTGCTGAGCAGGGGAACCGAGCCACCACTCGACGACGGCTGCCGATGATTTCGCTAGGTATCATTGCAATCCTCGGCGTCCTTCTCGCGCTTCTCATCGGGCTGAGCATGCAAGCGGGAACCTACTTCCTCTTCCGGAGGCTCACGGATGGGTTGGGGAAGGTCCCGTCGATGTTCTTGTCCGCGTTCCTCGCGCTCGCGACGTGGGAAGCTGTCAACTACGTCTCCACAGCGAATCCAGTGCAGCAGGAGACACCCCAGGAGCGCGCCGCCCTCGATCAGCGCCTAGCGGGGCAAGGCCTCTGCGTGGCGATGTTGATGCCCATCTGGATGCTGTACGACTTCTTCCGGAAGCCCAAGATGAGAGCGGATGCGACGGAGAAGTCAGAGCGCAACTCGCACCCGGAGGGTGACCAGCGCAGCAAACAGCTCCGAGACGAGGCCGTCATCGGCTCCTCCTCGGCGCCCAGCGATGTTCCTCCAGTTGCTGGATTGACGGTCCTCCTCGTCATCGTGGTGGCTGCTGCCGTCGCCCTTGCTCTCGTGTTTCAAGAGACGCCATTGTCACCCACGCCTAGCCAGAGCGTGCCCAGTGCGGTCATCCCCCCTGCGGTTGAGCCGACGCCTACGCGATCGCAAGAGGCCGAGGTCGTCGCGCCCGTTCCGACCGAGAATGCGATCCGGCCAAGCCCGACAGAGCCGGTGCAGATCCAGTCTGAGCCTGCCGGGGCGGACGTGCTGATGCCGGGAGGCATCCTGCTGGGCGTGACGCCTCTCGAGGTTCCGCGTCCGTCGGACGGCTACGTGACACCCCTGACCCTGCGGCTTCCGGGCTATCGCGAGGCGCTGGTCGGTATAACGGAGTTCTCCCCGCGGACTGTCTCGCGAGCGCTCGTTCGTCTCGGTTCGCGCCAGAGCGAGCCAAACATCGCGCCGCGCAGTGACGGGCAGCTCGAAGCATCGCAGATACGGGAGGTCATCCGAGCGGCGCGTCCGCAGCTCAACGAGTGCTGGGAAACGGAGCTTCGACTCCTAGCTGTCGGCCCGGCGATGGAGCTTCAGCGCGTCACTGGGCGTCCGCTGCAGATCGACGTTGACCTTGTGATCGATGGTTCTGGCGCTGTGGTCGATGTGATGACGCGTGGTGAGTCTGTTGGGGCTCTATCGGCATGCATTCGGGCGACAGTCGAACGCTGGCATTTCCCAGCTGCCGGAGGCCAAACCCGAACGAGCTTTCCGCTCGTGTTCTCAGCATCTTGAAACAGCTCACGGTCGAGGAGGTTGCGATGCGTTCGATGGGGTTGCTGCTGAAGCTTCTTTTCGTTCTCTCACTGATGGTGATCGCCGATGTGCAGCCAACACGCGGACAAGACGCCGTCGTTGACCTGCGTCGCACACACGAGCGCGCCGTGTTCGCGATGGTTCGCATCGAGGTGCGGACACGACGCGGTGACATCGTCGGCACAGGCTGGTTGTTGCAGCAGAGCGCGGGTGTTCGACCCGTGGTGGTCACGAACAAGCATATGGTTGACGCAATCGCTCCAAGGACGGCGCCGCGCATCTCTTTCTATCAAGGCTCGCAGCAGCCGAGCGTCGAGGTTGCAGGGCGCGTCGCGTACATCTCGCGAACGATCGACTTCGCAGTGATCGCGCTCGAAGCAGACCCGCCAGCTGCGCCGCGCGAGCCACGGGCGCTCACGATCGAAGCGAATGACGTCGTACGCGGCGAGCGTGTCGTCCTTGCTGGCAATCCCCAGGGGTGGCCCTTCCACACGACCGAGGGCGTCGTCTCTGGTGTGGCGCCAGCGAATCCCGAGTGCGGTGTTGCTCGCAACTGCATCATGATCGACGCCGCTTCGATGGGCGGAAGCTCAGGCGGTCCAGCATTGAACCGCGACGGCAATGTCGTCGGCATGCTGTGGGGCGGACCCTCTCTGCTCGCCGCGTTTCATATCAGCGTCGACAACCCCGCATTCGCGTTCCTCATCCACGCACGCGTGCTTCGTGAGGAGCTGAACAACATCGCGGCGCGCGCGCGCCAGTGACGCTCGAGGACGTTCACCTACCTGCTTCGCTGTCTCGTTCTTGCCAACGCACTGGTTGACGCACGACCCGCGTAGGGGCGAGAAGGACGCATGATGGCCCTCAAGTGGAACAACATTCGTGCTGTCGGTGGTGAACAGCACAGAGGGTTCGAGGAGCTCTGCGCGCAGCTCGCGCGATGTGAGGCGCCGACCGCGACCTCATTCGTGCGGAAGGGAACACCCGACGGAGGCGTGGAGTGCTTCGCGACGCTTCCCGACGGTTCAGAGTGGGGCTGGCAGGCCAAGTACGTTTTCGCCTTGGACGACTCCCAGCTCGGCCAGCTCGACGGCTCCGTCCGGCACGCACTGCGGACGCACCCGCGACTGACTCGCTACTTCGTGTGCATGCCGATGGATCGTCCTGACGCGCGCATCGATGGACGGGTATCTGCATTGGACCGCTGGAATGGAGCCGTCGAGAGGTGGAAGGACATACGCCCCGGGGTGGAGTTCATCTTCTGGGGAAGCTCGGAACTCACGACACTCATCCAGACGCAGAACGCCGGATGGCTCTCCTTTTGGTTCGACACCAAGTCATTCGACCAGGCGTGGTTTCACCAGAAACTCTCGGCGGCCATCGCGCAGGCGGGTCCCCGCTACACACCCGATCTCCACTTCAGACTTCCGATCACGCGCGAGCTGGATGCAGTCGCGAGAACCCCCGCGTTCTTCGATGAACTGAAGCCGGTTGTTGCACCGCTACGGGAGGCACTCGATGCCCTGAAACGGCTGCCGAGAACGGAAGTGTTGTCTGCGGCGATGCCGATCCTGTCCGTACACGCATCCGCGCTCGCGACTGGACTGCGCGGCCTTGGTGCCAGTCCCGTCGGCTCACTCAATCTAGATGCACTCGCAGAGCATGCGTCCGCCGCGATGCGCGCATTGGGCCCGGTCGAAGTGTTTCTCAAAACCGCACCTGACAAGGATGGACGCGACTGGAATGACCTTGGCAGCGCCGTGTGGAAAACAACCCGTGCGCTCACCAAAATCACGGAGCGCCTTGAAGAGGCAGAGAAGCAGACGACAAGTCCTGTCTTGCAGATCATTGGGGAGGCGGGCTCCGGCAAGACACATCTGCTCTGCGACTACGCAAAGCAACACCTTGAACGCAAGGCACCGGTGGTCTTGCTCCTCGGCCAGTCGTTCACCAGCAAAGACGCGCCGTGGGCGCAGACGCGCGAACAACTTGGCTTGGCAGGCTGCTCCATTGAGGACTTCGTCGGGAGTTTGGAGGCCGCCGCTCAGGTCGCAGATCAGCGCGTCTTGCTGATGGTCGACGCGCTCAATGAGGGGAATGGGCGAGAGATCTGGCCGCATCACCTGAAGTCGTTCCTGACTCAACTGAGGTCGCCGTGGATCAGCCTCGTGATCTCGGTGCGCTCGGGCTCCGAGAGGCACTTGCTCGGGGACGGCCTCGACGCACACGTCGTCCGGCACCGCGGATTCGAAGGGCACGTCATCGACGCGGCAAAGCACTTCTTCGCACACTACAAGCTCAACTTCGCCTCGGCCCCGCTGGCATCGCCCGAGTATCAGAACCCGCTATTCCTCAAATTGCTTTGCATGGGGTTGAAAGACTCAGGGAAGACGTCCGTTCCGCGCGGCTTTCACGGCGTCACCCGAGTCTTCGACGCGTATCTCAACGGCGTGAACGAGCGCCTTGCTCGGCAGCTTCGCTACGACCCTAGGGAGCCTTTGGTTGATCGAGCACTCAACGCATTCGTCACCAACGCTGTCGCACAGGGACATCTGTACTTGCTCCTGCGGCCTGACGCGAAGCGGCTGATTGATTGCGAGCTGCCGGGCCGCATGAACTTCGACGAGTCGCTCTACCCGCAACTCGTGTCGGAAGGTGTCTTTCTTGAGGTTGGTGGAGAGAGCGAGTCGGTGGTGATCGGCTACGAGCGGCTCGCCAACTTCCTCTTCGCGCGCGCGTTCGTTGCGCAGCATTTCAACGCTGAGACCCGTGAGTTCACCGGCTCGGGGAAAGAACGCTTGGCGTCCGCCGCGCGGTTCGAGTCTGGCTTCATCGAGGCCGTTTGGATTCGCGTGGCCGAGATCAGTGGACGTGAGCTGTGCGACGTAGTTCCTGAGCTCGTCGACGCCCACCGCATTGGTGACAGGTTCGCGGAAAGTGTCCTCTGGCGCGCACCTGAGGCGTGTGCGTCGGAGCGCACCAAAGAGTTGCTCGTCGAACTCTCTGAGGACGAATCCACTCCGCTCGATATCCTCATCTCACTCGCGTCCCAACCAGATCACCCGTTCAACGCCAAGTTCCTCCACCGCAATCTTTGCCGCGCTGAGATGGCAGACCGCGATGTGTGGTGGAGCATCTCGTTGCACCGCCTCTGGAGGGACGAGGGCTCGCCGAAGCGCCTCGTCGAGTGGGCGGTGACACGCAGTGACGAAGCAGATAGCGAGACTCTCCATCTAGCCGGTCTCGCACTGGGCTGGATGCTCTCATCTACGAATCCGACGCTGCGCGACCGCGCTACCAAAGCGCTGGTCTCACTAGCGACCGCGCAAGCCGGCCTATGCCTCCATCTCGTGGAGAGCTTCGCCGACGTGAACGACACCTACGTTGTCGAGCGAATCTACGCAGTGGCGTACGGGTTCGCGATGCGCTCACACGACGCGGGCGCGGTCGGCGAGTTGGCAGCACAGGTCTATCAAAAGGTCTTCGCTTCCGGGTCACCCGCGCGCCACATCCTGCTGCGCGACTACGCGCGTGGCGTCATCGAACGCGCCCTCGTACTTGGCGCGGACTTCACTGGCGACATTCACTTGTGTCGCCCTCCTTATCGGAGCGAGTGGCCGCGCATCCCTGAGCCTTCTGACCTAGAGCAATACAAGGCGGATTGGAAGACCGGTTCCCACGAGAGCGGCGACATTCAGTGGTCGTTCAATGTGATCCGGCACACCGTGATGGAGGGCGAGATTGGCGGATCGCGTGTTTCTTGGGGTCCTTGGCTTCCGTTCCGCATTGGCGAACCAGTACCCGCTCAGCGTTCGCATCCACGGCAGCGCTTCGATACTCGGATTGCCAAGCGGTACGTGCTCCAACGGGTCTTTGAGCTCGGTTGGACGCTTGAGCGATTCGGCGAGTTCGATCGCCGGGAAACGGGGCACGGCACGGAGCATCAAATCCACCGCTTCAGCCAGAAGTACGAGCGCATCGCGCGGATGGAAATTCTCGGAGCACTGAGCGATCACTTTCAGCTCGGTGACGAGGACGGGGAGGGAGTCGCGGTGCCCTACGGAGGGCCGTGGCAGCTGTCAGTCCGTGACATCGATCCATCCAACGTCGCGCTCCCGGACGCGACCACAGAGGCAAGCTGGTGGTGCCCGGACGAGTTCACTGACTGGGGGCGAGAGCCCGAGTGGGTGGCAAGTACGACCGGGCTCCCACGACTTGAGCGGTTCGTCATTGTGAACGACCCGGCCGGAACGGAGTGGGTGAGCCTGCGTGCGCATTTCAGTTGGAGCGAACCTACGGAACACAACGCTGACGGCGGAGAGTGCTGGCACATCCTCAACGGCTACATGATTCGGCTAGAGGACGTCGATGCGTTCGCCGATTGGGCGGAAGGTCAGAGCTTCGAGGGGCGATGGATGCCTGAAGGAGACGAGCAGTACGGCTACTTCCTGGGGGAGCACGCTTGGTCGGAGGCATCGGCGCGCTCAGCGACGGCCTACTGCGGTGACCCTCAGTGGTCGCAACCTCGTGATTGCCCCGTACAGGTCCGGACGCTCGCAGTCCGATACCGCCCGGAGTTCGATGGAGACCAATCGCTGGAGGAGCGGGCCGCCTGGGCTCTGCCAGCGGCCAGCTTTGTTCGCGAACTCGGTCTGCATTGGTCGGGCTCCGGTGGCAACTTCGTGGACTCGACGGGCTTGCTCGTCGTCCGGCATGAGAGAAGCGACAAGCATCCCTTCGGGACATTGCTCATCCGTCGCGACGTGCTCAGCGCGCACCTCGACGCACAAGGCATGACCATGGCCTGGGCATTCCAGGGCGAGAAACGCGTGGTCACGGTGAGGTTCGAACCTTGGCTGCTGACCACTGCCACCTATGTCCTGAAGAACGGCGTGCTCACAGGCTTCACCAGACGAACGCTCGACAACCGAGCAACCGGCGAGTCGAGAATCGTTGAAGTCACTCGGGTACCTGCAGCCACCAAGAAGCCAGCCACCAAGAAGGTCGCGAAGAAGGCACCCGCCAAGAAGGCACCCGCCAAGAAGGTCGCGAAGAAGGCACCCGCCAAGAAGGTCGCGAAGAAGGCACCTGCCAAGAAGGTCGCGAAGAAGGCACCCGCCAAGAAGGCACCCGCCAAGAAGGCACCCGCCAAGAAGGTCGCGAAGAAAGCACCCGCCAAGAAGGTCGCGCGCTGAAACGAAGCGGGGAACATTTTTCACGCGCCCCCAAACAACCCTCTTCCAACTCTCCCAGCACCTTCGCTACCTTTCGCACTCCACGTTCGCTCAACAGGAGGAAGACGAATGGCCGCGAAGAAGAAAACCACAGCAGCGCCTGCTGCGAAGCCTGCAGCCGCATCCGCTGCGCCCGAGGAGGTCTCGTACAACCTCGATCAGCTTCACCAAACGCTTGGCGCGCCCACGTCCGCCATCACGACGGTGCTCCTCGGCTCACGCAGCGATGACGACTTCCTCGCGCTCGGAACCTCCTTCGCCTCGGGCGACATTCTTGAGTCCGTCCCGCGCTTTCTCGGCACCGCGCACGCCTTCTACGCAGGCTCCACTGCGGCCGCGCGCAAGCGCTTGATCGGCATCTCGCCCGATGTGTTTGCGCTCGCGGTGAGTGAGTCGATCACGCTGCGCGGCAAGCTGCGCGACTTCCGGAGCAGCGCGGGTGCAAGCGCGACGACACGACGCGACAAGCTGCGCGCGGCCGTCAGCGAGAGCCGCGGCAAGCGCGACCAGGTGCTCACCACGCTGAGCGGCGTTGTGCCTGCCAAGGGCAAGCTGCGCGACAAGCTGGAGACGAGCGCGGGGCCTGCGCCAACGCCTGAAGAAGTGGCCGTGGCACTCGACACGCTGAGTGAAGTCGTCGCCTCTGTCCTCAAGGCAGCCACGGACGACACGCGCAGCGCGTATGCCTCCATCGGCATCGACGATGCGCTCGCCGAGAGCCTTCAAGCGCAAGCCAAGACGCTTCGCGAGGCGAGCGATGTGGCCAGCGGTGGCGACCCGAGCAAGAGCGTGGGCCAGCGCGAGCTCGACCTCCAAGACGGCCGCGTGCTGCACGTCATCACGCACATCTACCGCGCCTTCCGCGAGGCCCACGGGATCACCGCGACGGTGGTGCAGCCACCGCTTGGGCGTTTGCGACGGCTTGCCGCGCGCCCCAACAAGCCAGCGAGCCCCGCGAGCCCGCCAAAAGCGTGAACGTGCTCGGCCGACGCGTTGGCTCGACGGACCAGCGCGTTGGCTACGTTCGCAAGCCGTTGGCTACGCTCGCAAATGCGTTGGCTACGCTCGCAAATGCGTTGGCTACGCTCGCAAATGCGTTGGCTACGCTCGCAAGCCGTTGGCTACGCTCGCAAGTGCGTTGGCTACGTTCGCAAGCCCGTTGGCTACATTCGCAAGCCGTTGGCTAGGCTCGCAGGCCCGTTGGCTACGCTCGCAAGTGCGTTGGCTACGCTCGCAAGCCGTTGGCTACGCTCGCAAGTGCGTTGGCTACGCTCGCAGTCGCAAGTGCTGCCTGGCGCTCTACGCTCGCCATCGCCCAACAAGTTTGCCGAGACGATGAACCGCCTTCCGCGCAGCTTCGCGCGATGCATTCAGAACGCTTCACGCCCCACGCAGCTCCCGTCATCATCACGAGATGACCCGCGCGCACAAACCCGCGACGTACGAGGCGCTGCTGGGGTTGCCCGTGGACGTGAAGGCCGAGGTCATCGCGGGTGTGGTTCAGGAGCGGCTCGCTTCGTCGCCGCGCCACGCCAAGGCCCATGGCGCGATTCGTCGCTTTGTCGGCGGCCCCTTCGACGAAGACGACGGATTCGGTGGCCCCGGCGGCTGGTGGATCTTCCTCGAAGTCGACGTGCAGTTCTCCCCGCACGACATCCTGCGCCCAGACCTCACGGGCTTTCGCCGAACACGCTTGAGCGACCTCGATGAGCGCCCCTTCACCGTCATCCCGGATTGGGTGTGCGAGGTCATCAGCCCATCCACGGCGCGCCATGATCGCGTCGCCAAGCGTCGTCTCTACGCGGCGCACGGTGTGAAGCACTACTGGCTCGTCGACCCCGAGACGCGAACCCTCGAGGCGCTCGAGCTGCGCGAGGGTGTGTGGATGGAGGTGGGTGTTTACGACGAAGAATCCGTCGTGCGCATCCGGCCTTTCGAAGAAGTCGAGCTGCCGATCGGGCGACTCTTTCTGCCGAAGTAGCGGCGCGTCTCAACCCGCTCGACACCTCCTTGGCGTCCACGTCGTTGCCCAACGTCACCCCCACTCCGGCGGCTCCTCCGTCGTCACCGTGCGCACATCGATCAGCTGCTTGCTGAGCCAGCGCTCCAAGTAAACGAACGCTGGTTTGACCTCGACGACCGTCTCGGAGGCGCGCGAGACGCCCTTGTGTTTGTGCGCATGACGCAGCGCCCAGAGGTACGCGCGGTTGGTCTTCCGACTCGGCTGCGGGACGAAGCGGAAGGGGGTTCGCTGCGCGAGGACGAGCTGCACGATCAAGCGCGCGGTGCGTCCGTTTCCGTCGCTGAAGGGATGGATGCGGCAGTAGCCGTAGAGGAAGCGCGCGGCCCATGCAGCGACCTCTTGTTGCTCACCACGCGGCTCAAGCCCGACGCGTGTGTAGAGCGACTTGAGTGCGCCCTCGACGTCCGCCTCACCGAAGAACTCATGCGGCCCGTTGTCGACCGCGACAGGCTTCTTGGTGAAGACGCCACCGAAGGGCACGGAGGCGAATGCCGTGGCGTGAAGTGCCCGCACGAACGCAACGAACGTTTCGGGATCCGTAACCGCATCGAGGCGCGCGCTGAACGACTCTCGCGCACGCTCAAGACCGATCGCTATCGCCCGTCCGAGCGCCTGATACTCCGCAAGCTTGCGCCCCTCGATGCGCGACGTCAGCGCGAGGTCAATCAAGTCACAGAGCCGCACCTCATCGCACGAGGGCACGATGCCGTTGCGATGCCGCGCGCACCCCTTGCAGCGCTGTCCCCGCGTAGGTCGATGTTGCGGCTTCACCGCTCTCCCTCACCCGCGCAGCGCGCTGGCCATCACCGCGAGCGACGCAAAGCGCGGCGAGGGGATGCCATCGATGCGGCCCACGGCGACGGCGCCGAGGTTTTCGGGAAGCTGCACGTGGCCCGGCTTGAACTTCTCGCGGAAGTGCTTGGCGATGGAGGCCTCGGAGATGCGCGCTTCCTTGCGCGCCCAGGCTTCAATCCATGGTGTCTCAAGGTGCGACTCGCAGCGGATCTCCCAGGAGCCGAGGCGCCCGTAGACCTCAACGACATCGGTGAGCACCTGTGTGAGCGCATCGGAGAAGCGCGAGACGGATGCGGGCAGGGGCAAGACAGCGGCGGCACTTCCGCGGTGTGCATCCCAGACCTCGCGGTTCACGGGGCCATGCTTCCACGGCGCGAAGTGCACCTCGCCAAGCTCCGCGGAGACGTCGTGCGCGAGCGCTGCGCCATAGGCGTAGAAGGTCAGCTTCTGCAGCTTGAGGTGGTCCACGTTCCGCTTCGCAGCCAACGCGTGGACCACGTTCGCCAGTCGCAATGCACTCGACATCGTCGTCTCCTTTCTCCGTCTCGGAGACGGGAAGCCGAACCTTCTGGCTTCTTGCCGCGCGACGCAAGCCTTCACTCCTCCGCCGCACGCACCTCAAACGGATAGCTCAGCCGAATCGTGCCGTGATGCGGGTCGGGATACGTCGCCTGGGCGAACGCCCGACGCATGCACTTCCGCGTCTCGGCCGTGACGCCCGGCTCGCGCCGCAGCTCCACGCGTGGCCGACGCGGGCCGAGGGTGACCGTGACGCTATAGCTGCCTGCAATCGCGCCCTCGCATTCCGCGGCTTGGTAGGCGGCCGCGCGAAGGGGGGCGCGAAAGAGATCGACCGCGATCATCGCGTGGGCGGAGGAGGCGAAGAGCAGGGTGCAGAGAAGGACGAAGGCGCGCATCGGAGCGGCAGACACGCGCCGCCTCCACAAGTTCTCAGAAGCTGACGATCACCTTGCCGAAGGTCTCGTTCGACTCCAGCAGCCGGTGCGCATCCGCCACCTTCTCGACGGGGAACACGCGCTCGATCACGGGCTGGAGCGCGCCTTGAATGAAGAGCGGCAGCGCCTCGCGGCGGAATTTTCGCGCGAGGGCAATCTTCTCTTCGAGCGGCCTGGAGCGAAGCACGCTGCCGCGCACGGTGGCGCGCTTGGCGAGCAAGGCGCCGAGGGGGAGCGTGCCGCTCGAGCCTGCGAGGAGGCCCAGCACCACGAGCGTGCCGCGCAGTGCAAGCGAGCGGAGGTTCTCCTCGAGGTAGGCCGCGCCCACGCCATCGAGGATGACATCCGCGCCCTGCCCATCGGTGAGCATGTTCACGCGCGCGGCGAACTCGCCCTTCTCGACGAGGAGGCCGTCCTTGAGGCCCAGAGCCTCGCAGCGCTGAAGCTTGGACTCCGTGCGCGAGGTGCCGATCACGCGGCAGCCCAGGTGCGTTGCAATCTGCAGGGCCGCGGTGCCCACGCCGGAGCCCACCGCGTGCACGAGCACGGTCATGCCGGGCCTCAGCTCCGCCTGCGAAAAGAGCGCATCCCAGGCCGTCATGAAGACCTCCGGGATGGCCGCGGCCTGCTCCCAGGTCATGCGCGTCGGCACCGGGATGAGCTCGCGCTCATGCACCAGAAGGGATGAGGACATCGCGCCACCGGCCACGATGCCCATCACACGGTCGCCCACCTTCGCCGTCATCACGCTGTCGCCGACGGCCTCGATCTCACCCGCGTACTCCAGGCCAAGGATGTCTGGGACGACACCCCGCGGCGCGGGATAGACACCACGACGCTGCATGATGTCCGCGCGGTTCACACCGGCTGCACGCACACGCACACGGACTTCACTGCCCTGCGGCCCACGCACGCTGCGATGCACGAGCTCCAGGCCCTCGGCATCGCCCGGCGTACGCACGCGCACCATGATCGCATCGAGCTCACGGACCTGCGTGATCGTGGTCTCGTCAAAGCCGTCGTCCGCGTGCATCAGCGTCCCTCAGGCAAGCGCCGGATACATGTCCTGCACGTCGTCGTCCTCGTCGATGGCCTCGAGGAAGGCGACCACCTCGGCCTTCTTCGCATCGTCGAGCGTGACGAGGTTCTTCGGCTTCCAGGCGAGCTTGGCGCCCGTGACATTCCACTTCAGCTCGGTGAGCGCCTTCACCACGATGTCGACATCCGTCGGCTCCGTATAGAAGCGCGAGCCGCCCTCCCCGTCGCTCTCGACCTCCTGCGCGCCCGCCTCAATCGCGGCCTCCTCCGGGTCCACCTTGTCGTTCGGCGGCATCGCCTCGACCTGACCGACGCGCGCGTAATCCCACGAGACCGTGCCCGTGCTGCCGAGCTGACCCTTGCGGAAGAGCACGCGGATGTTCGACGAGGAGCGATTCTTGTTGTCCGTCAAACACTCGACGATGACGGGCACCTGATGCGGCGCGAAGCCCTCGTAGAAGACGGTGTCGTACTGCACTGCGCCCTCAAGCAAGCCCGCGCCCTTCTTGATCGCGCGCTCGAGCGTCTCCTTGGTCATCGAGGCCTTCTTCGCGGCTTCGATCGCGATGCGAAGACGGCCATTGGTCGAAGGGTCTGCACCGCTCTTGGCGGCGGCTGAGATCTCGCGCGAGAGCTTGTCGAAGACTTTGCCCTTCGCATTCGCTGCGGCTTCACGACCCTTTTGTTTCCACTGCGCACCCATGAGAGGCCTCCGAAATGTTCTTGAACCAGACGACTGCCCGTCGATGTATCGGAGTCCAGAGACGCGCTCAAGCTTGCTCGTTCGTATGCGATGAAAACGACTGTCTATTGAAACGAAGAAGCGCGCTCGACCCGAGGGTGAGCGCGCTTGTTCGTGTGGTTGCTAGGTCGCTACGCGATCAGCGGATCCAGAGGTCGCGGAACTGCGTGCCGCCCTGACCGTAGTCAATGCTGCTGATCTGCGTTCCAAGCGTGGTCACGCCCGACATCGTCGTTCCGTTGCCCCATGTGGCCTGGTTGCCAATGCGGCTCGGCATCGTCGCGTCGCCGTAGTCACGGTACGTGAAGCCATTGCGCACATCGTCGCCGCCTGAGTTGCAGGTGCTGTGACAGTCGCCGCCGAAGATGGCGATGCGCTGCGGAAGCGACTGGTCGCGGTCGCCCATGTTGGTGGGGCACTGGTCGGTGGTGCAGCCCGCGGGAACGCTGCCCCACGCGCCGCCCGCCGTGAGCCACGCGCCGTAGGAGTCGCCATCGTTCTGCGCGATGTATCGTCCATACCAGCATGCTGCGTCACCGGCCGTGCAGTCGTTGATCTGGAAGATGTTGCCGCGATTGGTGCCCACGCCGACCTGACGGCCCACGCGAACGTCCGTGCCCTGAATCGCGGCAAAGCCCGTGATCAGGATGTTGCCCATGCCGCCCGGTGCTGTGATCGCGCCGACCGTGCGGTCGAGGTTCGGGAGGAGACGCGGATCGCCAATGCGGCCCACGAGTGTCCAGCCACCGCCATCGGTTGTCTGATCGCAGTAGACGCTCATCGACGCCGCTGCGCCCGGGCCATCCGGGTCGATCGTGTACGTGCCACTCGTGGTCGACGCGACACCGCGGCAGCTGCGTGGCGTGAGCTCGCAGTAGCCGATGGACTCATCCGCGCCACCGAACTGTGAGCCAGCTTCGTGGTGCCAGTACCAGCGACCCGCCGACGGTGAGACGGTGAACGAGCACATGTCACTGAGATTGGTGAAGGTCCCGAGCGTGGTCGTCGCACCTGCGGGGTAGACCTGCGCGCGCGAGATGGTCGTAGCGGTCGACACGTAGTCGATGAAGAGGTTGCCGCCCGTGAATTCAGCGACACCCCAGACGGCGAAGTTCTCGCAGGTTTGACGTGCTGGCAATGTGTAGGGACCGAGGTCCTGCACCACGCCCGAGGGCAACGTGATGTTGTAGAGGCGGGAGTTCGCGGCCACAACCACGCGGCTCGCGCCGGAGAAGATGCCCGTCGTGCCATTGCCCATCACGATTGGCGCGGAGAGCATGGTGGTCGCGCCAAGGGCACCGGTCGCTCCGTTGATCGTGAAGAATCGGTCGGCCGTGAGTCCGGGGCGGAACGGACCTGCGCCCGCGGCCGAACCGAAGGTGTAGACCTGCTCGGTGGTGAGGTCGCTGAAGATGCCGTCATACTGCGCGGCTGTGATGAGCGCCGTGCCGCCGCTCAAGTCTGCACGGCTGAAGTGCGCTGTCGCCCTGTCGCCGTTGTAGAAGACGCGCGAGCCCGAGACGGCGATGCCGCCACGGTCGTCACCGGTCAGGGCGTCGTGATCGACGACCGTGCAAGCGGATGCGCCGAGCGAGGGAACCGTGAACGTCGGGCCCGTGACGACCGGCGCTGAGCATGTGCCCATCACGCAGGTCGTTGCGCCCGCGCAGACGGTGCCGCAGCGGCCGCAGTTGGTGTTGCTCGTGTTGGTGTTGACCTCACACATATTCGCCGCTGCGCCGTCGCAGTTCGACGTGCCCGCGCCGCAGGTTGTGCAGACGCGGTTGGCCGTTGCCGAGCCTGCCGTCATCTCGAACTGACCTGGCGTCGTGCAGACAGCCCAAGCCGCGCAAGCTGCGGTGTTGGCGGCCGAGGAGAACGTGCCGGCGGCGCAAGGTGCGCAGACGCGGTTCGTGGTCGCGGTCGCAGCCGTCATCACGAACTGGCCTGCGGCGCAGTCGGTGAGCGCGGAGCAGACGCGGTTGGTCGTCGCGGTCGGCGCCGTCGACTCGAACTGCGTCGCCGTGCAGACCGTGAGGTCCGCGCACACGCGGTTGCTCGTCGCGGTCGGCGCGGTCGTCTGGTATTGCGTTGCGCTGCAGACCGTGAGGTCCGCGCACACGCGGTCGCTCGTGGCCGTCGCCGCGGACGACTCATATTGCGTTGCGGTACAGGCCGTGAGTGCGGTGCAGACGCGGTCGCTCGTCGCCGTCGCGGCCATCGACTCGTATTGCGTTGCGGTGCAGGTCGTGAGCGCCGTGCAGACGCGGTCACTCGAGGCCGTTGCAGCCGTCGACTCGTACTGCGCCGCGGTGCAGGTCGTCAGCGCCGTACAGACGCCCATGGCATTGCGGAACTGCATTGCGGTGCAGGCGGTGAATGCGTCGGGGGGAACAAACGCGTCTCGCCCCGCGTCGTTCACAACCATCATGCCCGTGTCCATCGGGCGCGCACCCGTGTCGTTGGGGCGGACACCGGTATCGGTCGGCGTCGTTCCCGTGTCTTGCGGGGCAACACCCGTGTCGACACGCGTCGTCCCCGTATCGCGTCCCTCGGGCGAGGGGCAACCCATGCCCAACGCACTGAACGCTGCAATCCAAGCAACTTTGCTGGCTCTATTCACGCTGCCTCCTCTTGTTCGGCCGCCGACAACCCCAACCAAGGGCTGCACTGCGCGGCGAACCGCGCGGCGGACAGACGTCAAAGGTAGATGCGGCGTGAACTGCGTGTAAAGTGAGTTTCCGCGAGAAACGGAAAAGCGCAGCGGGCGACGCTCGACCGAGTGCCGCACGAGCAAGTCGGCAATGCAGAGCGGCTCAGCGCGCGCCCGTCGCGAACCTCACGGCGCGATGATGCGGTGAACGACGACAGCGCCCGCCGCGACGCCACTCACCACGACCGTGTCGGTCGTGGTGAAGAAGACGGTGTGATCCTCCGCGCGGTAGGTCAGCGGCACCAGGCGTGCGACCGGGTCGCCCGCAGCCAACACGTTCACGGATGTGCCTGTTGCAACCGTCGCGCGCGACATCGCGTTGAAGAGCGTCGTGCCCTGCAAGATGCGAAATGTGCCGTCGTTGGAAGGGGTCTGCGCATCGAGCAAGACGATCACGCCGCCGCGCCGGACGAGCTCTTGCATCGCAGGCTCCCAGTCCATCGAGAGCGCATCGAGTGCTTCGTTGGTCGCACCTGGCTGCGGGTAGATGAGGAAGACATCGGATGCGCGAAGGGCCGAGGTGACCGTGTCCGTGTCGGTCGCAGCGAGCTCCGTGCGCACCCAGGTGCGGCCGATCGTGCCCGCAACGAGGTCCACGCTCGCGTTGATCCCGGCCTCCGAAGCAGCCGTGACCGAGCCGCGGTAGGTCGTGACGCGCGTGGGATTTCCGTCGCCGAGAAAGACGGCGTTACCGACGAGGCGCGCCATGCCTGTGCGACGGCGCTCGTAGTCATGACCGAGCACGACGACATCGCCGGTGACGGCCGCGACGCAGAGCGACGCAACGCAGATGCCCGAGGCGCACGCGTTGTCGCAGCGCCCGCAATGGTCGGGGTCGGTCGTGGTGTCGACGCAGCGGCCTGCGCAGAACGTCTCGCCGGGAGGGCAGAGCGGCGCGTCGGGAGAGAACGCATCGCTGCCTGCGTCGAAGGTGAACGCGTCGTCCGGCGAGGTGCTCATGAACGCATCGACATTCGTGTCGAACATCAACGCATCGGGCATGCCCGCATCGAGCGCGAGCGCATCGAGGTTGGCGTCGGCCGGAGTGAACGCATCGAAGACGAATGCATCCCCACGCGCGTCCACGCGTGCGTCGGTTCCTGCATCGACGAGCGAGGCGTCAACATCCGAGGTGCACATCCGCGCAAGACAAAGCGAGCCTGTCGGACACGCACGTCCGCACGCACCGCAGTGCATCGGGTCGCTCGCGAGGAGCACGCATTGCTCGCCGCAGAGCGTGTAGCCCTCCGCGCAATCCGCGCCGACGATCGAGTCGCAGGCCGCGACGTCGAACGACGCGAACACGAACGCGAGTGAGCCAATCCATCGCCTCGAAGCACTCATGGCGCCCCTCCTGTTGCAACGCGACGCGCGACCACAATCTCCACGCGTCGATTGACTTGATGACCTTGATCCGTCTCGTCGAGTGCAGCCGGGCGACTCTCGCCAAACCCCTCGGCCTCAATGCGCTCGCCCGCGAGGCCAAACAGCACGAGCCTGTCCATCACCGCATGCGCGCGACGGTTGCTGAGCACGAGGTTGCGATCATCGGTGCCGCGCACATCGGCATGGCCCTCGACGCGCAAGAGCGCCCACTCAGGGTGCTGTCGAACGAGCTCGACGACGGCGCGCAAGATCGGATGCGCTGCATGACGCACGCGCGCCCGGTCGGTATCGAAGAGCACGCGCTCCTCGAGCACGATGCGGTCATTGATCATCACGATGAGGCCCTCATCGGGGCAGCCATCCGCATCCTCAATGCCGTTGATCGTCTCGGGCTCATTCGGGCACCGGTCGACGAGATCCAAGATCTGATCTTGATCGTTGTCTGGGTCGGGACAGCCGTTGTCATCCTCGAAGCCGTCGCGGTCTTCCGGCACGAGCGGGCACGCATCGCTCGCATCGAGAATCGCATCGGCATCGTTGTCCGGGTCAGGGCAGCCATCGGCGTCTTGAAACCCGTCCATGTCCTCCGGCTCATCGGCGCACGCATCCTCTACGTTGAGGATTCCATCGCGGTCACGGTCCGGATCATTCGCTTCCGCAAGCTCACGCTCGCGCTCTGCAATCACCGCCGGGTCCGGTCGCGCATCAAAGAGGATGACCTCGGCACCGAGCGAGAGAATGAACGCCGACCTGTCATCGAGCGGCTCATCGATTTGATAGACGTGCACAAAGCGCAGCACCGGCGCGAGGTCGACATCGCCTAGCTCAAAGCCCCAGCCCACCGCGGCCTCAAACACCGGGCGCACACGCGGCCCTGTCACGCCAACACCCGCCGCAACCTCGATGAACGCACCGCGACCACGCTGCGGATCGGAGGGCACGAGCAACCCTTCGGGACGAAAGCGGAGGTTCAGCGTGAGCGAGCCCAAGCCTCCAACACCCGGGTCACGCAGCGAGACATCCTGCGGCGCAGGTCCATCGGCGAAGATGCCCACGCGCAGGCGCGCACTCGGGATGAGCCAGGGGTTGAGCGGCACATGAAGCGCGGCGCCGAGGTGACCGCCGGGACCAAAGCGCTCGATCTGCGGCACCGCCACGTTGGTCCACGCGCCACCCTCGATGCCGAGCATCCAAGGTTCACTCGTACCCGGCGTGGCGAAGGACACATCCTGTGCACGCGCCGAACCCGAAAAGAAAGCGGCCACGAGGGGCAACGCTACAACGCATGCGCGCGCCGATCGGGGCCGCGTGCGGAAGCCTACGACGTCCATCCCTCCATCATCGCGCCGCCAAGCCAGAAAGGGCGACTTTCCGACAACTGCGCGCCCCCCGCATCCCCTTCGGTGCCTGCGCATCACCCCGCCAAACTCGATGCGTGCGCGGGGCATGTGACGCTGTAGTGTTGCCGCCACAATGAAACGGCATTCTCTCTCCTTCGTCCTTCTCGCGATGCTCGCGCTGGTTCCGAGCGCGCATGCCCAAGAGGCGAGCGCCGATGTGGCGCCGCCAAGCGCACAGCCTCCTGCTGCGGCTGCTCCGCCGCGCATCGTTGCCCCGATCATGGTCGTCGTCCTCGGCGGGCCACGCGTCAGCACAGAGGTTGTGGATGCAACGCGCGAAGCACTCGTCGCGCAGCTCACTCCCATGACCGGCGGACGCCCCGTGCTTCCGCTCATGGCCGATGCGATGCGCGATCAACTCGGCGCATGCGCGGATGCTCCATGCGCGGGCGCAATCATCGCGAACGCGGGCGCATTCGGGGCCGTCATCGCACGCCTCAGCCGCGCCTCCGCACGTCGGCCACTCACGCTCACGCTCGACATGATCGACCCGGTGAGCGGCTCGCCGCGTCTGCCACAGCAGAGCGCAACGCTCACCGATGCAGCGAGCGCAGCCGCCGCACTTGCACCGCTCACCACCGCCCTCGCGCCCTCGATGTTCTCGCCCCCTCCGCCACCGCCGACGCTGCTCGTCACCGTCAACGTCGACGGCGCCTCGGTACGCATCGACGATCAGGATTTGGGCCTCTCACCCGTGGCGCGCACAACGCTCACACCGGGCCATCACGTCATCACCGTGACGCACGCCGGGCACCTCTCCGCACGACGCGCCATCGACCTCACGGATGCGCAGACCGAGCGCCTCGACATCACCCTCGTAGATGCCTCCGCGGCGATGGGCGATGACGCGATTGCGATGCCCGTCGGCGAGGGAACAAGCACGGCCGGCGCCGTGGCCGCACCCAGCCGACAGTGGTTCGAGGAGCCGCTCGTCTGGGTCGCCATCGGAGGTGGCGTTGTGCTCATCGGCGCAGCCATCGGCATCGGTGTCGGCGTCTCCTCTGCGAACAACGTCACGCCCCCGCCGATGGGCATTCCACTTCCCCCGATCAACAACCCATGAAGTCGGAGCGCACCATGTCTCGCACGCTCACCTCAGCCCTCGCCCTCACCTCGCTCCTCGGCATCTCCCTGCTGAGTGCCTGCCCTGCACCAAGCGCTCCAGAGGGCGCGATCCTCCGCATTCAATTCCTCGATATCCGGGCCACCGCGGTCGATGAGGTTCGTCTCTCGATGACGCCGCAGATGGGCCAGCGCTTCATGATGCAGCCTGCCTCCACGGTGGATGGCGTGACCGTCGCCGTCGACAGCACGGGCATCCTCACGCTCACCATCCCGGGCGATGTCTTTCGGCGCGACGCCGTGCAATCAGGCGCCTCCGATCTGAGCCCCTCCTTCGACCTCGAGGTGTGGAGCGACGACACCACGATGAACATCGCCCCGCAGCTCCGCGCGACGGTGACGCAGGGCATGGAGGTGATCGGCAACGGCGCCGTCTTCGTGCGCGAGTGGCCGCTGGTGCTGGGCTCGACGACCAGCGTCTCGGTGATGTGCAACGCCACCACCACGACGCAATGCGGACGCATGTGAGCAGCCGCGTTCGGCGCGCCCTCTGGCTCGCTTCCATCCTCGCATTGCCCGCGTGCACACGGCGTCCACCCGAGACGATTGCGCGCGTCGTTGGCGCAAGCGAGCGACGCGGCCCCTGGGTCCCGCCAAGCGGCTACGAGTTCTTCGTGCGCGCAGAACTCCATGCGGAACAAGGCGAATTCCAGGCAGCGGTGGAATCCTACGAGATGGCACGCAGCGGCATTGATGACCCCTACGTCCTTGCGCGCGAGGCCGACGCCGCCCTTCGCATCCCGAACCTCGCACTCGCCGCATCGCTCATTGAAGAGGGCCTCCGCGCCACGCCCGATTCGGAGGCGCTCTTGCTCGTCCGCGCGCGACTGGCAGCGACGAACAACGACCCAGCGCTTGAGGAGGCGAGCCTCCGCGAGGCACATCGCGTTGCACCCGAGTCGACGGAGAGCCTCTTCGCCTGGGTCGCGTTTCTTGAGGCGCATGAGCGCACACCCGAGGCGATTTCCCTCCTCGATCAATTCGTCACGGGGCATCCGGTCGAAGGCGAGTCGCCGCTCACACGGGCCCGCGTCGTGAGTGTTCTTCGCGCCGAGCTTGAGCGTGCCGTGCTGCGTCACGATGTCGGCCGCGGTGCACGCGTCGCACGGCAGCTCGTCTCGCTCTCACCGGTGCATCGCCCAGAGATTCTCCGCTTCGTCGCGCAGGCCGCAGCCGACCATGAGCCCCTCCTCGCGCATGCCGTGATGCGTGCCTTGCCGATCGAGGCGAGCGAGTTGCCACTGCGCTTCGATCTCGCACTCGCGGCCAATGACCGCGCATCTGCAGAGGGCATCGCGCTGACCTTCGAGGACGGCACAGCCCCAGGCGCACTCGCCGCCGCACGTTGCTGGCTCGCGCTCGGGGATGGCGCGCGTGCAGAAGAAGCCGCGAATGGCGTCTGGCTCACCACGCACGAGCCCGAGGCGCAGCACCTCATCCTTCGAGCGCGCATCGCGCAGGGCCACCTCCATGAGGCCATCGCTCTGCTCGACGAATCGCGTTCCCCAGAAGCCCGAAGCGCGCTCTGCGCGGTGCTGACCGAGGCTGCCCTGCCCGCCCTCGCGCGCGAGGTTTGCCCGTCTTCGCCCGCACTCGAAACTCACTGAACGAGGGGACTTTCTCGCCCGCGAAACAAGGCAGTTTTTTTGTGCACCTGAGCTGTGCTAGACGCTCACATGGCACTCCCCCTCTCGTTCTTCGAGCGTCTCCCCAAGACTGACCTCCACGTCCACCTCGACGGATCGCTTCGCCTCGACACGATTCTCGACCTCGCGGACAAAGACGGCATCGACCTCCCCGGCAAGTCTGCTGCCGAGTTGAAGGCCGCGATGCACCTCGGTGAAAACACCGGCAGCCTCGTCGAATACCTCAAGGCGTTCGACGTCACCCTCAAGGTTCTTCAGAACGAAGACGCCCTGGTTCGGGCCGCGCGCGAGCTTGGCGAAGACGCCGCCAAAGAGAACGTGCGCTACATGGAAGTGCGCTACGCGCCGATGCTCCACACGCAGAAGGGCTTGCGCCTTACGGCCGTCGTCGAGGCCGTGATCGAGGGCCTTCGTGAGGCGAAGGATCGCACGGGCATCGAGTCGAACCTCATCCTCTGCGGCATCCGCAACATCTCGCCCGAGAGCTCACTCGAGATGGCGCAGCTCGCGGTGGCCTACAAGGGCCGCGGCGTCGTCGCCTTCGACCTCGCGGGCGCCGAGTACGACTACCCGCCCAAGCATCACATCCCGGCCTTCCAGCTCGTTCGTGACAACAACATCAACGTCACGATTCACGCCGGCGAGGCCTACGGACCGGCCAGCATTCACCAGGCGATTCATCAATGCGGCGCACACCGCATCGGTCACGGATGCCGCCTTCGCGAGGACGGCGACTTGCTTCACTACGTGAACGATCACCGCATCGCGCTCGAGTGCTGCCCCTCCTCGAACGTGCAGACGGGCGCGGTGCGCGACCTCGCGAGCCATCCGCTGAAGCTCTATCACGACCTCGGAATTCGCGTGACGATCAACACCGACAACCGCCTCATCACCGACACCACCGTGTCGAAGGAACTCTGGCTCTGTCACACCCAGATGAACATGACGGTCGCCGAGGTGAAGCACATGATCTTGAACGGCTTCAAGGCGACCTTCATGCCCTTCCATCTCAAGCAGGCGCTCCTTCGTCGCATCAACAAAGAGCTCGCGCAGTTCTCCGATGACGGTCTGACCACGCCCGCCTGAACCGCGCGTCACCCCAAACGAAGAAGGCTCCCGAGCGAGAACGCTGGGAGCCTTTTTCAATTATCGAAACCGTATCTCAAACGTGTCGAGATACGGTTTCGATCATCTCAGCCTTGGATGCTTGCGCTGAACGAGACCGTCACCTCGACCGAGACGCTCAGGCTGGCGGCCGACTCGGCGCAGGAGGCGGCCGCGGCCGTCGCACAGGCCACCGCGCCGATGCTCACGGCTGCGGCAGCACCCGGAATCGAAGGGGCCGTCTCCACAATCTCTGCGCCTGCGTCGCGCAAGCGGGTGATGCGCTCACGCAGCGCGAGGATCGCGCTCACGCCCTCGCGCATCGCGAGCTGCACACGCTCAAGACGTGCCTGATTCTCCGCATCGAGTCCGCCCTGCACGGAGATGTCTGTGTGACCGGGCGTGCAGCGCGCTTGCGCTTCGATGCGTGCATCGCAGGAGGCGCGGCAGCGAGCGCTTGCCGTGGGACGGCGAATGCGTCCGGTGCAGTAGGGCTCGCGGTAGCTGACAGAGCATCCGCCGCGGCACTCGCCCTGGCAGCTCGCCTGCGCATCGACGACGCAGCGACCTTGGCAGGTGCCCTCGCAGCTTCCGGCGCAAGCCCCGTTCGCTCCCGGTGCGCTGCATGTGCCAGCGCAGGTGCCCTCGCAGGTTCCGCTGCATGAGCCAGTCACATCGACCGCGCAGCTGCCCTGACACGAGGCATCGCAGTAGCCGCGGATCTCGCCGCCCTCACACGTGATCTCCACGGAGCCCGGGTCGACCTGCGCCTCGCAGCTCGCCATGCAGGAGCCGTAGGCCTCGACGGAGACCTCGCAGCGCGGTGGCTCGCTCGCGACGTTCACCGTTGTGTTGCTTCGGATGGCGGCCATCTCGGTGCGAAGGCGCTCGTTCGCTGCGCCACACACTTCGGCGAGGTTTCCGCTCAACTCGCCCTCGCTCATCCCAAGTGCACGACCGGTGCGCTGACAGGCGGCGAGCAACTCAGCCTCCGCTGCGAAGGCAGAGTCATGGAAGCGCGCGGTGGCATCGAAGAAGGTCTCGAGCTTGGCCGCTGCGCTCGTTGTGCCGAAGTCGGCACCGCAAGCCGCCATGCTGACAGCACCGCCACCGCCCCGGCTCGATCCGCCACGGGCGACAGGGCCGCATGCGGCGCAGAGAATGGAGATGAGGAGAGGCGAGAGGAGGCGTGCTGCTTTCATGCGCGGCACGCTAGCCCGCACCTCGCGTCGATGTCGAGTTGCTCCGAATCAGGCGATTAGAAGTGCAACCAAAAGGTTGCGCGTGCGCTCTGTCCGCTCGTGCCTCCGGTGCTTGCCGCGACGCCGAAGAAGACACTGCCCGCGACGACCAGCGCAGCGCCCGTGCCGATCCAAGCAATGCTCGGAAGCTCGGCAGTTCGCTCATATTGCAAACATGTCGAATCAACGCAGCTCGGCCCCATCGCAAGGCCGACGATGCCGACGACGATCGCAGCCACGCCGCCAATCGTCAGGCTCGCGCCGAGGATCCACGAGGGCGTCGCGTCGCTTGTGTTGGCCGCGGGCGTCAGCTGCATTGCAGGCTGCGCTTCAGGAAGCTCTGTTGACGCCGGGACGGTTGGCTCTGGCGCGCGCACTGCGATCCCGGCACCGCGCACAAGGTCACGAACGCATGCGCGCAGCCCCGCCTCCTCACGGTCCGCGCATGTGGCTTGGTGCACGGTTTCCCCCACGAGCGTGAGGAGCACGCTGCCGCCTTCCTCCGTCATCAGGAGCGCGATGTCCGCAGTCTCGAGACCGAGGAGTTGCTCGGCACAGGCTCTGTCTTCGCAGCCTCCGTCGGTTGGCAGAGGCAGGAGGCCCATCTCGCGCATCTCATCAAAGAACACCGCGCGCGCATTCGGGACAAGCGCCGTCAGATGGGCTCCGGGGCGCGCGAGGAGGACGCGCACGCGCGCCGTAGATTGGGCCTCTGCCCGACTGCTCAAGCCAACGGACATCGACACGAGCAGGCCGACCAAGCATCGAACAACGGAGTGCATGGAGAAGCGCTGGTTCATCGCGCGCATGATCTGGATGGGCATCGGCATGGGCAAGTTCTTGGTGCATGCATTCGGGCTTCGCCAAGCGCGTGCGCACGCGGATCGGGTGACAGTGCGCGTGCAGATCCGCTATCTCTCGCGCCATGTCTGACCTCAAGCCCTTCGATGCCCGCGTTGCCCTTCAAGACCTCGACCGTCGCGCCCTCGAAGGAGGTGGCCCGGACCGCATCGCCAAGCAGCATCAACAAGGCAAGCTGACGGCGCGCGAGCGCATCGAGAAGCTGCTCGACGTGGGCACGTTCGTGGAGATGGACCGTCTCGTCGTGCATCGCTGCACGGACTTTGGGATGGAGCAGCAGAAGATTCCGGGCGACGGCGTCGTTACGGGATACGGCGCGATTGGCGGACGCAAGGTCTTTGTCTTCGCGCAGGATTTCACCGTCTTTGGCGGCTCTCTCTCGGGCGCCTATGCACGCAAGATCACCAAGGTGATGGAGCTTGCGATGCGCGTCGGTGCACCCGTCATCGGCCTCAACGACTCAGGCGGGGCGCGCATTCAAGAGGGCGTGGAGTCGCTCGCGGGCTACGCCGAGATCTTCCAAGCGAATGTGCTCGCCTCGGGCGTTGTGCCGCAGATCAGTGCGATCATGGGCCCCTGCGCAGGCGGCGCCGTCTACAGCCCCGCGCTCACCGACTTCATCTTCATGGTCGAGAACACCTCGTACATGTTCATCACCGGGCCGGACGTCATCAAGACCGTCACCCACGAGGAGGTGACGAAGGAA
>JBILQT010000088.1:0-25688 GCA_044373065.1 Sandaracinaceae bacterium
TCACAGCAGCGGTTGCTTGTCTTGAACACAAGACTGTCGATGAGATGCGTGCCCGCGCGCGAGCGTGGGAGGTCGAATCGGGACTTGAAGTGTTGATTCGCCGTGTGTCGGGGAGCGGTCGCAGGCGTGGGCGTATCCTTGTTCGTCGCCGTCGGCTCGTTGAGCTCAATGCGCCGACGATGATGATTGAGGCCGAAACACGGATGATCGAAGAGCAGGCCGACCTCAGCGGTCTGACCTGTGGCTTTGACTGGACCGCAAGCCTGGGGCGGATTCCCGCCGACGTCAGCACATTCGAGGCCTGGCCTGAGGCTGCGCGGAAGCGTCTGCAGACCCTCACCGAACTCCGCGAGCGCGACGTACCCGGCTGGGTTTACAGCGAACTCATGCGCGCCGAGGAAGCGGGAGCGGTGGGCGTCGTCGCTCGACTTGGATGGTCGTCGCAGGTCTCGGCGCATGATGCGAAGGCGCTCCTCGAGACGCTTGGCATTTCTGCCGAGTGCGTCCAGAGCTTCCAAGAAACGCTTGATGTCGATGCATCACGCGTCTTTGAGCCCATCGTTGGCCCGCTGCTTGTCGCAGCAACGCTTGCGCATCGGGACGGCGTTGCATTTGTTTCGAGTGGGTGGGCGCTCTTGTTGCTGCGTGGAGAGGACGCGCTTGCAGCGTTAGAGGCATCTTGGGCGAAGATCTCGGATGCTCCGCTTGAGACGTGGCGCAGGGGTGTTCCTGGTTCGCATCCAGTCCGGGTCGGAATGCTGGAACTGATGCCAGAGGGGCACTGGGAGATCTCGGTCGAAGCCGTGAAGGTCTTTCATCAGGAGTCGAGGCGGCAGGTCGAGGCGCAACGCAGTGCCGTTGCGATGGAGCTTGTCCGTCAGGAGCGGGTGACGAAGCTCGCCAACGCAATTGCGGTGGTCCAAAACGCAGGCGCAAGTTTCCCGCCGCTGTCTGCCGTACTCACCAAGGAGGTAAATGCCCTTCGCGACCTGTGCCTTGCTCGCTCGTGTGGCGAGCCGATGTTTAGCCCGCTCGACCTTCGTGCTCGCATGCTGTTCGCGCATTTGCCACCGGTAGACTGGTCACTACGACGGGCCCCAACGCCCCTTGCTACTGAGCCGCACCCTGTGCTCTTCGACCTTCTCTACCTTCCGCCCAAAGACCTGGCTGAGCGCCTGTCGAGGTATGATTTCTCGCTCTGGCAACCTCTGATCGAGGGAATTCTTGAGGGCGCCGTTCCACCAGCACCCCAAGAGTTTGTGCGCATGCTCCTCGAGTCCAATCCGGACCCGGAACACTGGGCCAGGGTGGCCGGGACAGCTGGCCAGGTCGCAAACATGCCGAGAGCCATGTTTGCCCGGCGGACTGAAGAGAAGTTTACTCAATGGCTCCTTGCCAATGCAGCGCCCCGCCTCTCGCCGGCTGAACTGCGCCGTATGCGCTTGGACGCGATCGAGAACCGACCAGAACCTTCTGTGCTTGCTGATGTACAAGCGCTATTTCAGGAGTCGCTGGCCGAGGAGGCGGATGACGACTTTTGCATGCGAGTCGCACTCGTCTGGGCGGCACGTGCGCTGGAGATGGGGCAGTGGGCTGAGGCAGAGGGTGCCGCCACCTCAGCCATGTCCATGATCGCAACCGAAGACAGTCCCGAAGACGAACTCCTCGAGCAGCTTTTTCCCAAGCCCGCGTGGATGTTTGGTCTCCCGCACCGCCTTTTGGGCGCAGCCGCCATGGGTTTGGGCAGGGTAGACGATGCCTTCGAACAGTTCCGGCTCGGTTTTGCGAGCGGGGGTAGCAGCGTGCTCTCCACCAAGCGCTTCCTGAACAGCTTTCCTGAAGACCCGCTGAATGAGGCGCTTCTCGAAGTGGGATTCTTGGCGCAGTCTGCTTCAGCCACCGACACGACGTGGCGCGAGGCGATCGAGGGCCTCGCGCGGGTGCATCCTGCGGGCGATCGAATCCGCAGTTGCCAGGACAAGCTGCGCAAGAGCGCCAAGTGACCGGCAGCCGAGCGCCACATCTGCACCGCCTTTCGCTGCAGACTTTGCAGACAGCGAATCCAACGCGGTTGCGCGTGAGGCCTGTGAACGCGCCCAGGTGAACGTCTGCGCAAAGCATGGCAAACGCGGCGCATGTCCAATCCCAGCAAGCCCTCGATGCCGCTCGATGAACAGCACGGCCAGACTCTTCCCCGCATCGTCAGCATCATGCAGCGCCTCCTCTCGGACACAGGCTGCCCCTGGGATCGCGAGCAGACCCTCGAGACCTTGCGCCCCTATGTGATCGAGGAAGCACACGAGGTTGTCGACGCCATCGATCGCAACGATGCCGATGACCTCCGCGAGGAGCTCGGCGACTTGCTCCTGCAAATCGTCTTTCAGTCGGAGCTCGCGCGCAGCAAGGGTTGGTTCGGCCCCGACGATGTGGTCGATGCGATCTCGGACAAGATGGTGCGACGCCATCCGCACGTCTTTGGCGAGGGCCTCGTGAAGCTTGAGACGAGCAAGGAAGTGCTCGAAGCCTGGGAGCGTCGCAAGCAGCGCGAGCGCGAAGAGACGGCCGCTGCGGCGCAAGGTGATGTGAAGGTCAAAGGCGCGCTCGACGGTGTCCCCGTGGGCATGCCCGCGCTCCTTCGCGGCGTGCGCATCGGCGACAAAGCCGCACGCGTTGGTTACGACTGGCCGAGCGCTGCAGGCGCGCGCGCCAAGGTCGACGAGGAGCTGAGCGAGCTCGATGAAGCCGTTGCGAGCGGCGATGCGACGCGGATGGAAGAAGAGCTTGGCGATGTGCTCTTCGCGCTCACGAGCTGGTCGAGGCTCGCCAAGGTCGACCCTGAAGCGGCTCTTCGCGGAACGCTCGATCGATTCACCAAGCGTTTCCAGCGCGCCGAGGCGATTGCGCGCGAGGATGGCAAGGCGCTCGACCAACTTGATGATGCCGCACGCGATGCGCTCTGGGAGCGCGTGAAGAAGGAGTAGGCCGCGGCCGATCTTTGCGTTTGGACATGCGGGCGACTGGGGCTATATGGCGCCCGTTCGTTGCCACAGCGCTGGTCGTCTTCGTCCGGGGCTAGGCAGTCGATAGGATTCCCCCCAGGTTCTCGTCACAACGAGACCCACTCGACGAGGCACGTCATGGCCCAAGCCAAAGCACTCGCTCTAATCGAAACCAGCATCGGCAAGAAGGCAATCGCAGCGCTCACCGGCGCAGCCATCTACGCGTTCGCATTCGTGCACGCCGTAGGCAACTTGCAGGTCTTCCTCGGACGCGAGCACTTCAACGAATACGCGGACTTTCTCCAGTCGATGCCCAAGGTCGTCTGGGGCACGCGCATCGGCCTCTTGCTCGCGCTGATCACGCACATCGTGATGGTCGTGCAGATCGCGATGGGTGCATCGAAGGCCCGCACGACCCGCTACAAGGTGGACGCTGCGATCGCCGAGCAGAACTTTCTGCAAGCCACGGCGCGCAAGATGATGCTGCTCTCGGGCCTCGTGATCTTCGCCTACATCACGTTCCACATCCTGCACCTCACGGCGGGTGTCGTTCCGAGCGTGTTCTACGTGCACGGCATGGCCTTCGAGAACCTCGTCTACGGCATGCGCAATCCGGCCATCGCTGGCTTCTACATCTTCGCGAACTTGCTCCTTGGCCTGCATCTCTTTCATGGCGCCGTCGCCATCTTCCAGACGCTTGGCCTCAAGCACCCGCAATGGGATGCGCGCAGCAAGCCGCTTGCACTGCTCATCACCGCAGTCATCACGTTCACCAACGTCGTCATCCCGATCGCCTGCATGACGTACCAGGTGGGCGCAGAGCTCCCGGCCAACCCGGCAGACCTCGTCCTCGATAGCGCGAACGCCGAAGCGAACGAGTGACCGACTCGACAACTTTTTGAACGCCCAAACTAGGAGCGAATCACATGGACCTCACCAGCAATTGTCCTACCGGCCCGATGGAGCAGCGGTGGGAGAACCACAAGTTCGCGATGAAGCTCGTGAACCCCGCGAACAAGCGCAAGTTCACCGTCATCGTCGTCGGCACAGGCCTCGCGGGAGGCGCGGGCGCCGCATCACTCGCCGACCTTGGCTACAACGTGAAGGCGTTTTGTTATCAAGACAGCCCACGTCGCGCGCACTCGATCGCAGCGCAGGGCGGCATCAACGCCGCAAAGAATTACCAGGGCGACGGTGACAGCATTCATCGCCTCTTCTACGACACAGTGAAGGGCGGCGACTTCCGCGCACGCGAGAGCAACGTCTATCGCTTGGCCGAAGTCTCGGTCGACATCATCGATCAATGCGCAGCGCTCGGCGTCCCCTTCGCACGTGAGTACGGCGGCCTCCTCGCCAACCGCAGCTTCGGTGGCGCACAGGTCAGCCGCACCTTCTACGCACGCGGCCAGACAGGCCAGCAGCTTCTCCTCGGCGCGTACTCGCACCTCGCGCGCACGATCGAGAGCGGCAAAGTGAAGATGAACACGCGCTGCGAGATGATCGACGTGATCGTCATCGACAACCGCGCGCGCGGCATCGTCACGCGCGACTTGGTCAGCGGCAAAATCGAAGCGCATATGGCCGATGCAGTCGTCCTCGCGACGGGCGGTTACGGCAACGTCTTCTACCTCTCGACGAACGCCAAGGGCTGCAACACCAGCGCCACCTGGCGCGCGCACATGAAGGGCGCCGCCTTCGCGAATCCGTGCTTTACGCAGATTCACCCGACGTGCATTCCACAGGGCGGCGAGTACCAGTCGAAGCTCACGCTCATGAGCGAGTCGCTCCGCAACGACGGTCGCATCTGGGTGCCCTTGAAGAAGGAGGACTGCACCAAGGACCCGAGCTCGATCCCTGAGGCGGACCGCGACTACTACCTGGAGCGCAAATACCCCGCGTTCGGCAACCTCATGCCGCGCGACGTGGCCTCACGCCAAGCGATGTTCGTATGCGACGAGGGGCGCGGCGTCGGGCCCGACATCGGCGGTCAGCGTCGTGGCGTCTATCTCGACTTTGCGACGGCCATCAAGCGTGACGGCGAGAGCGCAATCCGCGAGCGCTACGGCAACCTCTTCGACATGTACGAGCGCATCACCGGCGAGAACCCGTACAAGGTTCCGATGCGCATCTACCCGGCCACGCACTACACGATGGGCGGTCTCTGGGTGGACTACAACCTTCAGAGCACCATCCCCGGCATGCTCGTCGCGGGTGAGGCCAACTTCAGCGAGCACGGGGCCAACCGCCTCGGCGCAAGCGCGCTCATGCAGGGCTTGGCCGACGGCTTCTTCATCCTTCCCTACGTGATGGGCCACTACCTCGCCGGCCTGCCGACGGACTGGGCGACCAAGCATAAGGTCGACGAGAATCACCCAGCCGCACGCGATGCCGTCAATGCTGCGAAGGCGCGCGTCGACAACCTCATTTCGGTTGGCCAGAAGGGTCACCGCACGGTCGACGACTTCCACCGCAAGCTCGGCGCCATCATATGGAAATACTGTGGAATGCAGCGCAGCGCATCCGGCCTCAAGGACGCGCTCAAGCAGATCCCGGTGCTCCACGAAGAGTTCAAGACGGACGTCAAGATCGTCGGCTCGGGCGAGACGCTCAACACCGAGCTTGAGAAGGCGATGCGCGTCGACGACTTCTTCCAGCTTGGCGCGTTGATGTGCCGCGACGCACTCGAACGTGACGAGAGTGCGGGTTGTCATTTCCGCGAAGAGCACCAGACCCCCGAAGGCGAGTGCGTGCGCAACGACGAGAAGTTCGCGCACGTCGCCGCTTGGGAATGGAAGGGCGAGGGCAATGCCCATGTCCGCCACGAAGAGAAGCTTGAGTACGAGTACATCAAGCTCGCCCAGCGCAAGTACTGAGAGAGGGAGCCATGGCAGAAACAATCAATCTCAAGTTGCATGTGTGGCGTCAGGACGGCCCGAAGAGCGAGGGTCGCTTCGAGGACTACTCGCAGTACGCCAAGGGCATCTCGACGCACGCTTCCTTCCTCGAGTTCCTCGATGTCGTGAACGAGCGCCTGGTCGTCGAGGGCAAGCCCGCCATCACCTTCGATCACGACTGCCGCGAGGGCATCTGCGGCATGTGCGGCATGGTCATCAACGGCGAGCCGCATGGCCCGCAGAAGGCCACGACGACTTGCCAGCTGCACATGCGCAAGTTCAAGGACGGCGAAGAGCTCTACGTGGAGCCCTTCCGCGCCACGGCCTTCCCGATCTTGAAGGACCTTGCCGTCAACCGCGGCGCGTTCGATCGCATCATTCAGCAGGGCGGCTTCATCACCGCACGCGCTGGCTCGGCGACCGACGCGAACGAGATCCCCGTGCCCAAGCCCATCGCTGACGAGGCGATGGACGCGGCCGCCTGCATCGGCTGTGGCGCCTGTGTCGCGGCCTGCCCGAACGCGAGTGCAAGCCTCTTCATGAGCGCGAAGATTGGCCACCTCGGCGTGCTTCCGCAGGGCCAGGCAGAGCGCGACTCACGCGTGCTCAAGATGGTCGCGCAGCACGAGCACGAGGGCTTCGGTGGTTGCTCAAACCACTACCTCTGCGAGTCGGCGTGCCCGAAGGAAATCAGCGTGAAGTGGATCGCGCGCATGAACCGCGACCTCATCAAGGCGAGCCTCACGCACAAGCCCGACAGCGGCCGCGTCGGTGGCGACGGCTGAGATCGAAATCCTATTTCAATAGGATGGAATGAGGCGCATCTCGAGAGGGGTGCGCTTCGTTCGTTTCGGGGTTCGCGCTACGCTCGGAGGATGAACTTACAAAGTTGGCTTGGGGTGTTGATTTTCGGAGCGACGATGTGTGGCTGCTATGACCAGAACGTGCCGCCGGATTCGGGGCTTCGGACCGTGCGGTGCTGTGGCGGGTTCGGGATGTGGAACGGTCGGCCCTCTGGAAGCGACTACGTCTGTACGTGCACCAGCGACAGCAGTTGCTCAGACGCGGCAAGGTCCTGCGATCCACCGCGCGACGCGAGCTTTGGGGATGTACCGCTGGCAGACACAGCCATGAGCGTCGATGCAGGCGCGGATGCCACCGATGCCACGGAGGACGCGCCATGAGGATGGCCATTGCCGCGTTGTGCGTTGGCTTCTTGACGGGTTGCTCGTGCGAAGACGGAGAGTGGGTCTCCTGCTCCGCTGCGACTGCGCAGCGCGTCGAGTCACGCCGAGTAGGGTCGGGCTACGAATGCCGTTGTGGTGAGAGCAGTTGGCGCGTGATGTCTTGGGGTAGCTGCAGCGACCTTCGTGGAGACAACGCGCCGAGGGTGGACGCCAGCTGGACTCCCGCGGACGCAAGTGTTCTCGACACGGACGAAGGCCTGGATGTGGATGTCAGCGAGACGTTCACGGACGATGCGCGATGACGCGCCTTTCCCTTTCACGGTGCGCGCTCGCCGCACTGGCACTGATGTCGATCACTTCGTGCGCACCCGAGCCGCGTTGGGTTCGTTGTTGCGGCGGCTATCCGACCGTTTTCTACCTTCGTGGTCGCGAAACCAGCCCGGGAATCTACGAATGTCCATGCACCGAGAGCGGCGCGTGCTCGGACATCATGCAGACGTGCGGACGCACAGACGCGAGCGTGTTCGTGCTCGATGCGAGCGTGGCAAACGATGCGGTGTTCGACGCCAACGATGATGCGAGCACTTCAGACAACGACGCCCGCTGAGTCACGCCTCGCGCGCAGACCTCCACGTCAAATCCCCCCCACAGCGCGCAGACAGCGCGCCGGTCCACCCAGCGTACTCACCCGTCGATACGAAGTGCCCTTCGATCGGAATCGAATTTCGAGTTCGTTACTGACGTCGAGGGCGATGCAACAGGCCTGCGATGACGAACACGATGAACGCGTAGGCGAAGGGGATGAAGACTGCCCGTCGCACGCTGGCTTCCGCGCCCACTTGGTGGATAGCCGTGTCGCTCGGCAAGACGACGAAGGGGATGTGCTGGCCCTCGTGGAGTCGGCTGAACACGCTCGCGCTGATCGTGTCGCTCACCAGGACGCTCCGCGGCACAGAACACGGCTGCTCCGCGCATCCGCCGCGCGTCACGCCAAAGACTGTGTGCTCGAGATAGCTCCCACTGCGCGAGCGCACGGAACGCTGCGTGAGTTGTCGAACTTCCACATCGACGCAAACGCCTTCGCGCGCGAGCGGCCAGAACTCCTGGCCCAAATACACGTGGAGGCCAACGAGTGCGGCCACGGAGCACAGGGTCGCGAACGCCCACGCATGCGACTTCCTCGCGTGTGCGGCCTCCGGGTTCAGCTGGCGACCATAGCGAGGCTCTATCCAGCGCTGCGCCGCGTGACCGCGTGTTGCGAGCACGTGATGCGCGTACGTCGCCACAGCACAAGCGAGCAATGCACCCATGAGCAAGAGCGTGAGCGTCAGGACGATGCCGTAGCTCACCTGCAGCGAGTACGAAGAGAGCGGCTCCATCGCGCTTGCAACGCTCACCACGGGCGCTTCTTCTTCGAGCGCAGCGGCGTCTCGATGTGCGTGGCCTTGGCGAACTCATACCAAGCGCGTTGCGCTCGGTGTTGCAGCCACGTCGCCAACGCGAGGAGCACGAGAACCGCCGACAGCACCAAGGACAGCGCACCGTTGAGCGTGGGATGTACGCCGAGTTGGTACGTGCTCGGTGCCTCGGGAAGCACGACAAAGCGCACGCGATCGCCGGGTTGGACACGCGCAGCCTCTGCCTCAGTGATCACGCCGTAGACCGGCGACATCGTTGGCGTGCGTGCGGCTTCGCCTTCGCATGTGGTCGTTGTCACGCCCGCGAGCCCGTGCTCGGTCCATTGGCGACTTCGGTCCTGACGCGGCGTTTCCAGAAGGTTTGTGACGCTGACCTCGCAGCACTCACCACGCACCGCGAGCCCAACGAACGAAGCGCTGAACGCGACGATGGATGCGGTCGCGACCAGCCATCCAAGGCCACTCTTGAGCCAGAAGCGGGCCCACTGAAATGCACGTACGGAAGGCGCCTCGATGCCGATGAAGTTGGGCGCGTCGATCCGCCAGCCTCCGATGCTGCGGTATGCGCTCTCACTCGAATCTTCGCGCAGGACGCCTTCCACCGTGACCCTGTCGCCACCCTCAAGCTTGCCCACCATCGTGCGCGGGTTCGCGTTGTACTCGGGTGCGTGCTCGTTGAGCTCCAACGCGTAGATGCACTCGCTCGTCGGCGTGATCGTCACTTCGCTGCCGTCATCAAGACGCAACGCGAACGCGTTCGACTGCACCGAGCGCTTGGTCTCCGTCCACGTGATCCCGCTGCCTCGTGAGCCGGTCACACCGTTTTGTTCGAGCTCCAGCGTGACGGACGCTTCCTCCGAGAGACGTCGCACCGTGCCGCGCAGAGAGACCTTGCCCAGCCTCAGCTTCACGGGCTCGTTTGCACGCTTGAGCTCTGCGCTTCCGGCCTTCTGGTGCTTCCAGGCAAGCGCAAACGAGACCATCGACGCCACCAGCGCTGCGCTCACCGAGAAGACCGCCCACATCATCCCGACTGTGGTCTGGAGCATCGCGAAGCTTGGCGCTCAACAGGCGCGCATCGCAACCATCCCAAAGCGGTGCGCTTCCTCCACTTCTGCGGTCTCTCGCGCACGTTTGAGCTGACACCGACGCCGCCCTTGGGTTAGCAATCGGCGCATGAGCAAGATCAAGGTTTTGAACCCCGTGGTTGAGATGGATGGCGACGAGATGACCCGCATCATTTGGCGGTTCATCAAAGAGAAGCTGATCCTTCCCTACCTCGACATCGACTTGAAGTACTACGACCTCGGTATCGAGTACCGAGATCAGACGAACGATCAGGTCACCATCGATTCGGCGAACGCGACGAAGCAGTACGGCGTGGCCGTGAAGTGCGCGACGATCACGCCCGATGAGGCGCGCGTCGAAGAGTTCAAGCTCAAGGAGATGTGGAAGTCGCCCAACGGCACGATCCGCAACATCGTCGGCGGGACGATTTTCCGTGAGCCCATCATCTGCAAGAACGTCCCGCGCCTCGTGCCGGGTTGGACCAAGCCTATCGTCATCGGCCGTCATGCTTTCGGCGACCAATACCGCGCGACGGATTTCCTCATCCCCGGCGCAGGCTCGCTCACGATGACCTTCACGCCGGCCGACGGCGGAGCGCCGATCGAGCGCAAGGTCTTCGACTTCAAGGACTCGGGCGTGGCGATGGGCATGTACAACCTTGATGAGTCGATCATCGGGTTTGCACGCAGCTCGCTGACGTACGGCCTTGAGCGCAAGGTGCCCGTCTACCTCTCGACGAAGAACACGATCCTCAAGCGCTACGACGGCCGCTTCAAGGATCTCTTCCAGCAGGTCTTCGAGGCCGAGTTCGCCGACAAGTACAAGGCCGCTGGCATCACCTACGAGCACCGCCTGATCGACGACATGGTCGCCTCGGCGATGAAGTGGGAGGGCGGCTTCCTCTGGGCCTGCAAGAACTACGACGGCGACGTGCAGTCGGACAGCGTCGCGCAGGGCTTCGGCTCGCTCGGCCTCATGACGTCCGTGCTCCTCACGCCCGACGGCAACACCGTCGAGGCCGAGGCCGCACACGGCACGGTCACGCGCCACTACCGCGAGCACCAGAAGGGCCGCCCCACGTCGACGAACCCGATCGCCTCGATCTTCGCGTGGACGCAGGGCCTCCAGTTCCGCGGCAAGTTCGACAACACGCCCGACGTCGTTGCGTTCGCCGACGCACTCGAGAAGGTCTGCGTCGAGACGGTCGAGTCCGGCCGCATGACGAAGGATCTCGCGATCCTCATCGACCCCAAGCACCCCTTCCTCACGACCGAGGCATTCCTCGACGCGCTCGACGCCGGCCTCAAGCTCAAGCTCAAGAGCTGAGCCACACGGCATCCGAAACGCAGCGAAGCGCATCTCGAAAGGGGTGCGCTTCGTTTCGTTTTGGGGCTGCGTTACGCTTGGCGCATGCGCTTATGGAGATTGGGTTTGGGTGCGTCGATGCTCGCGCTTGCAGTCGGCTGCTACGGGCAGCCAGAGGGCTACTGGACGCCCTGCGATGCCCCAGCCAGTTCGCCCATCCAGACGCGCGTGCGGGGCGGCGTGACCGAGTGCTTCTGCCCGCCGGATCGCTCCTGCGGCTACATGGTCGGTGACGCATCGGTCGGTGACGCAGCGGTCGCGGACGTTGCGACCGCCTCGGACGCGCGCTGAGGGCCATATAGGGTCAAAATGGGGTTGCAAAGCCCCTTTTTGGCGTCCCAAAGGCGAGTTTTCGCCGTAACTCGGGTTTTTGGCGTCCCAAAGGCGAGTTTTTGCTGCAACTCGGGTCTTAGGCGTCGCAGAGGCGAGTTTTCGTCGCGAACTCGGGTTTTTGGCGTCGCGGAGGCGAGTTTTCGTCGCGAACTCGGGTCTTTGGCGTCGCAGAGGCGAGTTTTCGTTGCGAGCTCGGGTTTGAAGCGCTGAAGACGCTCAGCGTGCGCGTGAGGGCGTGCTCTGCATCAACGAAGCGCGCTTGCGCAGACGTCCCGCCATGCGCTCGAACAAGCCGGCGAGGCTCAGCGCGAACCAACGTGCGCGCTCGGTGCGGGCCGCTTCGTAGACGTCTTCCATGTCGATGCGCGATGTCATGTCTTCCTCTTTCGTTGGCTCCCTTCGCGAAGTGAGAAGCGAGCACGGAGGTGCATGAGCATGCGATGTGCCGCATCGGTATCGCCTTGTTTGATAAGGCGTTTTGCGATCGCAGCGGGGAGACGGAATGCATCGAGCGGGCGATCTGTGAAAGAACGGCCCGCTCGAAACTTCACAGGTCAGCGGTGCATCGAGATGCGGCCGCGTGCGATCGGATAGCGCGGCACCTGCGGACCCGCATCGGGCTCATCACCGGCATCCTCGTCGGAGAGTTCGGTGGGCTCCTCCGCGGGAATGTTCTCCACCGCAACGTCCTCCACGCTCGCTTGGTCGGGCTGCGCGGGAACGTACTGCACGGGCATCATCACCGGAGGCGCTTCGACCTCCGCTGCGGCCTGCTCGATGTGCTCATCCTTGGCCTGCGAGACGAGAGACACAGAGGGCGTCGACTGTGCGGGTGAAGCAGGCAGCGATCCGCAGCCCGACGCCATGAGCGAGGCCGCAACGCCGGCGGCGAGGAGCGATTTGCTTCGAAACGCCGGGACGCCCGAGGGCTTCATCCGCACCTCACCGCAGAGGTCCTCGCCCGAGGCGATGAAGAGCGCCTCGGCCTCGTCCGCAGTCATCTGCGTGAGGTCGACGACCTTCTTGTTGCAGGCGAAGCAATGACGTCCGCCTGCGACGTCGCGCATGTTTTCGGTGGGTTCGTGACAGGGCGAGGCGAGGTTCAGCGTGGGGAGTTGGCGGCGCATACGAGTTGGTACCCGCGTCTGAAAAGGAGCTTGGGTGCGCTTCTCTCAAAAGCCTCGCGCAACCATTCGGTTGCACATCAGTGGTGGTAGCCGGCGCCTTGAATGTGCGTGACGCGCTTCTGCGTGAACCAGCCGATGTTCCACGCATGCATCAGCCAGCCGACGACGAGTGGAATCAGCGCGAGCAGCAACATCCACAGCGGCGCGTGTTTCGGCAGCGTGGCTCGGGTGCCGAGTTGGTGCATCGAGGGCCTTGAAGGGACCCGCAACAGGGGCACGCGATCGCCATCCTCAAGCTGTTCGTACGTCGACAGGGAGACCTGCGCCGAGAGGACCTCGTCCGATGCGGTACGCATGTCGAGAAGGCGCGGGCACGCGGAGCGACCACACCACGCGTCCTGTCGATGCGCCGTCACTTGCGCCTCCGTTGGTGCACCCGCGAGCAAGAGCGGGACGTACGAACCGGCTGCCAAGAACGAGAGGATGAGCGTCGCGATGCACACGAGCCCCGTCACGCGCCAGACCCGTGCGCGACGCGTGTGATGCACCGCAAGGAACGCGGTTGAGAGCAGCATCGGCCCCGTGCTCGGCGGACGAAGAACCCACGTCGCATGGGTGCCGCGATAGTCGCCCTCGCCGTTGTGCAGATGCTTCTGCGTAAGGACGCCCTCGATGCAGACGCGCTCGCCATGACTGAGCTCGGCCTGTGCGATGCGCGTGCTCACCGTGCCGCCCCGCTCGACGAGATCATCGATCAGAAAAGGCGAGGGGCCGGGCTCCACATGCACGCGCAGGCCGCCCTCCAGGACAAGCTCGAAGGGCTGCGTCGTGAGCTTGCGGGAGGCTTCCTTCCAGACGGACATCACGATGCGCCCGTACTTGTCGCGACGCTCTCCGCCCACTTGTTCAATGCGCAGCTTGATCGCTGGAAAGCCATCGCTCGTTTGCACGCGCCCATGCAGCGTGATGGGCCCCTTGCGCAGCGGCACCTTGCTTGGCGTGCGC
The DNA here is from genome assembly GCA_044373065.1 of Sandaracinaceae bacterium. Lineage (GTDB taxonomy): Bacteria > Myxococcota_A > Polyangia > Polyangiales > Sandaracinaceae > JAFLCL01. Next base: position 13,397 of record JBILQT010000088.1, read on the forward strand.
GCGGCCTCGGCGCTGCGTGCGTGATGAAAGGCCCAGAAGAGCGAGAGCCCCGCTGCACTCAAGAGAAGCATCGCAAAGCAGACAACCCAGAGCAGGCTCCCCGCGTACGTCAGGTGCGCGTCATCTACGAACGTCATGAGTTTCCCATGGTGACGTCGAACGTGAGCGCGCTGGGGCTATTCCGATGCGTGAGCTTTCCGTTACGCATCCCAGAGCGAGGTGTCGCGCCAGGTCGCGATCACAAACCAGGGCGGGCTCAGGGTGTCGATCAAGGTGATGATGAGGATCAGCGCGCCGCAGAGGATCGAGCCCCATCCGAAGTACGCGGCGACGCTTGCGCAGAGCGTGCCGAGCATCGGGATGCCGGAGACGAACTTGTAGTCAACGAACGAGCCGTGCCTTCTGCGGTAAAGCCACGGGCGCACGAAGGAGAGATGGAAGTTCGGGAACGCGAAAGCCGCAGCGAGGACGAGCGGCGCCACCACAAACGCGGTGTCTCGCACGTCGATCTGCTGCGGCTGCATGAGTGCCGAGAGCAAGGGAAGCGCGGGGAGCGCGGCGAAGGCGACTCCGAGGCTGCGCTTGAGGTAGTTCGTCTTCGGCACCAGGCCGCAACGCGCTGCGCCCTCTCGCGCATTTCAATCCAGCGAAGGGCTAATCAGGCCGAGAGGGCCAGTGCGCGCAGTCGGGCCTTGGGCGAGCGATTCGCGGCGACGCGCGGGTGCTCGCGGAGGTCGACGCCGAGGGCCAGGCGTGTGCTGCGCTCGAACGAGGTGAAGCGAACGCCGGCGCAATAGCCTGAGTCACCCTCGCGGTGGCCCTGAACGATGCGGACGATCTCGGACTCCGCGTCGAACCAGAGGCCCGACGACTGCAGCTGGAAGCTGATCAGGAGCTTTTGTCCAAGGTGCACCTCGCGGTCGCAGGCGAGGAGGCAACCCTCGGCCGAGGCATCGAGGACGCGCTCGCCGATGAGCGAGAAGGCGTTGAGGTCGACGGCCTGTGCGCGGGCGCGGACGACGTAGCGTGTCGTGCGGCGGGTGACGGTGCTGGGGATGAGGGCGCTTGGGGCGACTGCGGTGAGTTGAACGGACATCAGAACCTCCGCTTCGAAGCGTAGCGAGGCGCGATCGAAAGCCGCCAATTCGGCGCAAAGTGGTAACGTCGCGCCATGTCTTTGAGGCGCTCTGTCCTTGCTCGCGAAGCCACGTTGGCGTCGGCCCTTCTACCGCTCGCGTTTGCTGCGGGTTGCAGCCAGACGCCGCCCACACAGCTTGTGTTTTCGGCCGCGCCCGAGACCAGCTGTCGCGGCAGTTCTTCGACATGGCTTCAAGGCCAGGTGGAATGTGCCCAGGTGAAGGTGTGCAGCAGCGCCAACCCGACGATGTGCGCGCAAGTTGCGCTCCGCACGGAGGTCTCCAACGACCGCGTTTTCCCAGACGAGGTTCTCGTCTCGCTTGACGCTGGCGTGACGAACTTCGCCGTTGCCGTGCGGCCCCTTCCGGGCGTGACGGAGTACGACATCAGCTTGGTGGCGTACGGCGACCGCGTGGGCAGCACGAACGAGATCATCGCGTCGGGCCGAGCGACCCGCGTGCAGCTGAATGCGTCGGGGCCGATCAACATCCTGCTCTCGCCAACGAATGACCCGCGCGACCTCCGGCCGTCCAGCCCGGGCCCGAGCTGCCCAGGCGGTGAAGGCGCGGCGAGTGTGCGTCGCGCATTCCATCAAGCCGTCGCGCTTCCCAGCGGGGATGTGTTGCTCATCGGCGGTATCGAGGTCCCAGCGGCCGGCATCCCGGTGGGCGGGGGGACGGCGGGCCTGCTCACAGGGTCGAATCTCGTGCAGGTGTTCACGCCGGGTGCCGACGCGGTGCAGGCGGTGACGATTGCGGGCGCAGCGGAGCAGTTCTCGCGTGCGCTTTTCGAGGCGCGCTGGATTGGGCGCGATGGCGACGAGGAGCGCATTCGTCTCTTCGGTGGCGTGACGGGCTCAGGGCGCGTTGCGTTCTCCACCAACTTGTCGACGGTGGCGCCGGTGACCGCCATGGCTGGAGCGATGACGGCGCCGGTCGTGGATGCGCTCTACAACCCGACGACGCGCACGCTGCGCGTCGCAGGAGAGGCGCTCAGTGTCTTCGAGACCACCGCCGTCGAGACCGTGTTGAGCGTGTCTCCGTACACACCGCAGCCCTCCCAGGGCGTCTACGGTACGGCCGCAACCGGAGGCCGCTTTGCGGTGGTGAGCAGCCCGTCCTCCACCATCGATGTGCCGCTGCGTGCGCGGCGCGGCGCGACCCTCTCCCCGTTCGGGATGGGATGGCTTGTCTATGGTGGCAACACCACCGACCCGGTCGGCATGCGTGAGGCCGAGCGCTTCGCGCTGCTCAGCCCGATGGGAATGATGACGACGGCGACGTATCCCGCGGGCATCACCAACTCGGCCTTCCACACAGCCACTGCACTGGACTTCGACCCAACGGCGCGTGGCGACGAGATGCTCGTCTTTGTCGGCGGGCTTCCGGTCTCCGATGCCAACGTGGCCCCTTTCTCGCCCGCCGCAGAGGCCACTGCCAGCCCAGTGCGCGGCGTGCGCCTGGTGGCAGGCAACGTGGAAAGCCTCGGCGGGACCGTCACCGATTCGGCGATCGAGCGCGCCTTCCACACAGCCACGCTCGTCGCCCTCGAGGGCGGTCGGGGGCGCATCATCGTCGTCGGCGGAACCACGACGCAGAACACGGGCCTCGCGCAGCGCTTGGTTGCGACGGACAACGCCTTCGAGATCAACGTCGACCGCACCACAGCGAGCATGACGCGGACCGACCTCCATCCGCTCCGCATCCGGCGCTTTGGCCATACCGCGACCTATTTGCCGAGTACGCAGCGCCTCCTGATCACGGGCGGTCTGACGGGCGGTCCGCCAGGTTCGATGGGCGAGGAGGACAACTCAGTGCTGATGTCCGCCGAGGAGCCCGAGATGATCTACCTCGGCACGATGGAAGGTCGGCTCTGCGGCGCAGTGAGCTCCGATGCAGGAAGCGCGTCGGATGCGCGCATGAGTTCGACCGATGCTGGGCCCACGCCCGACTCAGGCGATGCGGGGATGAGCAGCATGCCGGACGCGTTCGGACCTGACGCACGCTGATCGCGCGACTTCGGAAACGAAAGAAGCCCCTCCGCCGCTGGGCCGAGGAGCTTCTCTGTTTGGGGCCCGCCGCGTCCCGGCAGGGATGCTTCAGGCGGGGACGGACTCGCAGCCGAAGCCGACCTTGAGGCTTGCGCCTGTGCGAACTTCGACGCGGGCGCGCTCACACGAGGTGGGGCAGAGGATGACCTGCGTCGGTGTCATCTCGTTGTCGTAGTACCAACCGCCGCTTCTTCCGCAGGCCGCTGCGTTCGGGACGCGACCGATGGTGATGTCGCCCGCGCCACTGGTCTCGATCGTCACGTTCACGCGGTCGGGCGTGAAGAACATGCCGTCGGGCGGGGTGGGCAAGTCGACCTGGCAGTCGATGCGCGAGGTGTCGACGACGTTCGTGGCGAGGCGCTCGAAGAAGGGGCCCCAGGCCGTCGCCGTGTCGCAGAGGCGTGCACGAATGCCGCCCGTGCGCTCGACGAGCGTGGAGTAGGTCGGACCGGGCGACGCGATGATCGAGCCGCTTCCACACTCGCCGCAGGCCACGCGTGGGTCGCTGTCGCTGCCGTAGCCGTAGATCGCGTTGAAGGTGTAACCCTCAAAGAGCGGGCCCGTGTCGGGGAGGTCGTAGGCCGAGGTGAGGATGCCTGGGCCCAAGTTGCGTGAGCCGCCCCAGGGGCTTGGTCCGCCTGGGTAGGTCTCGAAGTCCTCGGCCTGGTCGAAGCGCGTGGCGCCCGCGACGGAGCACGACCAGGTGTTCGTCCAGCTTCCGCTGGAGTAGCAACCCTGGGGGCCGCCGCAGAGGCGCGCGTTGTCATCGGTGACGACGACGAACGACTTCGTGGCGCGCGGGCGAAGGAGGTCGAACCAGGGCTCGCTTCCACGTCCACCCATGCGCGGCCCTTCAGCGGCCGTGTAGCCCGCCGACTGCGCGAGCGTGCCGAGGATCTGCTCAAGTGGCTGCGTGCTGTAGATGTTCAAGTCGATCTGGTGAAAGCGCGGCGCGTTGTCGGCGCAGCCTGGGCCGCCGACCGGTGGTGGCACACAGAGCTGGTAGAGCGTGCTGCCGCCGATCATGGTGTTCCCGTTGCCGCGCAAGGAGAGAACGATGAGGCGGTAGTCGAGGCGGCTTGTGGCGAGGCGCGCGGCGAAGGCGTTCATGCCGTCGCGGACCTGGCGAATCGAGGGCTCCATCGAGGCGGAGTTGTCGACGACCCAGATGATGTCGACGGGGAGCGTCTCGACCGTCGCAGTGACCTCAACGGCGGCGCACTCGGTGGTCGCATCGCGGTTCGCATCGAGCACGGGCACATCGGCCGTCATGCGGTACGCGTCGATTGGCTGGTCGGCGTCGACGTTGGCATCCGCACCTCGGATGAACGCATCCGGCAGCTCAGGCATGCGCCTCGGACAGCCAGCCATCGTCGCGGCTGCGGCAACCGTCGCAGCGGATGCAGCCAAGGGCAGCGCAGCCGCCCACATCGAACGCCCAGACTTAAGTGAAGCTCGTCGTCGCATGTTCGGATGCTAGCGATCAAACTCGGCACGTGCGACCGGTTTTCTCGTTACGTTCGCGAAACATCGCGGTGCTTTCCGCGCTCTGGCTTGGCCTGGGCTCAGCGCGCGTGGAGGCGCAGCTGCATCCGCTGCGTGACGGGCGTGCGCGGGTCGGGGAGGGGTCGTGGGCAGACTGGACGCATCCGGAGCGTCGTGAGGGCCGTCTCCTTCTGCGCCAGGGCGTGCTCTTCTTCACCGAGAGCTTTCGCGAGGACCCGCTCGGCCCCTCGCCCGAGGTGCGCATCGATCAAGCCCTCGCACGCCTCGAGGCCGCCCGCGTCTCGTTGCCCGATGACCCGGAGGTCGCGCTCTACTTGGCGCTCGTCCTGGCGGCCTACGAGCACGAGACGCCTGGTGGGCAGATCGAGCGTCGCTCGGAGGAGGCGCGTGTTCAGTTCCTTCGCACGCGGGCGCTCGCACCCAATTACGAGGCCGTCGCCGTCGCCTGGCATCTTGCGCAGATCGAGACGCGCCTCGGTCACTACGCCGATGCGGAGCGCGCCTACCTCGAGGTGCTCTCGATGCTGCGCTTACCCGCTGCGCCGATCATGGCGCCCTCGCAGCGTGAGGAGCTGCTCTACGGCCTCTTCGCAACGCCCGAGGAGGCGCTCGTGCGCGTGAACCTCGCCGAGGTGCGGATGCTCGATCAGCGTCTCGTCGAAGCCCTTCCGGAGTACGAGAACGCGATCGCGCTCTCCTCCCGCGGCACACTCGCACACGCGCTTGCGCTCTTTGGTTTTGCACTCGCCTTGGAGCGCTCGGGCGATGACGCGCGTGCCCTTCGGACTGCACTGACGGCCCTCGCCAGCTGGAGTGCACCCGCCAATCGGCCCGACCTTGTTCGTCTCTCACGGACGCATGGGGCGCTCGCGGTGCTGCATCATCCGAGCGTGGCGTTTGAGCCTGCCGCAGAACGCTTTGCCTACATCGCGCTCGCGCATCGCGCGCTGGCCTCGGAGGCCAATGACGAAGACCGGGTGACCCACACGCGTGAGGCGCGCATCGCGCTTCGGACCTTTCTTGCGGCGGGCGCTTCGTCCTACGCGGCTGTTGCATCGCAGCGACTGCAGCTGCTCGAAGCGGAGCGGTCGCAGTAGCGGTCCTTTCAGAAGCTGACTGAACGCCGCGTTGGCGACTGTGTGCGTCTCGGTCGCGAGAGCCTCGTTGCGCTTCGGGCGAGCGTTCTGGGTAATTCCGCACGGCAGCCTTTGCGCCGTCACGGCTGACGTACGGAATTACCCAGAACGCAGCGAGCGAGGTCGCGTGGCCCTCGCACGAGAGAACGCCGACCAAGCATCAACGCGGCGTCCAGCCAGCTCTTCTTCCTCTCTCCGAGTCCACAAAAGCAAAAGGCCCGCGACAAGCGCAGGCCCTTCAGCATCTCGAACGTAGTGCGAGCCTCAGAGCTCCATCGGCCCGAGGTCGTCTCCGGATTGCACGAAGAACGCCTGACCGTAGAGGTCGAGCAGCTCCAGCGCCTTGTCCATGTCCTCCTTCGAGTGCCCGCGCGTCACGTTCACACGCAGGCGCTCCTCGCCCTGCTTCACGCCCGGGTAGGTGATCGGCACCATCATCACGCCGTTCTCCATCAGCGCCACGTGCATGAAGAGCGCCTTGCGCTCATCGCGACACATCACCGGCATGATGTGCGTATTCGAGTGGCCCAGGTCGAAGCCCAGCTGCTTCAGGCTGGAGCGCATGTACTCCGCCTTCTGGTGAAGCTCGGCCACGAGCGCCGGGCCGTCCGCTTCGAGCATGTCGAGGATGGTTGCTGCGGCCGCTACGATCGGCACTGGAAGCGTCGCCGAGAAGAGGAACGAGCGCGCGCGGTGCTTGATGTGATCGACCACTTCCTCGTCGCCGAGGATGAGCCCGCCGATGCCGCCGAACGTCTTGGAGAAGGTCGAGACCACGACCAGCTTCTCCATCGGGAAGGTGCCCTCCAGGCCATGCGCCTCAAGGATGCCGCGACCGTTCACGCCGAGTGTTCCTGTGCCGTGCGCGTCGTCCAAGATCACGCAGGCGTCGTAGCGCTTGCAGACCTCGAGGATCTCGCCGAGCACCGCCTGATCGCCATCGAGCGAGTACACGCCCTCGATGCAGACGAGCGCGTTCTTGCGCTCACGCGTCTTCAAGATGCGCTCGAGCGAGCGCGCCGAGTTGTGGTTGAAGAAGCGAATCTCGGCGCCGTTCTTCGGCACGCCCGCGGCGAGGAAGGAGCCATCGAGAATGCACGCGTGGCTGAGCTGGTCGAGCACGAGCGTGGTGTCGATGTCGGAGAGCGACATGATCGCGCCCACCATCGCCTGGTAGCCCGTCGTCGTGATGAGACACGAGGGCATCTTGAACCACTTCGCGAGGCGCTCTTCGAACTCGATATGCGCGACCGTCGTGGCCTGCACGCGTGAGCTCGAGAGCCCGCAGGCGTAGCGGTCGACGGCTTCTTTCGCGGCCTCTTTGACCTTCGGGTGATTCGTCAGCCCGAGGTAGTCATTCGAGCTGAAGTTGATGATCGGCTGGCCCTTGATGGCCGCGTGAATCCCGCCGCCTTCAAAGGGGCGAAAGAATGGGTAGACCTGCTTCTCTTTCGCTTCGCGGATGCGAGCGAGTTCGGAGTGCGCCTTTTCCTTGATCCAGCTCATGGGGGCGCGGCTTACAACGAAACTGCGTGCGTTCAATGTGTGACGCGGTGCGCAGTGCTGCGGCGTCGCTTACGCGGTGTTGCTGCATCGCTTCGCGATGCGGGTCAGCGGCCGCTCCGCTTCCCCCGACACCCCCTTCGCTAGGCTCGTCGCTGCGCTCCTCACCTACGCGTTCTCTCCGGGGCTTCGCCCCTGCCGAGGGGCACCCCCATTCGGAGGCTCGCCGCTTTGCGGCTTGCGGCTGCTGGGTTTGAGCGGGTCGGTTTGGGTTGGCGGCGGGGTCGCGGGCTCGCCGCTCTGCGGCGGCTGGGGCTGCGTGGTCCGCTCAGAGACTGAAGAGCTTCCGAAACCACTGCACGAAGGGCTGATCCGCACTTGGCGGCTTGAGCACGCCCGCATCGATCGCCGTGTGCATCTGCAAGTCGGGTGGGTCCTGCCAGGCGAGCCACGTGTGCAATTCGGCCTTCGCGTGGTGCACCTCCTTGGTCGTGGCGCCTAGAGCGCGCGCGCGCCTCACGCTCTCCTCGGCGTGCGAGAGCAGCGTCGCATCCGAGTCGCGGGCTTGAAGCAGCACGCTCTCCAGCATCCCGGCGTTGATGTTGTCCGGCATGACCCAGACGCCCACTTGCATCGCGTCGCGCCTCCCGACGAAGCCCTCGCTCGGCAGCGTCAGCGGCACGTTGCTCACTCCGAGTTCGCGTAGGCGCGACGACAATCCCGCCCAACGATTGGCTGCGCTGGCGTCTGCATCGACGATCACGCCGAGCGCCGTCACGCCCGAGGCTTTCATCTCAATCGCGATGCTTGTGAGCACACGCTCGTAGCCCGCGCAGTCCTCCAACCAGACAGGCTCGTTCTTGCTTGGCCACGCGACGCCAGCCTTCTCCAGCCAGTGCGGGATCACGAACTGCTCGCTCTTGCCCTCAACCAAGCACACACGTCGACATGGCTTTGGACGCTGCCGGCTCATCGCACTTCCAGGTTTCGCTCAGCCGCGGCGCGAAGCTCGGCCTCCGAGAAGGCAACGCTCTCCTTGGCGCCGCGCTCGATACGGTGAAGCGAGATGTCGTGGCGGTCATCCTTGGTGATCGCCGCGAGGCTATCGACGCAGTCGCGGCTATGCGTGGTCGCGAAGACCTGCACGTCAAGGCGCTTGGCCACTTGGTAGACGAACTCCCACATCTGCATGAGCACCGAGTAGTGCAGGCCCGTGTCGATCTCATCGACCAGCAGGATGCCGCCGCGTGCGCGCGTCAGCGCGAGGGCAATGCCGAGCAAGCGCCAGATGCCATCGCCGAGGCTGCCGATGGGCACGCGCACGCCGTCGAGGCGGATCACCATGCCGCCCCTTGCAGACCCGAGTCGTTGTGTGATCGGCGCGATGGTCGCGATGCGCTCGAGCTTCGGCTCAATGATGCGAAGTGCTTCGAGCACGACCTCTTCGTCGGGGGTGAGCACAATCTCTTCGAACATCGAGATCACGCGCGGTGCGGAGAGCCCTTCCGTCGTGACGAAGTGGACGGGTGTTCGGTTGCGGTCGGGCACGAACTGGAGCGACTTCAGCTCGATGCCCCCGCGTCCAGAGAGAGGCGTCGTCACGCTCGTGCGCTTCGGGGCAACGTCCGCACGAGCGTGCTCGTCCCACGTGAGCTCAAGTTCGGTCAGCGGTGGCCCCTCGTACACGACCCCTTGTGCCGAGACTTCGGCTGCGGGAAACGAGCCCTGCGCGCGCTCGCGAACCTCCGCCGTCACGCTCGTATGTCGGTCGTTGAACCCCTGAACCGAGAACACGTTGTCCGACGCCAAGCGACCGTGGAAGAGGTGACTTGGATCGGGCTCCCAGACCTCGTCTTCGTGCGCCTCCCCGCGCCGCCCTAGGATGTTGAAGACCTCGATCACGCTGCGCGTTGTCAGGATGCTGATCGCCTCCAGCACAGACGTCTTGCCGCAGTTGTTCGTGCCGACGAGCAGGTTGACGCGACCGAGCCCGCGCAGCGTGAAGCTGTCGAACGCGCGAAACTTCGTGAGGGTCAACTCGCTGAGCATCCAAGCGTCGTAACTCAGCACAGCGAGCAGGGGCAAGGATGGTGGCGAGACGGCGTTTCAACCTCACTGCAAAACCCTCTTCCCTCTCTCCGCGCGCTCCAGTTAGCCTTCTTGCTCGCGCACGGAATCGCCCGTGCGCACAGGGCTGATGATTGGAGGCGCGAGATGGTGAAGCAGATCAATCCGGACATGACGTTCGATGAGATGGAGAACGAGTGCATCTTCACGCGGGCTGCGAAGCGCGCGGATCGCAATGCATCCGACATGCTGGCGATGTCGAGCACGTGGCTTGGGAGCATTGAGGCCGTGCGCGTTCTTGAGCGCGACGCGCGCACTGCATTTCAGGAGGCGACGGCTGCCCGCATGATTGCCAACGCGCGCCTCGACGACGCCTGCCGCTCCTTCGGTCGCTCCCTCGCCACCGACCTCAAGAACGACCGCACGAGCGCTCGCTGGAAGCGCTTCTTCCGAGGCACCGTCGACGAGTTCGTGACGCAGCCCCTCGTCGATCAGGCCGATGCGTGCATCGCCTGGCTTGAGATCGACGACCCAGCGCTCACGCCCTTCCGCGAGGAGCTCACGCACTGGGCCCACGCCGCCAAGGCCGCGATCACAGCGACGGGCAGCAGCGGGCAAGTGCGCGGCACCGCCATCGTGGCCCGCGAGGCACTGGCCGAGAACCTCACCCGTGCACGTGATGGACTGCACGCAGCCCTCGTTGTCCGCGCCCAGGAACGCAACCTCCCCCGAGACTTCGCCGACGGTTTCTTCATCGTCTCGTCGCGAAAGACCGGAAAGGGACCCAAAAACGGGTAGCCAGGCGCGCAGGGACACGCTTGGGCGGGCACCGAAAGGCCTTCTTGTACGCACAAGGAGGCCTTTGGGCGGGCACTTACGACCGTTCCTGCACGCGCGGGGAGGCCTTTGGGCGGGCACCTACGACCCTTCCTGCGCGCGCAGGGAGGCGCTTGGGCTGGCACTTACGACCCTTCCTGCATGCGCAGGGAGGCGCTTGGGCGGGCACTTGCGAGGCTTCCTGCATGCGCAGGGAGGCATCTGGGTGGGCACCGACGAGGGTTCTGGTGGGTCCCAAGGACGAGTTCAGTCGGCGACGGAGCGCAGGAAGGGCATGTCCAGCGCGCCCGCGTGCTTCACGTTCCTCAGCAAGATCACCAACGTATCGGTCTCCTCGAAGTGGTATGCGCGTGCGGTCACACCGACGAGGTTGCCGCTGTGTCCGACGGCCGTTGGCGAGGCGCGTGCGTCCCACTCGAAGCCGAGGCCGTAGCCCCGGTCGCAGACGTTTGGGTCGATACAATCCGCACGTCTCATGAGGTCCAGCGATGCCTGGGAGATGAGTCGGCCGCCAAAGAGCGCGGAGAGAAAAACCGTCAACTCCTCAGCCGTCGTGATCAGACCGCCCGAAGGGCTCTCGTCGCCAACGTTGGCCCGGTCGAGAACCGTGACATCCAGCAGCCATCCCTCGCTCGTGAGGGCATGGCCATGGGCGATCGAGGGGTCGTTGCCGAGTTCGAACGAGGTCTGGTCAAGTTCAAGCGCATCGAAGAAGTGATGTGCCAGTGCAGCTTGAAGCGATTCGCCCTCAATGCGCTCTGCGATCAACCCGAGCAGGTCGTAGCCCGTGTTGGAGTAGCGAAATCCTGTCCCAGGTTCGAACTCCAGCGGTCGTCGGTAGACATAGCGAGCCAGCCGCTCTCGAAGCGAGAGACCGGCGAGCTCGCTGGGGCGGTCTATGAAGTCGATCTGCAACCCCAGGTCCGCCGTGTCTGGGGACGACAGGCCAGACCGATGGGCGAGCAGGTGCTCCACCGTGATCCGCTCCGACCCCGGAATTCCCTCGGAAACCTCGGGAAGAAGGACAGCGAGCGTGTCGGTTAGCTCAAGCCTGTTGAGCTCAACGAGTCGGAGAATCAGTGCTGCGACGTAGAGTTTGGACACGCTTGCGACGCGGAAGAGGGTTTCGGCGCACATGGGCGCGCCGGTGGTCGGCGATGCGAGGCCGACCCCTCCCATCCACGTGGGCTCTCCATCACGCGCAACGACCATCGCGCAACCTGGTGCCTGCCCTCGGACGCAGTGAGCCGAGAGTAGCGCCTGGTACTCGGCCTCCCGGGGATGCGTCGTATGCGCCTGGCAGGGGCCAGACGGTGTGATGGGAGCACCAACGCACCCACCAAGCGCCCACGCCGCAAGCAACAGGGCGAGAAGCTCGATACCGAAACGACGTCGGCACGTCATGGCTGAATCTCCACGCGAATTCCGACCCGAAAGAGCTGATGCGGCAGGACGGGGGAGTACGCCGGCAGAAAGGGGGCTTCGACCATCAGAGAGTATCCGATGAACGGCATCACGCCCCCGACGCGCGCCCCGATCGCGAGCGCGGCGCCGCCGACAAATCGATGCAGCACGGATTGAACCGGGCGGAGCGCGCCACTCCCGTCCCACGCAAAGAGACTCGACTCGACGATATGGGTTGCATAGCCGACGTCGAGTTCGACCTCAGCGAAGAGCCAGTCGGTAAACCAAGGGCGCACCCCGAACCCGGACGTCAGGTAGAACCAAGAAGCAACCGACGGGCGATGGAAGAATCCCAGGTCAACGCTCTGGTAGATCACGACGAGCGTGTCTCGCACGAACACAGCCTCCGTTCCGACAACGAGCCCAGGCCCCGGACTCGCGAACATGCGAGTGGCGTCGGGCAGCGAGATGCTTTGCTGCTGGAGAGCAACTCGAAGTGGAACGCCGACTGGAGCCTGCTGTGCCGACGCAGACGCTGGTGCCAGCATCGAGCAGAGGGCCAATGACGAGAGCGTCAACGAGTTCATCTGCGGATGCTGCCTCGCTGCTTCCGGTCGGGATTGAACAAATCACGGATCCCTGTCGAGATCGC
>JBILQT010000389.1:0-6008 GCA_044373065.1 Sandaracinaceae bacterium
CGTCTCGACACGCTGGAAGAACGAGACCGCGCGCTCCAAGTCCTTGCCCTCTTCTTCGAGCGCAGCACCCGCGCGGAACAGGAGGTCCGAGGCGAGCACGGTGTCTTCCTTGCGACGATGCTTGTCGGCAATCGTCTCCAGGCCCGTCGCGAGCTGCGAGGCTGCACCCGTACGCACCGCGAGTTCACGCGCTGCATCCAGCTCTGCGCGCGACTCGGGGACGAGCTCGATCGAGGCGAGACGCGCCGCAAGCGCACCCGCCGCATCGTTCTTGCCCGAGTCGAGCAAGGTCGCCTTGTCCGAGTAGACGCGCGCCTTCGCCGCGGGCGTCGATTCGCTCTGCATGCGCAGCGCGATCATCTCCTCGGCAAGCGGCACATCGCGACGTGCGAGGAGCACACGCGTGAAGCGCGCGGCCTCTGCCATGTGCTGACCTGCCGTCTCGCGTGCGCTCTCCAAGAGCTCCTTCGCCTGCGACTCCTGCCCACGCTCCTGCGCGAGACGCGCGAGCTCGTAGAGCACCTCGCTTGCGCCGACCTCGTGGTCCTCGCTGTCGACGCGCTGACGGCGCACGACGAGCAGCAAGGCGCGGTATGCGCGCTCCGAGCGGTCGAGCTGACCAGCCTCACGCGCAAGCTCGCCCTGCATGCGCAGGATGCCCGCGTGGCCCATGTCCATGCTCGACGCCTTGTCGAGCTGGTCGAGCGCCTCCTTGAGGTCGTTGCCCGCGCGAGCGACCTGCGCGAGCTGGAAGTGCACAAGCGCGCGCTCTGGCGAGCGACGACGACCGAAGTCCGTCACGAGCGCTTCGAGCACCGTGCGCGCGTCCTCCAAGCGACCTGCCGCGCGGTAGCCCTCGGCCAAGCACGTCTTCATCTCGTGATCGAGCGTACCGAGCGTCGATGCGTGCTCGAGCACGGGAATCGCGCGCGTCACATCACCGACCTCGTTTCGGAAGAGCAGCGCCGCTTCCTTCGCATGCGCGAGGCCCTTCGTGGCATCGGCCTCTGCACCCGTGAGCACGCCATCTGCGAGCAGACGTGCGAGCGACTCGAAGTTGCGCTGCTCACGGTAGAGCTTCGCGAGACGCTCACGCACCTCAAGCGCACCCGGGAACTCCGCGAGTGCACGCTCGAGCGCGAGCGTCGCGCGGTCATTGCGACCTGCGAGCAAGCGCGCCTCGGCCAAGCGCACGTGAAGCTCCACGCGCTCTGGGCCCGTCGTCGCCTCAAGACGTCGCTCCAGCCACTCAGCCGCCTGACCTGGCTCATTGCGTCCGAGGTAGAGCCGCGCGAGCGCATCGAAAGACTCCGCGCCGGGCGAGAGCATCGCCACGCGACGGTGCGCTGCAATCGCCTTGTCCGGGTCGGACATGCGCTGCTCGGCCACACGCGCCGCAATCGCCCAGAGGCGTGCTGCACGCGTTGCGTCCTGCTCCTCGAGACGACGGCCCTGCGTCGAGAGCAACTCGTGCAGCTCCACGCTCTGACCCTTCGCCTCCAGCACGCGAGAGAGCTCAAGGATCGAAGGCTCGTGGCCTGGCACATCGTTCAAGTTCGAGCGCAGCACCTCAAGGCGCCCGCCCTTGTCTTCGAGGAGGCCCAAGAGGCGCGCGATGTCGAGGCGCACACCGAGCTTGCGCTCCGACTCCAAGGGCAACTCAAGCTCACGCTGACGCAGCGCAAGCAGCTCCGGGATGCGGTTGCGGGCCTCGTAGATGAGGCCGACGCGCTGCACGGCATCGCCATCTTCGAGCGAGCCATCGATGACCTGCTGGTAGAGGCGAAGGGCACGCTCCTCGTCGTTCAGCTTCTCGCGCGCAATGTCGGCTGCGCGACGCAGCATCAGGCGCGCATTGGATGCCGGGATCGGAAGGCGCGAGCCCTCGACGAGCCACTCGATCGCCCGCTCGTAGCGCGACGACTGAAGCTCAAGCTGCACAATCTCGGCGTGCGCTGCGAGTGCGGTCGCCTCTGGCGGATGCTCACCGCGCGCGCGCTCACCACGACGCCAAAGGCGCGTCGCCTCTTGGAAGAGGCGCTCAAGCACCTCACGCGCAAGGACGAGATCACCCACCGGGTCGACCGCAATGCGCGCTGCATCGTGAAGCGCATCGAGGTCGCCCACGAGCCTGTCGGAGAGCGAGAGCAAGGTCGTGATGAGCGGCCTTCCCGGGGCGCGCCACTGAAGGCGTGCAAGCTCACGCAGCGTGTCGGCGTGGGCCGGGTCGTGCTCAAGCGCGCGGGAGAGCGCAGCCATCGAGAGCGTCTCATCGCCGCGGCGATCACGGTGGTACGCGGCGAACTGGTTCTCCATGTCGCGTGCGAGATCACCCAGACCAATCGAGCGCAGGTGCGGGGCCGAGGCGCGCGTGCGGGCCTCCTCAAAGACGCGCGCTGCATGCGCTTCAAGCGACGCCACAAGGCCATCCCAGCCATGCGCATCGCCTACCGCCTCAAGCGCATCGGTCACACCGCGATCGAGTGCGCGCGTTGCGAACGCATGCGTGACCCAGGCCTCCGCGGCGAGGTTCACGGCATCCGCTGCACTCGCGTTCGTCGCAAGGCGAAGCACCTCCAGCGCGCTCGCACGATCACGCGGCGCCAGGCGAAGCGCAGCCATCGCATCCGCCAATGCACCGCTCGCGTCACCACCGTGCTCTTCACGCACACGCGAGGCACTGCGGAACACCTCTGCCGCGCGGCTTGGTTCTTCAATGCGTGCCGCAGCGAGCGACAAGAAGGGGCCAGCCTGCGCCAAGCGTCCGCTCGCCTGAGCCAGACGCAGCAGCTCGCGCTCCAGCGATTCTTCTTGCGGCGACTCTGCAAGCGCATGCGCCATCGACTCAAACGCGCCGGAGACATCGCCCAGGCGCTGCTCTTGAATCTCCGCCGCCTCACGAAGCAGCTTCAGGCGCGCACGCGGGCTCTCGGCGGAATCAAGACGCACCGGGAGGAGACCAAGCACATCGCTGTAGTCGCCCACCTGCGTCGCGGCATCGGCGAGCGCCTCGGCGGCAATCGAGCGCATCGACGCATCTTCGAGGAGCGCCGTGAGCGCCTCACGTGCAGGCGCATTCTTCGGGTCGAGACGCAGTGCGCGCAGGAGCACGCGGGCAGTCTCGGTCGTGCTTCCACCCTGCGTGCGACGTGCCTCCGCGAGACGCACGAGCATGTCGACTGCGCGGTCCGCATCGTTCTTGGCAGCGCGCGTCAGCAGCTCTTGGCGATCCCCGCCACGGCCGTCCGTCCGGTAGAGACGCTCCAGCGCGTCGACCACCGTGACGTCCTCACCAAACTCCGTCGCGACGGCGCGGTATGCCTCGATGGCCGAGTCATCATCCTCAAGCTTGCCGTCGAGCACCTCGGCGAGCTCCAGGCCCACCGCGCGGCGCAGCGCGGGATTCGTCGTGCGCCCAAGGCGATCACGCAGGCCTGCCTGCAGCGAATCCCAATCCTCGATGTGGCGGAAGATGGCGATGCGCGCATCGAGTGCATCCACATCGTTCGCATCGTTCGCGAGGCGCTCACCCCAGGCAGCGAGTGCACGCGGATACGCCTGAAGCTGCGTCGCGAGGTGCGCGACGAGGCCAAGCACACGGCGCTTCTCTGCTGGGTCACGCTCGAGGCCCGCTTGCGCTTCAAGCGCAGCGAGTTGGTCCTCATGGCGGTCCGTTCCCTGAAGGAGCGCACTCAGCTTGCGTGCGAGGTCGAGACGGATCGACTGCGCGGCATCCGGCTGCGCGAGGACACGTCGATAGGCAGCCTCTGCCTCTGCCGCATCACCCGCCGAGGCGAGCACATCGGCGCTCTCGACAAGGAGCGCAACACGACGCGACGCACTCGCGGAATCGGCTGCGCTCGCAAGGGCACGGGCGTGCGCGACGGCATCACCCGACGCATGCGCAAGCTCGGCAAGACGCTCCGCCGCCGCGAGATCACTCGGGTCAAGCGCGAGCAACGCGGCCTGATGCTCAAAGGCCGCTGCCGCATCGCCACGCGCCGCAATGCGCTCTGCAAGCTCGCGGTGAAGGCCAATCGAACCATCACGCGTCTCGTAGGCGAGGCCTGCCTCCAGCACGCGCTCCACATCCGCGCCGCTGTGTGCAGCCTCGAACGCATCACGCAGACGCGAGAGCGCCTCACGACGCACCTCGATCGCACCCGCCGGATGCGCATGCACGCGCTCCAGGATGCTCAGCGCAGCGGTGTCGTTGTGGCCCGAGAGCGCACGCGCTTCGGCAAGCGCCGAGGCTGGGTCTGCGAGCTTCTCGAGGTAGGTCTCGGCGATGCGAATGCGGTGCTTGTCGCCATCGGCACCCTCGGTGCGGCGACGCCAGAGCGCGATGAGGTCGGCATGCCTTCCCTCGCGCTCAAGCAAGCGCTCGAGCGAGGTGAAGAGCTGCGCGTCGTTCGGACGCAGCGCGAGCAGCTGATGCAGGTAGTCGATGGCGCGCGTCGGCTGGTTGGCGAAGTCCTTCGCGAGCTGCGCGGCCTCCTCAAGCAGCGCCGTCTTGCGGTAGGCATCGCCTCCCGATGCGGCGATCGCCTTGTCGAAGTAGGCGAGCAGCTCCGTCCAGCGCTCCTGCATCGTGAAGAGAACGGTGAGGCGGCTCAGCGCCCAGGCGAGGCTTGGGTCGAGCGCGAGCAGGCGCTCAAAGACCTCGACGAGCAGCGGCGAGGAGTCACCGAACCACTCCTCGTGGAAGCCCAACGCGCGCTGACCGATGCGCTCGATCAGGGCTGGCGAGAGCCCGGGGGCTATCACCCGTCGGTACGCCGCGGCGACTTCATCCGGGCGCTGTAGCTGGGCCGCAAGGTCTTCGAGACTGTCCCAAGCGGACTCGTCGGCGGGGGATGCTTCGAGCGTGGCAATCAGCTCGAGTACACGCGGATCCTGGTCGCTCATCGTGGGTCCTTTCGCGCTGTCGTTGTAGGCGGCGGCAGAGTAACAAGCGGGCCAGAGCGACCGTTAGATGTATTTCGTCGTGCCCTCCGGACGCCCCACCGACCTCCCAGCCTCTGGCCCGCGAAGCTCGTGTCGCAGGCGCGAAGGCGGTGGCAACGCAAGCCGCCGGTTTTGGTGGCGGTGGGTAGCCAGCCATCCCGACGCGAAAACGACGGAGCTGCTTGCGTTTGGCTGGCCCGCCCATTGCTCTACAGGTTTCATGGCCCTCAAGAACATGTTCCTCGCAGTCCCCTTTCTCCTCCTTGGCTGCCCGACGGCACAGGGAACCTCCGATGCCTTCGTGACCGCGGACGCAGGTCCCTCGGCCGACGCACGCACCCCAGGGAGCGACGCTCCCGAAGGCGAGTACATCCCAAGCGGCTTCACGCGCACCCCGGACCTCGCCGCGGCTGGCACACACACGTTCGCGGCCGCCGACGACGTGCTCGCGGCAAACACCGACTACGCGATCGTGATGGAGACCACGGCCGGTCGCATCGTGTTGGATCTCCACGAGGTCGAGACGCCCATCGCCGCGAACTCGTTTGTCTTCTTGGCCCGCAACGGCTTCTTCGATGGCATCGCATTCCACCGCGTCATCGACGGCTTCATGGCGCAGACCGGCGACCCGAACACGCTCTTGAGCAACCGCCGCGAGTGGGGCTTCGGCGGCGCGGGCTACACCTACATCGACGAGACGGCCGCGGGCTACAGCTACGACCGCGCAGGCATCGTGGGCATGGCCAACTCCGGCCCCGACACCAACAGCTCGCAGTTCTTCATCACGCTCGCCCCCGCAACGCATCTGCCAGCGGCCGACTACACCATCGCCGCCCACGTGATCGAGGGCCTCGACGTGCTGCCAGAGATCATCGTCGGAGAGCCCGCCGCCACGCCCTCGCGGATCACCCGCGCCTACGTCGTTCAACGTCCCCGCTGAGCGCTTTGCAGCACCCCGACGACGGGGAAGTGCCACCGAAGCCTTCGGAACGCGCTCCGCACGACGGGGAACTGCAAGCGAAGGCTTCGCTGAGCGCTCCCCACGCCGGGGAAGTGCAAGC
>JBILQT010000089.1:0-25607 GCA_044373065.1 Sandaracinaceae bacterium
GACGACGCTCGTCGTCACTGTAAGGCGCGGCCTCAACGACGATGAACTCGGCGACATCGTGCGCTTTGCGACCTCACGCAAGTCGGTGCGCGGCGTGACGCTCCAACCCGTCCAGGATGCCGGTCGCAACGAAGGATTTGATTCGCTCAAGCATCGCCTCACGCTGAGCGAAGTGCGACGTCGCTTGGTCGAGCAGGCGAGCGAGATGTTCAAGCTCGATGATGTGGTGCCCGTGCCCTGCCACGCTGAGTGTTTGGCGATGGCCTACGCGCTCAAGATCGACAACAAGCTCACGCCGCTGACGCGCTTCATCTCGCCCGAGGTGCTCCTCGAAGGGCCGCGTAACACCATCGTCGTCGAGGACGACAAGGTGCTCGTGCAGCGCCTCTTCGACACCTTCAGCACCGCGCACGGGCCTGAGTCCGCCGCGGCCTCGCTCGGCAACCTCTTGTGCTGTTTGCCGCTCGTGGAAGCGACGCCCGCGCTTCGTTACGACAACGTCTTTCGCGTCGTCATCATGCAGTTCCTCGACCGGCACACGATGGACTTGCGCAGCGTACGAAAGAGCTGCGTCCACATCGCGCATCCCGATGGCAAGCGCGTGATGCCCTTCGACACCTACAACGTGCTCTACCGCGACAACCTCGAGCGCGATGTGCTGCAGCCTCTGCGCGATGAGGTCACTGCGGGTCGGCCGAAGTCGCGCTCGTTGCCCATTCTCACGCAGCCATGATCTACACGCTCTGCGTCGCCCTCGGCATCCTCGCTGCGTTCGCGGCTGCGCGCGTGCTTCCGCAGAACACCAGCGTGCCCAAAGAGGTGCGTGATGGCGTGCGCGTCTGGGCACTCGTGGGCGCGGTGCTCGGCGCACATCTCTTCGAGCTTCCTGCAGACTTGCTCGGCTGGGCCGCGCCCTCTCCCGAGATGCTCGCGCACCCAGGTGTAGGCACGATGATCCTCGGGCGCACCGTGCTTGGTGGCTTGCTTGGTGGATGGATCGGCGTCGAGTGGAAGAAGCACCGCATGGGCTTTGTCGGCGCGACGGGCGATGGCTTCGCGATGCCGCTCGCACTCGGCATGACGATGGGCCGCATGGGCTGCACCTTCACCGGCTGCTGCCAGGGCCATGTGCTCGATGCGGGCTCGATGTGGGCCTTCGTGCCGAGCATCGACGGCGGCCCGCCGCGCTTCCCCGCGAGCCTCATCGAGGCCTACTTTCACGCCCTCTGCGCGGTCGCGCTGCTGCTCATGGCCAAGATGAAGTGGCTGCAAGGCAGGCATCTGGCGCTCTACCTCTCGCTCTATGCAGCGCTTCGCTTTGCGTTGGAGACACAGCGCGAGAACACACCCATCCTCGGCCCGCTCACCTACTACCAACTCCTCGCGATGGCGCTCTTTGCATTGGCAGGCGGGACGTTGGTGCGAAGGTCTTTTCGCATGCTTCGCTGAGTTCGTGACTTCGCAGGCCGGATGCGGGCATCATGGGTGTGGGCATGAACGCGCAAGGGACCGACGCACTCTTTCCAGTCATCTACCTGCAGGTGCGGGACAACGCTTCCGTCGATGAGCCGCGAGCGATGTTTGACGTCCTTCGCGCGGCAGGAAAACGTGGCACGCGGCATGTGACGATGACCGACTCAAGCACGGTGAAGGCGATGCCGGATGCCACCATCCGTCGCTACGTCGCGGAGCAGCAGGCCGAGGTGGAAGGTCTCTACGGGCACCTCGTGATCGGCTCGGCGGTGGTCGTCAGCGCGGGCATCGTTCGCGGGGCTCTCACCGCGATCAACTGGATCAAGCCGACGAAGGTTCCACAAGTCTTCACCACGACGCGCGTCGATGCGGTGGTGCAGTGCATTCGGTGGCTGGAGGGCGAGCGCATCGCGATTCCGAGCCCGCTGCGAGGCTTTCGCATGCAGCTCGATGTGGACCCGAGCACGCGTCCCTTGGGGCTTCGATAGGGCAGGGTGATCAGGCGTGAGCGTCGTGCTGTACGCTCGCACGCATGCGTCTCTCGCTCTTCACTGCGTGCCTACTTCTCCTCGGCTGTCCCGCGCAAATCACGCCACCGGATGCAGCCACGACGGCGGATGCGTTCGTCGCATCGGATGCCTACACGGCCTCGGATGCGCCGCAGGAGGATGCCTTTTCACCGAACGACGCAGGCCGCGATGCATTTGTCGCGGCCGACGCTTTCGCATCGATGGACGACGCGTGGGCGGCGCCGACCGTCTTCTCCACGATGGGCTCGTGTGGTGTGCTCGACACCGAGTTGACAGACACCAATCCGCATTGGGTGCAGAACGTCGCGACCTTCCCCGAGGGATGGACGATCGACCGCGCAGGTGAGCTCAGCGCCGGTGCGCAGCAGATTCTCTCGGAGGGCACGGCGGGCGGAAGCAGCGGTTACAGCGAGGCTTTCGCGTTTGAGATGCTGCATCGCTGTGAGGGGGCAGGGCTTGTCGCAAGCGAGACGATGATTCGCTACTCGGTGCCGATGCCTGGTTCGATCACCGACATCCTCGTCGAGATCGATGGGATGAAGATCGGCGTCAGCGTTTCGCGCGCGGTGACGGTGACGGGCCGCTGCATGCGCGGTGACACGTACCCGATGGCTGAGGCCACGCGCGTGCTGACGAGCAAGCTGAACGGCATCCGAGAGAGCTCGATGCTGGTCGCGCCGGAGGACCGCTGGGTGAAGCAGATTCTCTTCATCTACGCCGACACAGAAGCGCACGCTGCGACGCTCCGCGCGGCCTGGGATGCGCTCGACCCCGCCGTGCGCGCGGACTCGGTGCTCTACGTGAGCGTGAGCGAGGCGATGGATAGCTTCATCTACTTCCAGACGAGCTGCCCGTAGTCGCGACCGTCGACACGCCCTCCAAGTTGCTGGCAGCATTCTCTCTGTGCAGACGAAGGCCTCCGCGACGCTCTTCCCGGTCATGACATTCGAGGTGCATGACAACGCGTCGATTGAGGATCTGGAGAAGATGTTCGGCATCTTTGATCAGGTGGAACGTCGCAGCGGAATGCACGTCACGATCACGGATGCATCTGCTGTTCGCGCGATGCCCGATGCCAAGACGCGCCGCTTCGTGGCGGAGAAGCAAGCCGTGGCCGACGTGAAGTTTGGGCCGCGCAGTCTGGGCGCCGCGATCATCGTCGACTCGGCCATCGTCCGCGGTGCTCTCACCGCCATCAACTGGATCAAGCCCGTGAAGGCACGACAGCAATACGTCGCGACGCGCCCCGATGGCATGCGCGTCTGTGTGCAGTGGCTTGAGGCCGCGGGCATCGCCATCCCCGACAACGTGCGCGCTTACCTGCGAGAGCTTGAGCGCGATCCACGCGCGCCCTTTCCCTGACGTCACGGACGTACGCGCAGTACGCCCCAAACCTCGGTCCTACCTCCGCGCTCGACATCGATTTCCTCGCCCTCACGTGCACGCATCAACGCTTGGCCTACGGGCGACTCGGCACTGATGAGTCCGCGCTTCGCATCCACTTCATCGGGCCCAACGATGCGGTACGTGCGCTTCTTCTCGTCTTCATCTTCGACATCGACCTCGCACCCAAAACCAACGCCGCCATCCTCCCGCGAGGCACAACGCGCACGGTGGCGAGGATGGTCTTCAACGTGAGTGCACGCGTCTTCTTGGCCTCGTCGTCCTTCGCGATGGCGTTCAGCTCGGCGAGCAAGCGCGCATAGCCCTCATGCGTGATCGGAAGCGGCTCACTCGGGCGCGTCGCAATCGCAGGCCCGTCATCGGGCACCGTGTCTTCTTTGAAGAACGCTTTGGACATCGATGCGTTCTAAACTGTTTCGCGGAGACCGCGATCCAGTTCAGATGTTTTGCTGAGGGCCTGATGCAGGCCCTCCCCCGCCTGGCAAAGCCAGATCGGGTCCCCCTCCCAACTCCGCTTCGCGACTAAACAGAAACGCATTGATCCAGGATCATTGCGTTTCTGTTTAGCTGATCCGCTGCGCGCGAAGTCGTTCGAGCTTGAGACGTCGCGTTGCCGATAGCGTCGGAAGCACCTGCGCAATGCGGCCGTTGAGCTGCGCCTCATTCATCGGCGCGCCGCGCCAATGCGCCTTCTCAAAGCCATGCAGCCCCACGTGATGGAGCGCGGCGCGGAGATCATCCCAAGTCTCTCGCGCGATGTTCGCCTTCTCGTTCACGATGATACCGAGCACCTCTTGCCGATCATGCGCCCGCATCACGCGCGTCTTCTTCGGGCTCACATGAAACGACTCATCTGCCGCGATGCTGACCGCGAGATGAACGAAGCGCTCCACACTGCGCGCGAACTCCGCCTCGCCTGAGAACGTCAGGTCATCGGCGTAGCGCGTGTAGGTCACGCCGAACTGCGTTGCGAGTCCGTCGAGGCGCGCATCCAGGTGATGACAGACCAAGTTCGCGAGCATCGGTGAAGTCGGCGCACCCTGCGGAAGATGCGGCGTGCGCAGGCGCTGCTTGAGCTGTGCGAGCGGCGTGATCTCGCTTTCGTTCGAGGGACGAAACGGCTGCACAACGCTTGGCACTGCAGAGGTCGTCATCATGCGCGAGAGTCGATACGCGACCTCTTCGGGGAATCCCGCGGCGCGCAATGTCCCCGTCACGCGCGTCGCGTGAATCGAGAGGAAGAAGTCGACGAGATCAAGGCGCACCACGAGGGCTCTTCCCGTGTGCTTGCGTGCAGCCATGAGCGGCGAGCGACCGCGCACAAAACCAAAGCACGCAGCGTGCGTTGGAAGCTTGACGAGAAGCGCGTCGAGGATGCGCCGCTGCACGGCCTTGAGCTGCGGCTTCGGGACTTCAATCGGACGAAAGCCACCGCTCTTCTTCGGCACCAGACGAAGCCGATAGTGATGCTGCGCGAGCGAATCAAAGCGGCGTGTGCGCGCGAGCCAGTCGAGCGTCTCCATGTCGACTTGGAGCCATTCGGCGAGGGCTTTCGCGTCGTCGAGCTTGGGCAGGTCGAGGTCAGCGTAGCGGCCTCGTGGGCGCACGAACGAGGAGGCGGTGAGGGCGATGCGCTCTACGTCAAAGAGGTCGGCGTTCTCCCAAAGCTTGTCGTCTTCTGCGAGCCATTGGGTGAGCGCGTGAAGTGCGTTCGCGGGGCGCTCTGGAAAGCGCTCAATCGTGCGCGTTGTGATGTCTGCAACCCAAGCGACCTGCTCAGCCAGAGGCCACCACTCGGCGTCGATGTCGAAGCCCTCCGCGATCGACGCTGCCAGGGACTGCGCAGTCCACGCGTCTGTCGCGAGGAAGGCAGAGCCCAGGGCGAACGCGATGCGATCAGTCGGCGTCATCGGGTGATCGCGAACGAGGCGTGAGCGTGTGCGCCGACGTGGCTGACCTGGCCGGTTCGAGGTGCACCTGGTGCACTCCTCAACGGCTTTGAGGTGTCTGAAACGCGACGCGAACCCCGGGGATTCCCCGGAGTGCAGAACGAATCTGCGGCTCGGTCGCACACGCTCACCTCAGCTGCGTAACGTGTTCGCATCGCAAGGTCGAGAGTCATCGCCGAGGCTTTGGGCGCTGCTGTAGTCTCAGCCGCATCTCATCCCAACCTGATCCCTCAAGGAGCTGCCTCATGACGAAGTCGATCGAGAACCTGCGCATCAACGGTGACCGCCTCTGGGGCTCGCTCATGCAACTCGCCGCGATTGGCGCGACAGAGAAGGGCGGCGTGTGTCGTCTCGCGCTCACCGACCTCGACAAGCAGGGGCGCGACCTCGTGGTCGGTTGGGCGAAAGAGGCGGGCATGACGGTCACCATCGACAAGATCGGCAACGGCTTCATGCGTCGCGCGGGACGCAACAACGCGCTGCCGCCGATCATGACGGGGAGCCACATCGACACGCAGCCGACGGGCGGAAAGTTCGATGGCAACTACGGCGTCCTCGCGGGCATTGAAGTCGTGCGCACGCTGAATGATCTCGGCATCGAGACCGAGGCGCCGATCGAGGTCGCGTTCTGGACGAACGAAGAAGGCTCGCGCTTTGTGCCGGTGATGATGGGCTCGGGCGTGTTCGCCAAAGCGTTCACGTTGGAGAAGGCCTACGCGGCCGTCGATACGACGGGCAAGAGCGTGAAGGAGGAGCTGGAGCGCATCGGTTATGTCGGCCCCGAGGAGCCCGGCGCGCATCCGATCGGCGCCTACTTCGAGACGCACATCGAGCAGGGCCCCGTGCTTGAAGACAACGAGAAGACGATTGGCGTGGTGACCGGTGTGCTCGGCATCCGTTGGTACGACTGCACCATCACGGGCATGGAGGCGCATGCGGGCCCGACGCCGATGGCGCTACGCAAGGATGCGCTGCAGGTCGCCACCAAGATGATGCAAGAGGTCGTCGCGATCGCGCATCGCTACCCGCCGCATGGTCGCGGAACGGTCGGCATGGTCGCGGTGCATCCCAACAGCCGCAACGTCATCCCGGGCCGCGTGAAGTTCTCGATGGACTTGCGCAATGCGAGCGACGCGCTCGCCGATCAGATGGATCAAGACATCCGCGCGTACGGCGCGAAGCTCAGCGAAGAGACGGGCCTGCCGATCCACATCGAGCTCGTCTCGAGCTACCCCGCGCAGCCCTTCCACAGCGAGTGCGTCGAGGCTGTACAACGCGCTGCAGAGAAGCTCGGTTACTCGAATATGCGTGCGGTTTCCGGCGCAGGACACGATGCGGTCTACATGGCCAAGCTCGCGCCCTCGGGGATGATCTTCATCCCCTGCAAGGACGGCATCAGCCACAACGAGATTGAAGACGCGAAGCCCGAGCACATCACGGCGGGCTGCAACGTGCTCCTTCACGCGATGCTGGAGCAGGCGAAGATCGCGTCATGAAGCGCGCTTCCCTCGGCGCGTGTGCGCTCCTCGTTGCGGGATGCAGTTGCGAGACAATGCCGGGGACGGATGCAGGAACAACCTCGCGCGATGCAGCGCCCATCGGCTTGCCCGACGCGACCCGCGATGCGCCACGCTTCGATGCATTCGGTGACACTGGCCTACCATCGGGCTTGGGCCCGTTCGCCTTTCGCCGCGGCGTGAACCCTGGCTACTACGGCGCGGGGATCGATCGGCGTGAGTCCGCGATGTTGTCCGCCGGCGCGGGTGTGACCTCGCTGCGCACGCCGCTCCCCGAGAGCTATCTGGCGCGCTGGGGCGACACGGTGGAGGTCGCGGATTGGGCTTTCTACCAAACGCTTGGTTTGGGCAATCACGTCGTCTTCTTGATCGGGCCCTCAGCGGACCATTCGACTGCACCTTCGGGCACACCGGATTGGGAGCTCGATCACTTCGCACCCTCGCAGCTCGATGCGCCCATCTTCCTCGCCGATGGCTCGGTGAACCCCGACAACCATTGGGCCTCGTATGTGGCGCGCGTCGCACAGAACTACGGCGACGACATCGCCATCTACGAGGTTTGGAACGAGCCCGATCAAGTGCTCGGCAACTGGAGGGTTACGGAGGAATGGGACACACGCGCGCCGCTCGCATCCGAACTCCCATGGTGGAACGCGAGCATCTACGCGTACGTGCGCGCCCTTCGCATCGCGCACGAGGTGATTCATCGCATCGACCCCGACGCGATGGTGACCGTCGGTGGCGTCGGCTATCCGAACTTCCTACGCGCGGTGCTTCGCTACACCGATGAGCCGACTGCGGGTGCCGTCGATGCTGCGCATCCATCTCCGGGTTCGGCCTATCTCGACTGCCTCTCGTTTCACTACTACCCCGTCTTCGGCGGTGGCTCGAGTGATCGCGGCGTCGATGGATTGCTTGAGGCGGCCAGCGAGATGCGCGGCGTGCTCGGTGAGGCGGGCATCACGAATATGCCGCTTGTTGTCACCGAGAGCGGCGCACCGCGCGTTGCCGTGGGCACGACGCCCGGCAGCCCGACGTACGCCGCGGCCTACCTTCTCAAGGCGATGACGCTCGGGCACTACGAGGGCTTCCTCGGCATCGACTGGTTTGCGCAAGGCGAGACGGCCTCACGACAGTCGACCGACTCGTTTGAGTCGATGGGCCTCTACTTTGACTACGGCATGGCGAGCACACCTGCCGACGTGCGTCGCTCACCCCAGGGCGACGCGTATGCGTGGCTTGCCACGTGGATGGAAGACACAGCGGCCGACCCTGCATCGCTCACGGCGCTCGCACTTCCGAGCAACGTTCGCGGTGCTGCGTTTCGACGTCACGATGGTTCACGTGCGTATGTGCTCTGGGCGCGTACTACGGGGGATGAGTCGGCGACGGCAAGCTTCGCGCTTGCTGCGGCGAGTGAGGTTCGCGTGCGGACGTTTGCCGTGGAGAGCGGACCGACAGATGCGATGCGCGTGCCCGAAGGCGGCAACATCACGCTCGCGCTGACGACGATGCCGACGGTGATCGACATCCCGTGATGCGCGTTCGCCGTGTGCGGAGTGCATAGCGACGCGCAGTGAGTCCCGGTCGCCTTGATGCGCCTGCAGGGACGCATCGGGCGTCGCATGTTCGTCGCGCTCTGGCTGCAGGGCGCCACAAGGCCGACCCGGATCGTCCCATTCACAGTGCAGGGAGCGAACCGGTGACACCGCGCACGTGCATCGCAACTGCGTGGGCCAAACCCGAGGCACCGGACGTGGCCATTCCACCTGTAATGCCCATGCCCGAGTGCCTCGCTCGTGGGCATGCAGGTTGATCTGGACGATCCGGTGCGCCCGTGGTCGGGCTCCGCAGTTGCATGGCGACCGGCTGGTCACGCGGGTGTGACCTCCGCGTCTGCGCGCGGCGAATTGGACGCGCCAGGCGTGAAATCGCGGGCTTCCCGCGCCATCTCGGCGCGACAGCGAATCATCGCGCGAACTCCTCGATCCTAACGCGCCAAGGGGGCATCCTCCCGCGATGTCCGACATCGAGTTTGCGCATCTGCACGTCCACTCTGAGTACTCGATGCTCGATGGCGCGATCCGACTCAAAGAGCTCGCCAAGCGGGCCAAGAAGCTCGGACAAAAAGCCGTCGCGCTGACCGACCACGGCAACATGCACGGCACGCTTCAGTTCGTTGGCGCGTGCAAAGACGAGGGCCTGCTTCCCATCGTCGGCTGCGAGGTGAACCTCGTCGCGGGCTCACGCAAAGACGCGGGCAAGCGTCCGCACACGCACCTTGTGTTGCAGGCCGAGAGCATGGAGGGCTACGCGAACCTCTCGCGCATCGTCAGCCTCGGCTGGGTCGAGGGCATGAAGGATGGAACGCCCTGCGTGGACCTTGAGCTCATCGAGCAAAACAAGGCGGGCCTCATCGCCTCCACAGCCTGCATGGGCGGCATGGTCGCGCAGGAAGTTCTCCTTCGCGGTGAAGAGGCGGGCCGGCGCGCATTGGGCTCGTTGCTCGATGTGATGGGCCAAGAGAACCTCTACGTGGAGCTGCAAGATCACGGCTTCCCCGAGCAAGAGCCGCTCAACGAGATCCTCATCTCGCTCGCCAAGTCGATGGACCTTCCGATCATCGCGACGAACGACTGCCACTACCTCGAAGAGAAGGCCGCACGCGCGCAGATTGTCTTGCAGTGCATCGGCGCGAGCCGGCTCTTGGCCGACATGGAGAAGGCGCATCACGGCTCCTCCGAGCTCTTCCTGAAGAGCGCCGAAGAGATGGCGCACAAGTTCCGTCACGCGCCCGAGGCCATCTCCAACACGATGCGCATCGTCGAGCGATGCGGCGGCAAGGTGAACCCCAAGAGCAAGCCGAAGCTGCCGCGCTTCCAGGTGCCCGAGGGCATCACCGAGGGCGACTGGATGATCAAGCTCGCCGAGGATGGCCTCGAGGAGCGCTTCCTTGAGATTCGTAAGACGGGCCGCTCGATCAACCCCGCGGAGTACAAAGCGCGCCTCACCTTCGAGACGAACACCATCGTCCAGATGGGCTTCCCTGGTTACTTCCTCATCGTCCAAGACTTCATCAATTGGGCGAAGAAGAACGACGTGCCTGTCGGCCCAGGCCGCGGCTCAGGTGCAGGCTCGATCGTCGCGTATGCGCTGCGCATCACGGACTTGGATCCGATTGAGCACGGCCTTCTCTTCGAGCGCTTCTTGAACCCCGAGCGCGTCTCGATGCCCGACTTCGACGTCGACTTCTGCATGGATCGTCGCGACCGCGTCATCGACTACGTGCGCGGCAAATACGGGCATGAGTCGGTCGGCCAAATCGCGACCTTCCATCAGCTCAAGAGCCGCAGCGTCGTGAAGGATGTCGGCCGCGCATTCGGCATGCAGGCGATGGACACGAACCGCATCGCCTCGATGATCCCCGAGCCCGTGCAGGGCAAGACGGTGCCGATTGCCAAGGCGATGGAGCAGGAGCCCAAGCTCAAGGCGAGCTACGACGAAGAGCCGAGCATCAAGGAGTTGCTCGATACGGCGATGACGCTCGAGGACTTGAATCGTCACGCAGGCATGCACGCCGCGGGCATCGTCATCAGCGAGGGCGCGCTCTGGAATCACGTCCCCGTCTTCTGCCCCGAGCCCAACGTCTACGTCACGCAGTACCACAAGGACGACGTCGAATACGCGGGCCTGGTGAAGTTCGACTTTCTCGGTTTGAAGACGCTCACGGTCATCGATATCTGTGTGCGCCTCATTCAGAAGCGCCCCGATCGAGACGGCTCGCGCTTCGACCTCGCCGCCATCCCGATGGATGACAAAGCGACCTTTGCGCTCCTCCAATCGGGCGAGACGACCAACGTCTTTCAGCTCGAATCGCAGGGCATGCAGAACCTCTTCAAGAAGCTGCGCCCCGACTGCTTTGGCGATGTCGTTGCGGCCGTCGCGCTCTACCGTCCCGGCCCGCTGGAGACGGGCATGGTCGACGACTTCGTGCAGCGCAAGCACGGCCGCGTGAAGGTGCAGTACCCGCATCCAACACTCGAGAGCTGCCTCAAGGAGACGTACGGCGTCATCGTCTACCAAGAGCAAGTCATGGAGATTGCGCGGACGCTCGCGGGCTACTCGCTCGGCGGCGCTGACTTGCTTCGTCGCGCCATGGGCAAGAAGAAGAAGGAGGAGATGGAGAAGCAGCGCTCCACGTTCGTCGACGGCGCCGCAGCGCTCGGAAGAGATGCCGCGAAGGCCGGTGAAATCTTCGACCTCGTGGAGAAGTTCGCAGGCTACGGCTTCAACAAATCGCACTCCGCGGCATACGCGCTCATCACCTACCAAACGGCGTATCTGAAGACGCATTTTCCCGCCGAGTTCGTCTGCGCGACGCTTAGCGCGGACAAAGAGAAGATCGAGAAGGTCGTCCGCACGGTCGCCGAGGCGAAGTCGATGGGCATCACCGTGTTGCCTCCCGACGTGAACGAATCGGAGATCGATTTCGCCGTCGTCTACGACCCTGCGCTTGGTCGCACCAAGGGCACCAAGCCGCGCCCCGAGAAGCCCGTCTCGATGAACGGCGTGATGCGTGACCCGACCGAGCCACGCATTCGCTTCGGCTTGGGTGGCGTCAAAGGCATCGGCAGCGCGGCCCTCGAAGCCGTGTTCGAGACGCGACAGGGCCTGCTGGGAGAGAGCGTGACCGAGGAGGGCCAACCCTCGAAGGACAAACAGCCTTTCTTGGACCTCTTCGATTTCTGCTCGCGCGTCGACCTTCGTCGCGTGAACAAGGGCGTCATCGAGTCACTGATTCAGTCAGGCGGCTTCGACTCGGCGCACGAGAAGATGGGCGTGACGCGCGCCCAGGCCTTCGCTTCCATCGAGACCTCGATCGAGCGTGGCAAGCGCGCCTCGCAGGAGCGTGCGAGCGGCCAGACGAACCTCTTCGGGCTCTTCGATGCGGGTGCTGCATCGGGCGCAAAGAAGACGGCCGCCGCGACGTTCCCAGCGCTCATCGGCACTGCACCCAACGCGACGGTGATGCCTTGGGATCTGCGTGAGTTGCTGACGCGCGAGAAGACGGCGCTGGGCTTCTACGTCTCGGGCCATCCGCTCGATCGCTACAAGGCCGAGCTTGTGCGCTTCTGCAATGCCTCCACTTCGTCACTCGACTCGAAGGACGACGGCTCGCAAGTGCGCATGGGCGGCACCGTCGAAGGCCTGCGTGAGAGGCCCACGCGCACCGGCGGGAAGATCTGTTTCTTCTCGCTCGAAGACGCGACCGGGCGCTGCGAAGTGGTCGTGCGCGATCGCGTGCTCGAGGGCGCGCGCGTGACGTTGGAGGCGGCCGAGAAAAACGGCGACCCGATCTACCTCGAGGGCACCGTGCGCTTTGAGCGCCAACAAGAAGGCGAAGAGGACGCGCCGCCTGCCGCACCCAAGCTCGTGATGTCGAGCGTCGCGCTCCTCGCGAATGCGCTGCGCGAGAAGACCAAATCCGTGCGCGTGAGCGTTCAAGTCGAGAAGATCGACAGCAAGAAGCTCGCGGCGCTGCGCGATTCACTCGTGCTCTTCCCGGGCAACTGCCCCGTCTCGATCGAGCTCAAGAGCGTCGAGCGCTGGGTCGTCTCGCTGCCGGATACAGGCATCAAGGTAGAGCCGAGCGATGCGCTGCTCACGAACCTTGAGCGCATCTTCGGCGAGAAGGTCGCCGAGCTTCGCTGACCCCGAATCGATGAATCCGTTGACGCTGTGCGACCCGTCGGCTACCACGCGCCTCCTTCTGGAGGTTTTATGGTTTCCGATACAGCCAAGACTGAGACCCGTCGTCGTGCAAAGCGTGCGACCAATGGCCGTGACCAAAAGCGTGAGCGCGCCAAGAACGCAACGCCGAAGTTTCCGGTCCATGAGGCCAAGAAGGCCTGAACGATCGCTGGGCCTTCGGGCTCAGTGAATCGGTCGGTCCCCTGGCTCCGCGTCACGTACAAACGACTCGTCTTCGGACGGGTCGTTTTGCGTTCCGTCGTTCGCTGAAACCTCGATCGGCATGTCCGTCGAAGCGCCCGCATCAAGCTCACCGGCTTCATCGGAAGGTGCCGAGGTCGTGGCCAACGCACCGGCCGCGATCGCACCCGTGTGCGCCATCATCGCCGCCCGAGCACGTGCGATCCGAATCGCATGACGCCTGTAGGCTTCCTCCAGCGCCGCCTTCTGCTTGTCCTCGGCTTCCCAGCGCGCGTAGATCGCCGCGCTCTTCTTGCGACGGCGTCCCCACGCAGGAATCACGAGGAGGCCCGCCAAGGCCCAGCCAGCGCCGCTCACGATGAACATCGGCAGCGAGCCAAAGCGCCCATCCAAGTTCTCGCGCCAACCGTGCTCAAGCTGACCGATGCCCTGGCTCCATGTCTGCGAGACAGCGACTTCGAAACGCTCGCCGTTCCGCATGCGCTCGACGAGGCGACGCAGCTTCGCGGGGCCGTTGCGACGAAGCAGCCAAGCAACGAAATCGGCCGACTCGGCGTAGGCCAAATTCACTGCGTGGGGTTGCGAGGGAAAGCGCGCGTCGAGCTCATCGAGCGTCAGCAATCCGCCGCTCAATGCTCCGTGCCAGAGCGCCTGAATGCGCTCCATCGATCGCTCACGCGCCTGATGAATCGCGACGCCTTCGACGAGCCAGAGCGGCACATCAAACGCGCCCTGCCCAAGCGCGTGATGCAGCACCACGTGACTCATCTCGTGCACCAGCACTTCGTGCACTTCGGGTGGCTGCCAGGTCTCGGGCGCGGTGAGCGTCAGCAAGATCAGCGAGAGCGCGGGATACGCGACACCAACTGCATAGGCGGGCGGTGGAGCACCCACGGGCGCGAGCGCGTTCATCTCATCGGGATCGCGTCCCACGCGAATGCGCACATGCGGCATCTCGCCGTTCGCACCGAGCTCTTCGCGCACCTGCGGCAGCGCGTGATCCCACGTCTCAAAGAGCGGCTCGACGATGAAGCCCGCCCGCTCGGGGTACTCCCAGGTAACGCCTTCGCGCTCGACCGTGACGAAGCCTTCGGGCGCATCGAGGAGTGTGAGGTCACCGCTGAAGGCACCGACATCGGGCGCGCCGAGCGAGCGAGGCTCTTCCTGTGCAAACACGGGCGCCGCAAACAAAACAGCCATCGAAAAGACGATGGCTGACCAGAGCTGAAGCAAACGTTTCACTGCGCACCGCCAGGTTGGAAGCGGAAGAAGGGCTGAGGTTGGCTGTCGTTCTGCGTCGCGTAGACGATCACGAACGCAGCGGCGCCGGCAGCGAGTGCACCGACGACCAAATAGGGCCAGTTCGTCTCGAACCAATCGGGTTGATGTGGCTCAGCAGGTGCGCTCACAGGTGGCGGCGCAATCGCGGCATTCACCGCACGCTCGGTCTCACTCAACGTCGGCGGACGCACGGAAGGAAGGCGCGATGCTTCCGCGCGGCTTCGCACAAACGAGGCAATCGCCTCATCGCTCGCACCCTCGAGACGCAGCGCGCCGTCGAAGAACGCGCCGTGCGCGACATCGAAGACGACAAGCTCACGTGCACCTGCACGACGACGCACCACAACGATCACGTGCGCATCGGACCTATCCCCGAGCGAGCCCAGCAGCGGCACGTCTTCAGCTTCACTCGAACCAAGCGCGCGCCTATCACGCATGACCGTCGGAATCGTCTCGCCTTCGCCGCCGATGAGCGAGCGCCGCAACGTCACATCCGAGGGGAAAGCGACGACGGGCGCAAGCGCCGATTCCGTGCGCGCAACGTCATGCAGTGCATCCGCATTCGCATCGCCCACAAGGACAATCGCGGCGTGCTGAAGCGTGACGGGCGCTTCCATCGGCGCGGTGACGGGCGCCGCTTCCGCGGTCACCTCAGGCTGCACTTCGACACTCGTCGCAGCTGCCGCGGCCTCTTGCGCATGCGCCCTGCCGGTCACGATCACGAGGGATGCTGCTGCGAAGCAGGCGAGGCACGAAGCGCGAGAAGCCATAGACGACGAAGGTAGCATCGCGATTCCTGGTCGCGCCTGGCTATGCAGTCAGGGGTGCTGCGAACTACGCTCGTCGCGGTGAAACGCCCTCCTCTGAAGAACGTCGGACGCGCGCTCGCAGGCTACGCATGGACAGGCCTCTCGTGTGCGCGAGTGCTCAGCCATCAGAGCGATGTCGAAGCGCTGCAAGCAGACTCGCGCAAATGGGCCGCGGGGCTCGTGAAGATGTACGGGATCAAGGTCGAAGTAGAGGGCCTTGAGCATCTTCAGCAAGGTGTGCCGACGGTGCTCATCGCCAACCACCAGAGCTACCTCGACGTCGTTGCGCTCTTCGTTTCGTTGCCGCGCATCCCCGTCTTCATCGCGAAGCGCGAGCTGCAGAAGGTGCCGATCTTTGGGCGCGTGATGAAGACGCGCGGCGACATCTTCATCGACAGGCAGACACACGACCGTGCCGTGCAGACGATCGACGAGACCGCCAAGTTGCTCAAGCCCGAGGCGCCCGTGCTCGTCTTCCCCGAGGGCACGCGCGGCAAAACGCCCGAGGTGCAGCGCTTCAAGCGCGGTGCATTTCAGCTCGCGAAGAAGGCGCATGCGATCGTGCAGCCCATCGGCATCCACGGCTCGTTTGAGCTCTGGCCGCGCGAGCTGCCTGCGCCGCAGTCCGGCACCGTCCGCATTCGCATTGGCCCGCCAATCACGGCCGAACGCGTGCAGCAAGATGACCTCGAGGCGCTCATTCAAGATGCGCGAAAGCAGGTCGCCACACTCGCGGACGTCGCCCTGCTCGCCACCTAGCGCGCGACTTCTTTCACGAAGTCGTTGACCGACCCGCAGGCTTTGCTACACAGCGCGCCGGTCCGAGAGCCGATAGCTCAGTCGGTAGAGCAGCGGGCTTTTAACCCGTCGGTCGAGGGTTCAATTCCCTCTCGGCTCAGTCTCTCAAGACTGCTTCCTTGACCGACTCGCTCTTTGCATCACTTCGCTTGTTTTGAATGTCCTGGCACGGCCCGTTTCGCCCGCGGAAACAATCCGTCCCTATCGTCTAGAGGCCCAGGACTCCACCCTTTCACGGTGGCTACGGGGGTTCGAATCCCCCTGGGGACGTGACTTAGGTTCCACAAAAACCTCGAACAGAGGCGCTCTTTACGGAGCGCCTTTTTTCGTTCCGTCGACGCGCGAGTGCATCGCGTTTTTGCGTGATCTTTACGTCGGGCCGCAGCCATTCGCGTCACGCTCAGCCATGCGCTTCCCCGCCCTGCTGACGCTTCTCATCCTCTGCACGGCCTGCTTCTCCGGCTTTGGTTTCGATCAACCGGAGGTCACCTTGCTCGCGCCTCACCCGCTCTCCATCGTGCTCCCCGCGGGCTTCGAAGGGGCGAACTCAGGTGGGCGCTTGGTGCTCACCAATCCGGAGGATGCGCGGGTCGTGAGCGTGTTCGCTGCGGGGCCGGGCGTGGCGGCTTCGACGCGCGATATCGCTGAGGTGCTGCCGGGCGCGACGTACACGACCGACTGGCTTCGGCCACATACCTTCGACGGCATGTCGGGCATCGAAGCGCGTGTTGTGGAAGCGGCGCCTCTGGCGCGCACGCATTGGATTGCGATCCTCGATGCGCCCTCGGGTGTTGTGTTCATCGATGTTGCGATCGATGCAGACGTGAGTACCTCGCCGAGCGGCGATGACCTTTGGAACGCCGCGCGAGACTCCATTCGTCGCGCGCTCTGATCGCGTGAGTCAACGCCCGCAGCCGTCCTCACGCGCGCTCCGCATCACCTGACTCGCAAGCGTGCGGAGCCTTGCTTCCACGTCGCTCTCCGCACCGCACGTGTCGGGGTCGCAGCGGTGGATGACCTCGAGCTGGAAGTGGCCTTGGCCCACCGTGAAGGTGTTGTCTGTGACGTGACTGCCGCCCTCACTGCGGAAGCCCGCGTGCGGTGCGAAAGGCATGCGGGCGCAGGTGATGCGCATCATGTCGCCGTAGCCGAAAGAGCCGCTTGTGGCGTCGAACTCGACGATGACATTCGCTGCGCTCGTGATGGGTCGCACTGTCCATCCGATGGGCACCTCCAGCTCCATGCCGCTGCCTCGCCACGCATGCAGCGCGGGTGCACTTGGCGTGCATGCATTGAGGGCGAGGAGGGACACCAACAAGGCGGCTGAGCGCATCGCTGCAACCTCGCACGCAAGGCTTATCTCCGTGACGATTTCGCCACTGCATCGTCTCGTGCAGTCACACGCAGCGCGGACCACCTTCGCCGCAGTGAAGGAGGCCACGATGCTCTATTGCTGGTTCACCTCGCGGTGAAGCTGACGAACGAAGACGGACGCGCCCTGCACGCAGACACGGATCAGTTGCGACTCGCCTTCCTTGAGTTGGGCCGCATCAGCCGCGAGATTGATGCGCTCGAAGCACGCCCCGATGTGTCTGCACATCACCCGCTCTTGATGAGCTTGCAAGCATGTCGCGCGGCGCTCTTGCGCATGGCCGATGCGCGCATGCATGGACGCAGCAGGCACAGCCTCGAGCTGAGCTTTGACGAGACGCAGTTGAGCTAGGTCGGGCACGTGCGGCTCACTCCGGCCGAAACTCAAACGTCAGCGTGAAGTGCACCTCGCCCTCAGGGCCGGGGTTGAAGCGGAAGCCTCGGATGACGCCCATCGTGCAGGAGGCTGTCATGTCGTTTCCTGTGCCGTTGGAGTCGATGCGCACGTTCGACATGAGGCCCTCTGGGGTGACGGTCAGGCTCACCACGATTCGACCTTCGAAGGGCGCGTTAACCGCGATGAGGTCGCGCTCGTAGCAGGCCCGCAAAGCCATGCTTCGTATGTGGACGAGGCGCGACATCAACGCGCCATCAAAGGGCGCACCTGTCTGCACCGTCTCGCTCTCGACGAGCGTGACGCGACCTCGCACGGGCGCCCGCGGAGGCGCCTCATCCGGCGCCTTCGCGGATGCGTGCTTCGCGCTCTCCGCAGTGAGGTGGGAGGACGAGGGAGCGAGGAGAAGCAG
This sequence comes from Sandaracinaceae bacterium, assembly GCA_044373065.1. Classification (GTDB taxonomy): domain Bacteria; phylum Myxococcota_A; class Polyangia; order Polyangiales; family Sandaracinaceae; genus JAFLCL01. The sequence goes on from JBILQT010000089.1 coordinate 17,891, forward strand.
GAGCGCGAGCCAGGTGTGCATCGCTCCATCGTAGCGAAAGAAAGTAGAGGGCGATGCGACACGCGTTACCGTCAGCGCGTGAACGACAGGCTCGACATCGGACCCATCCTCGCCATGCGCTCGCCTGCCTTCTCGTACGTGCGCATCGATGCGCGCGGCTTCTTCTCGCCTGCTGAGCTCGCGGCAGCGCTCTCGGATCCGCGCCTTGCAGCGTGGCTCCGTGAGACGGGCCTTCGGGCCGTCGCGCTCAATGCATCGCTGGCGCAGCGCATCGGCACGGAGGACACCGAGTGGCTCGCGACGCAGTGGGCACCGATGCTCGCGCGCGTGGGTATCTCGAAGCTCTCGCTGATCACGCCCGACCATGTGCATCAGCTTTTTGGCGCCGTGTTTCAGGCCGCGGCGCGACGTGCCGCAGAGCACCGCATCGAGCTGCGCTGCTTTCCGAGCGCGCAGTTCACGCAGTCCTTCGAGTCGGTCTCTTGGTTCGATGCGCCGGTCGTGCAGCAAGCCGCGCCTGTGCCCGCAAGTGCACCCGCGCCCGTCGTCACACGCGGTCGCCTCGAGCTCGATGTGCCCACCGATCACTGGCCCGGCGTGTTCGTCTCCGCAGCGTTCGGCGGGATCCTCGGCGGCGCGGCATGCATGAGCGTCTGGGGCAGGGCACTGCGCGAGCTGGGCATCCCGGTCGAGCTCTCGCCCTTCCTCGGCGTCGCGCTTGGCCTTGTCCTCTCGTTGGCGGGCACCTTCCTCGTGCTGCTCCTCCGCGGCTGGCCGCGCACCAGCGTCGAGTGGGACGAGCACACGGTGACCGAGAAGGTTGGCGACACGGTGCGCACGGTGATCGAGCGCGCAAAGGCACGCCGCGTTGTCGCGTTCACCAAGGTGCTCGTGCGTCGACGGGGCGCAGCCACGCGCATGGACCAAGGCGGCCGCGTTCTTCAGCTGACCGACGATGCCGGCAACGAGATCACGCTCGCCGAGGGCGCATTCGCACCGCCCTGGATGAGCAACCAGCCGTGCAAGGTCTCCTCCATTCAACCCCTGTTCACGTGGGCGCCCGTGCTCACCGACGGCGACGCCATCCCAGGCGACCGCGCGACGCGAAGGATGCCCGCGCTCGTCTTCGGTTTCATCTCGCTGCTCTCGTACGGCGCACTCGCCGCGGGCGTCATCGTCGAGCGCGACTTCTCGCTTCGCGGCACCGTCATGGGCCCGCTCGTGCTGGTCGTCGCGGTCACGCTGATGCTCGTGCGCACGCTCTGGCCGCTCACCGCATGCTTCCGCAAGCGCCCCGGCGGACGCCTCTCCGCAATGACCGAGGTGGCCCTCCGCTGCGGCGCGGCCATGGCCATCGGCCTCCCGGCGGCAGCGCTCTTCGCGAACCTCTTGCTGGAATCGGCGTTCCGGCCCTATTGAGACGAGGGCGCGTCGCTCGCGATGATGCGCACCACACCGCGCGCATCACGCTCCAGCGTCACATCGCCGACGCCGTACGCACCTCCTCCCAGCCGCGCCTCCACCGAGTTCTCGTCGATGCCGCTTATCGCGTGCTCCACCGCACGCATCGAGACCCCGTGCACCACGCAGACATCCCCCGCGCACTCCTGCGGGTGCCCGTCGAGCACACGCATCACGCGCGTACGCAGTGCTTCATCGCCTTCGACACGGAGGTGGATGGTGCCGCAAAGCATCTCCCATCCGGCCTCGCTGTGAAGCTCAACATAGACGCTTGAGCTGGGCGCGGTTGGCGTGGGCACGCTTGGGGCGGGCACGCTTGGGGCGGGCACGCTTGGCGCGTGGGCGCAGGCGAGAAAGAGGAGGGCGGGGAGTAGGTCGAGGCGCCTCAAAAACCACTCGCTGCAACCTGCACATCAAGATGATCCACCGCGCGCAGCGCGCTCACATCGGGCCTCAGGCCGAGCGTCTTGCAGGCGTCCAAGAGCGCGATGTGCACGGCCCAGGTGACGCGCGGTGGCTCCTTCAGCAGCGGCAACAGGCGGAGGACTTCGTCCGAGCATTGAAGGCGCATGAGCGCGTAGACGGCATGCATGCGCACGGGCTCTCGCTCGTCTTCGTTCACGAGGCGCTCAAGGCGCGCGCGGGATTCTTCAGGAGGCGCATGCGTGACGTACGCACCGAGCGTCTCGTAGGCATGCGTGCTTGTCGTGGAGGGCGCGTGAAGTTGGTCCCAGAGGCGCGCGGCCAAGGACGCATTCGGCCTCGTCAGCACGAGGTAGTAGGTCGCCAGCTTTCGCACCTCGAAGTGCACATCGCTCAGCCGCGCGACGAGCGCTTCTTGCTCGCCCCATGCAGCCAGAAGTGCACAGCTTCGTGCGCGCACGAGCGGGTCTGGATGCGCATCGAAGTAGGGCACAAGGCGCGCCTTGTCGGCTTCGAGATGCGTGGATGCCGCGAGCGTCTCGAGCTTCACGCGCCAGGGGCCATCGAGCTCGTCGAGCATCGCGATGAGTGCGTCGGTCGTGTGCGTGGCGATGCGCTTGGCGGCTGTTGGAAGGGGCGCTGGCTTCTCTGTGCGCGGCTGCAATCCCAGCGTGTCGAGCGCGGGCTTCATCCACGTGAGCAGGGCCTCGCTTGGCTCTCCGTCGAGTGCCATCTGAAACGCGTAGCGCAGGTCTTCGAGCGTCCCTTGTGCAGCCTCACGCACGGTTCGGTCACGCCGACGCGCGTACTTCGAAACGGCCTCCACCACGCGCAGCGTCGGGTAGTAGCGAAGCGTCTTCAGGACCTCCACGACGAGTGCGGCGTCGGGTGGCGTGAAGTCTGTGCCGACGAAGGTGTGCGTGAGAGATCGGAGGAGGGGCTCCTCCGCGCATGCGGGCTCATCCCAGTGCAGCACCTCGGCGGCCGTACAACGCACGCGCACGTCGGCATGCGTGAGCGCGTGCACCTTCAACGCCTGATGGCGCGGCGCCTCAAAGCCAAACGACATCGCCCGAAGCGCGTCGACGTAGAGCGGGTGCGCATCGTCTTTCAACACCGAGAGGACGATGTCCTCCTCGGCGATGCCCATGCACCAGAGCGCGTGCCGCTGCAGCAGCGCATCACCCTCCGCCCACCAAGCGCGCAGCGTCGCACCCTCAGGAAACGAGCCGAGTTCACGCAGCACGCGGCCCGCGGCCTCACGCGCTTCACGTGGCAGCGATGTGTCTTCGAGCACGGCATGCAGCGGGGCTGTGGCGCGGAAGTCTTCGAGTGCGATCAGCGAGTCCACGCAGGCCGTGAGGTCGTCTTCCTGGGTGCTGCGTAGGCGTGCGACGAGACGCGTGGTCCATGTGCGGTCCTGCGCCTCGCGTATCGCCTCATGCGGCACCTCGCGCGCACCGAGGAAGGCCCAGGCGCAGCGCACGATGAATTCCGCCGCGACCTCTTCAGGCATGTACCCCGCGTCATGCTCGCCCTCGCCCCAGGCCTCTTCGCGTTGAAAGAGTATCTGCGCCAGCGCGTCGCTCGTCGGGTCTTCGTGCTCGGCCTCCACTTCGAACGACCAGTGCTCGTGCCGCGCGCGAAAGTAAAACGGGAAACCGAGCAGCGTGCCCCAGGCCTGCACCGGGCAGACTCCGCCGAAGGATTCAACGACGAGGCCGGGGCATTGGCTCCCGAGCTGCGCGAGCGTTTCTACATCGCCCTCGCATGACACTCCGAAGCGCCCCGGCCTGCGGTTCATTCTTTGTCGTCGTTTCCGCTTCGCTTCACTGCGACATCAAAGAGGGCATCGAAGAGCCCCGTGGCGCCCTCGTCTTCCGCGGTGCGGACTGCACGCTTCAAGACGGCAAACGCCTTCTCCCAGCGGGGTGCGAGCGCGTCGCGGGCGGCGATGGCCTCGTTGCGCTTCTCGATCAAACCCTCGATGGGTTTGATGCTGGCAAGGACTGCGTTGGCCGCCTTCTCCATCGCGATGCCTGCGCGCTTGATGCCTGCGTCTGAGTTTGCTTTGGCCTTCGTCGCAATCTTCTGGAGGGCCTTCGCCTCCTTCTCGTTTGGCGTTGCCTTGAGGTCGGTGACTGTGCCGGCTTTGTACTCGGCGAGCGGCCTTTGGCGGTTGGCCCCGGCGCTGATGTGCGCCGCTGCGAGCACGTCCACCGAGATGTCTTGTGTCGCATCCAGCTCGCCGACTTTGGCCTCTGCCTTCGCGAGCTTGAGCGCTGCGTCTTTCGCTGCGTTGTGGTGCTTCTCGTAGATGATGTTGACCGCGCGCAGCTCATCCAACGGCTTCTTCACGGGCTTGGTATCCACGCTTTTCGCGCGTCCAAGCACCAGCTTTGCCGCTTTGATTCGGCGGCCCGGTGACGTTCCACTCTGCAATGTCGCCATGGGTTCATTTCCTCCAGGCCCAAAGGGAAACACAGGAAACGCCGAGGCGACAAGTGCGAAAAGCCCATGTTTGAGTGCACAGTTCGCCAATCGGTCGGACCGAATGACGGACTGCACGATGCATTTCGCCAATCGGTCGGACCGAATGACGGACTGCACGATGCATTTCGCCAATCGGTCGGACCGAATGACGGACTGCACGATGCATTTCGCCAATCGGTCGGACCGAATGACGGACTGCACGGTGCATTTCGCCAATCGGTCGGACCGGATGACGGACTGCACGATGCAGTGCCGCTTCGAACGGCTCGGAATGCCGCACGACGCGCACCGCAGCCGCTACGCTCGCTGCATGTACTTCCACACGCGGAACCTTGAGCTGGCCGACGGGATGACAGTGCGGCTCGTCTCGTTGAACCAGGAGATGCACATCGAGCGGATCTGGGTGGGCGAGCCCAACACCACCGACAACGCGCGGTTCCTCGCGAGGGTCAAGGATGACGGTGCTTATGTGGTGTGGGCCCCGGAGGCGCTCACGCACTCGGCGCTCGACCCATACGACCGTGGGATACGCGCGCAGCTGCCGCCCATCATGTGCACCGCATTTGTGGAGTCTGACAACAACCTCGCGCGTCTCGTCTGGTTCCAGAACGACTGGGCATTCCCGATTGCCCCAGATGTGCTCACCGCGCTTCGCACGGTCGATTGGAAGGCCGTGCCGCAGGAGGTCTACATCTGAGCAGAGAGAGCAGAAGAAGCGGACATGGCTGTACGCCGCGTCGTCACGTGACGCCGACTCGACTGCGAGAGCCACGCAGCCTCGCGCGATGCGTTCTGGGTACCTCCACACGTCAGCCATGACGGCGCCAACGCACGGTCGCGCAAAAGCCCAGAACGCCACATCGCGAAGCAACGAGGCCCTCGCGAACGAGGCGCACACAGCCGCCAACGCGGCGTTCAGTCAACTCTCACTTCCCACCTCTCCAACAACGCAATCAGAGAGCCCGTCACGCTCTCGGTGCCGTGACTACATCGCCGCGAGGCTGGCAATCTCGGCGGGCGTTAATGCGTCTCTTTGATCGGAGTCGGCGCACAAGCCTCTCACACGCGCCGTCTTTGACTTCGGCGCAGCGCTCCGGCAGCGTCGCGCTCGCCGTGTCTCGCCCGACTCTCCTTACGCTTGTCCTCGTCTCCCTCGTGGGCTGTGGCCGCGTGAGCTACCGAGCGCTTGATGCGGGCGTGGATGCCTCGATGGATGCGTTCGGCGCGCGCGATGCAGGGCCCGATGCGTTCGTGCCCGGCGTGGATGGCGGAAGCGACAGCGGTGCAGATGCAGGCCGCGATGCCTCCGCGCCCGACGCGACCATCCTCCCCGCAACCTGCCCCGTCGATGCGTTCTTCTGCGACGGCTACGACGACGGAACGTTTGCGGCGTGGAGCTTCCCCGTGACCGTCGGCGGCAGCGTGTCGAGCGCCACGACGCCCGTGCACTCCGGCGCGCGCTCGCTGCGCTGTGTGAGCGACGGTGGCTCTGCCGTGGAGGCGCGCTACGGCGCCTTTGCCTATGGTGGACAGACCAGCGGCGACCTCTGGGCCCGCGCGTACTTCTATCTCCCCGCCGTGCTCCCTGACTTCGTCTCGCTCATCTCGATAAGCGACAGCGCTCCGCCCTTTACAGGCGCGGCGATGGTCGTCACTACCGGTCTTCTCGGCGTCACGAGCGGCATCTCCGCCGACCGCGCTTTCGACACCGTGCCGATCCCGCGGGAGCGCTGGGTCTGCGTCGAGTTCCACATCACCGCGGACCCGCTGAATGGCGTGCTCGAGGCCTACCGTGATGGTGCACTTGTCGCGCGCGTCGCGGGCTTCAACACCGTGCCGGATAGCGGCTACGAGGTTGCCGAGATCGGCATTCACTACGTCGTATCGGGCCCCGCCTTCGAGCTCTACGTCGATGATGTCGCGCTCTCGCGCGTGCGCGTCGGCTGCCTATAGCGCCCGGCGCGCGGCGGCTTGCACCTCGCGCACGAACGCAAGCCCGCTCTCCACGCTGATCCCCACGTGTGGGCAGACGAACGCACACGCTTGCTCGACCGTCGCGACCACGCGAATGCGCCCGTGCCCCGGTATCATCATGCGGGCCATCGTGCGGCGCATCGTCGCGCCGATATCGTCTCCCAGGATCACCGCACCGACGCGCGCATCGAGACGCTCAAGCATCTCGGTGATGAACTCGCGCTGCATCGCGCGAACCTCCGGAGCGACCGTCTTGGCGTCGGGCTCCACGATGCCAATGAACGCCAGGTTCCCCGTGCGCGCTGCGGTCACGCGCCGCACATGGGCCATGATGGCAGCGTAGTCCTCGGCGAGGAGCTCGCCCCTTCGCACCTGCACCATGAGGCTCTCGTTCACCGCAAGGGTGTTGCCGCGAAGGTTGTGAAGGACGCGATGCACAACGCAGAAGTATGAACAGGAGGGCGCGGCGAGGTCGACAAATGAACGCGCGCGTGGCGAACATCCCCCGATGTCGCCCCCCTCCTTCGAGCACCCGCGCTTTGGTCGCTTCACGCAGACAGGCGCATCGCCGCGCGCCTTCCGAGGCCATTGGGACACGCTCGCGCTCCACGTCGACAGCCCCGAGGCGATGACGCTCCTTGAGGCTCTGCCAGCCTCGCTCGCGCGCTTCATCGATGAGGCAAAGCTCTGCGTCGCGGCCGAGCTGCTCTCGCACGGACAACCACGCTGGAATGAGCTCACGAGCGCGCGCTTGGCCGCCTCGCTCACGCCGGTGGCACTCGGTGCGTTGCACGAGACGGGACGCCTCACGCTCGCCTTCGAGGAGGGCTGGCCCGTGCTGAGCGATGTGCACGCAGAGCTCACGCTCGAGGGCATCCCGACGTCGGTTGGCTACACGGAGCGAGCGCTCGTCGCGCGCACGCCCGCGCAGGAGACACGCTGCGCGGTGAAGCACGGCGCAGTCACGATTCGCGGCAGCTCAGTCGCGCAGGCGGAGGCGCTTCGGTCGAGCGTGGAGCGCATCGCCAAGGACGCAGCGCACTTCGCCGCCACCTCCCTCGCGCCCCTCTGGAACGCCTCCTGGCGCGATGTGGGCGAGCCCGAGATGACCCCCGACGCAATGGCCGCCGAGTTCACGCTCGCTGAAATCGATATGAGCGAAAAGACCGGCGCCTACGAGGTGACGCTGCACGACGGCGGCCTCTTCGCGGAGCACCTGATCGTCGCGACGTACGACGGAACGCAGTGGGTGCATGCGGGGATTGAAGGATGATCACGATGGGCTCGATCACGCGTGAGGAGGCTGCGTCGCGCTTTCCTTTTCTCGCAGCGCGCGCACGCGGAAGGCGCACCGCCCTCAAAGAGT
>JBILQT010000004.1:0-88679 GCA_044373065.1 Sandaracinaceae bacterium
CTGGTCGCACGACTTGGTGTGGTCCCGCCGAGTGCACCGGTGGTCTCCGAAGACACATGGCCCCTTGCCCTCAACACCTTCGTGCAGCGTGAGCATCTGGTTGGGCCGGCGTTCGTTCAGGATGGCCCGGGCCCTACCTGGGCCTTCGCTACCCCGAGGAGCGCGTCGTCTTCCACCCGGCCTATGAGTCGTATTCAGGCGATTTCTTCCGCAATTCCTACATGCGCACGCGTGATGGCGAGCCTGGATGGGAAGAGACGCTCGCGCGTCACGGCGTTGAGCTTGTGATGATGAAGTACACCTCGCCGCGTGAACGCACGCGTCAGCAAGGTCGGCCCAATCTGCGCGCACGGTTGGCCGAGAGTGCCGCATGGGCGCTTGTGGCATTTGACGATCGCGGCGAGATTTACGTGAGGCGCGAAGGTGCCAATCACGAGGCCTCGGAGCGCATTGGAATTCTCGGTGTTGACCCCGATCGCTTGGCACTCTCGCGCAACCATTCGGTTGCACATCGCTCGCTGAGTGATTTTGCGACAAGGCGTCTCCCGTCGACACGCTTGGATCATCTCTTGGCCGCATCACGAACGGAGTAATCGATGCGCGAGTTGCCCTTCGAGTTGGTCAATGTCTTCGCCATTCCGGGCGTTCCATGGACCGGTAATGCACTGGCAGTCTTCACGGCGTGTGCAGGCCTCGATGAGGAGACAATGCGCGCCATTGCGCGTCAGATGAACCTCGCGGAGGTGACCTTCGTCGAGCCTGCCAGTGAGCCGCAAGTGCCCGCAAACGTACGCATTTTCACGACATCGGTGGAGATGCCTTTTGCCGGTCACCCCACGCTCGGCACGGCGCATGTGGTGCACGCGATGCAGGGAGGCCTGGGCACTGACGTCGCACTCAAGATGAAGGCGGGCCTCGTCATGGCCAGTCGTGTTGGTCAGTCAGAGGGTCAGTCTGAGTGGCAGTTGCGTACCGCGAAGACTGCCAGTGGGTCGCCCCTTCAGACTGGCAAACATGGAATCGCGCGGGTGCTCGGATTGACCCTCTCCGAGATCCAGGACGAGCCGATGTGGGTCAATACAGGCACCGAGCAGCTCATCGTTCCGCTGCGCGATGCGGAGGCCGTGCGTCGTGTGCGCATCGACCCGGTCGCGATGGGCGAGCTGGCCTACTCAGAGGTTGCAGGAGAGGCCGTCGTGTATGTCATTGGGCCGCGTGAAGATGGTCAGTTGGAAGCGCGCTTCTTCACGCTGACCGGAGGCAGCGTGCTCGAAGACCCAGCGACGGGATCGGCCTGTGCGAACTACGGCGGGTACCTCGCACTTCGTGGCTTGCGTGCGCCGGTCGATGCCCTCGTGCACCAAGGCAGCCACGTCGGCCGGCCCTCGCGCCTGGGTCTGCGTGTCCTTGGGGCGAACGAGATCTTTGTCCAAGGCATCGTGAGCGAGGTCGGACGTGGCGTCCTTCGATACGAGGAATCACGGCGTCGGTAGCGGGGCCCAGGCGTAGGTTGTTCCTTCTTCGTGACCGGGAAAGTGCGTATACCTGTCGCGCACGATTGCCCTAGCGGACAAAGGGAATTCGTCGATGCCACCGAAGGGGCTCGAGAGCAGGCTTGGGGTGAACATGCATGCGAAGAATGACTCCGTGGTGCTTGTGTGATCAGCGCTCTCCACCAGCGTTTGCCGCTCCTGGCATCGCAGCTCAAGGTCGACCGCGCGTGAGATTGGGGCGCCAAGCGGCAACGTCCCGTAGCCCGTCCAGCGCGCGTGTTGCTCGGTGCTCTGTTGAAAGTGGACCATGAAGGCATGCGCCTCGCGTTGCACCCTACCTTCGAGGTTGAAGACATCGTGGGCGTGATCGAGCGTGATGGCGCTTGAGATGGGGCCATCTCCTATCTGCCCCATATGCATCGTGTGGTTGTCCGAGGTGTGCTCCACGCGCAGCTGCGCAAGGCCGTCGGGGTGCAGCGTGATGCTGAACGATGCGCTCACCGTCAATGTGCTGCGTGCGCGCGAGCAACCGTCGATGCGATGACTCATCGCGCGGCCTACGAGGACCTGTGGTTGCGGCACTTCCTCTGCGAGGGCGGGGCGGCTGAGCAGTGTCAGTACGATCCCGAGGGCCAGCCCACGCGACCTGCTCACGTTCCGCTTGGAGGCGGAGGAGGCGGGGGTGGGGGAGGTGGTGGCTCGATCGGCATCGGTGCACCGCCAAGGGGCTGCTGCTCGATGGGCGGTTCCGCGTAGAACACGGAGTAGGGCGACTGCGCTTGCTTGCCCGTGGCCTGGCAGGGCTGCACGCCTGGCTCCGATGCGCTCGCAGTCGAGGTGCATCCAAAGCCAGCGAGTGCAGCGGCCGCAAGTCCGAGGCCCGCGACGACTTTCAGCACCACGCGCTTGGGCTTGCCGACCGGGCAATCAGTCGTGAGCACGCTGCCGTCCGCGCGCCTGAAGAACTGCACGCATGGAAGTGACTGCTTGTGCTCAGCGAGCAACGCCTCGACCTCGACGAGCGTCATCTGCGAGAGGTTGTAGACGCTCTTGTCGCACGCGCTGCAGTGGCGCACGCGGCCTGGCCCCGTCATCTCCTCCCACTTCTTCGGGCATGGGCTTGCGACGGCCAAGTGGATGCCGCGTGGGAGGGGTTCACTCGGTGAGGGGAGGTCGGCTCGCATCGTCATGGTGTTGGAACTCCCGGAAGGTTGAAGACCTTGGCTGTGGCGATACTTTGATTCCACACGCAATGAGACGTGTCTGGCCAGCGGAAAGATGGCGCCCAGCACGGACCGGCGCGGAGGGTGTTCCTACTTGGGTGCACGCATTTTGGTTCGTTTCGGGAGTTCGACTTCGAGGAACTCAAGCACGGCCTGAATCGCGGCAGAGCCTCGCGACCCGCGGTGAAAGATTCCGAAGACCTCAATGGGCTGCAGCGTTCTCTCCGGGAGGATGGCGACGAGGCGTCTCTTCCTCAGATCTTCGTCGGCGACCCAGAGCGGCAGCCGACCGACGCCTGCGCCACCTAGGATCGCCTCGCGCAGTGCAAGGATGCTGTTGGTTCGTAGGCGTCCTTGCACCTCGACGGAGTTCACCGACGCACTCGCAGTGGGCTCGAAGTTCCACTGTGTCGTGTTGCCCTGAACAACACATGGAACACGCGCCAGTGACTCGATGGACGTCACGCGGTGCTTCGCAAGGAACGTCGGCGAGGCGCACACCACGCGGTCGATCAGCGCCACCTTGCGCGCGACGATGTTCGTACTGTCTGGCGGCTGAATCCCCGCGCGAATCGCCACGTCAACGCCGTCGCCAAGCAAGTCGGCGATGCGATCCTCGAAGCGAAGATCGAGCTCAAGTCGCGGGTGTTTCTCGAGCAGCGCCGGAAAGACCGGACCCACCTGCGAGAGCCCGAACGAGACGGGCAGACTCATCACCAAGCGACCCGCCGCGCCACGCCCCGGCCGCACGACATCCTGCGCCTCTCGCGCGCTTGCGAGCACGGCGCGTGAGCGAACAAGGAACTCGGTGCCCGCCTCGGTCAGTGCGAGTTTGCGTGTCGTTCGCCGAATGAGTTCCACGCCCAGTTCATCCTCCAGGGCACGCAGATGCCTGCTCGTCATCGCGACGGAGAGACGCAGAGAACGCGAGGCTTTCGAGATGCTCCCAGCATCCGCGATGCGGACGAAGGTCGCCATGTGTTGCAGCAGGTCCATGCCGCCGATTGTTGCACACGATGCAACAATGATTCTTGAATGCGATCTCTACTGCCTTAAGCGCGCGCCCCGCATCTTCCTCTCGTGCTGACGACATCGTGGAGCACAGAAAGAGCACAGGGACGTCATGAATCGATTCGAAGGCAAAGTGGTCTTGGTCACGGGCGGCAGCGTGGGCATCGGGCGCGCGACCGCGGAAGCGTTTGCACACGAGGGTGCGAAGGTCGTCATCGCAGCGCGGCGCGAGGCCGAGGGCATTGAGGCCGTGAAGAAGATTCAAGCCGCAGGCGGGACGGCGAGCTTTGTGCGCGCAGACGTGGCGAACGAAGCGGACGTGATTGCCATGGTCGGCCATGCCGTCTCGAAGTTCGGCGGCATCGATGTCGTCTTCAACAACGCGGGTGTCGAGGGCAAGCTCGGCCCCATCGAGATGCTTGGCGTTGCCGACTTCGATCATGTGTTTGGGGTCAACGTGCGGGGCACGTGGCTCGTGATGAAGCATGCGTTGCCCCACCTTCAGAAGTCGAAAGGCAGCATCGTGAACAACAGCTCCGTGGCAGCCGACTTGGGCATGGCGGGCACGACGATCTACGCGACCAGCAAGGGCGCAATCACCACACTCACGCGCACCGCGGCGATCGAGTTCATCAAGAGCGGCGTGCGGGTCAACCAGGTTTCGCCAGGCCCCATCGAGACGGAGATGGGCTCACGCTTCTTTGGCTCCATCGAGAATATGCGCGGCTTCGCAGCAACCTCGGTTCCTGCGGGCATCGCCGGAGGGCCGAGTGACATCGCGGCCGCGGTGCTCTACCTCGCCTCCTCGGCAGCACGCTTCGTTGTTGGGCAGTCGCTCACGATCGATGGCGGTCTTCTCGCGCAGTGAGGGCGATAAGCTCCGTTCCGCTGTGCATGTCTGGGCGCGACTGCGCAGGGCTGTGCACAGAGGAGGGGCGGAACTGACTCTTTGTCCACAAAAGCAAGCGGTCCGTGGTTTGCTCCTCGAAGCCCATGCGAATCGCACTGCTCTCACTCTCGCTCTTCATCTCGATGTCCGCCTCGCGCGCGTTCGCGCAAGAGACAGCGCCCAGCTCCGAGGCGGTCACAACCTCAGCGTCGGCGTACGCGGAGCCCCTCTCGCGTCGCGAGCAGACCGCACGTGACGGGGTGCCCGCGCACGATCGAACGAATTGGAACCTCGTCGCACCGGGCATTGCGTTGCTCGCGGGCGGCTGGGCTGTCGGCTGGCTCACGACTGTGATCTGGAACGTCGCGAGTGTCTCATGTACCGGCTCGCTCTTCTCGACCGTGGCGCCGCTGAGCTGCACCACGTTGGGGCCCTACGGTGAAGGCGCGTGGCAGATGGCCATCCCGATCGTTGGCCCATGGCTCACCTTCATCGGTGACGACACCTACCGTGGTGGTGACATCGTCTTCCCCGTTGCCATGGGCCTGATGCAGCCGATCGGCCTGGTCCTTCTGATAGCTGGGCTCACCTCGCCGGAGCATGTTGCGGCGCGCGCCCCAACGGCAGGGCAGGTGGACGTTCGCGTAGGCCTCTCCAGCATGAGCCTCGACGTCCACTTCTGAGTGGCGCATAAAAAAATGACCGTGGTCAATTATGACCACGGTCATTTTTCTTTGGAGCCTCTTCAGCGCGGCGGCTTGCTGTGCGGTGCGGCTTCGGGCTTCTGCAGGATGAAGAGATAGTTGAACCCACGAAGGAAGAAATTCCCCTCCTCCGCGGCCTTGCGGTAGTTGCCCTGCGTGAGCGTTTTGTGGTGCCGCGTGACGCTCACGATGTCGACAGGGCGGAGCTTGCGAAGCGCGAGGGCGAAGAGCTCAAAGCCCACTGCGGCAAGGCCTTTCTTCTTCTCGAAGTAGTCGCAGCAGTAGAGCCCAAGGTGCCCTCCCGGCGCGAGCATGCGCGTGCACTCATCCAGCACCTTGCCCATCTCTTGATAGAAGCGCGGGTCATACGCCGAGAGCTTGCCGATGCAGCGCGGGTCGTCCGAGTAGTTGATGTGGTCACCGTAGGGCGGGTCGATGAAGACGAGCTGCGCGGTGCCTGAGGGGACGGGCACTTTGCGTGCGTCGGCCTGCGTGATGTCGGGGCGAAAGGGCGAGACATCGAAGGCGAGGCCCTTGCGGTTTGTGTCCTTGCAGACATCGAGCGTGGTGCCCGAACCACCCATCGGGTCGACGACGGTGTCGCCCTCTTGGGTGTAGCGCTGGATCATGTTCCAGATGACGTAGGAGGGCGTGGCGCCGACGTAGCGCTGATCGCCCTGCATGCCCTCGCCGTAGTGCTGCGAGGGGTAGTCCCAGAGCGTCGTCGGTTGGATGAGCAAGGGTGGCTTGCGCAGACGCGTGACCTCCTTGCCTCGCTGTCCATCCGCGCGCGGAAGAGGCCCATCGCGACGTGTGCCCTCGTAGCTGCGTGGGCCCTCCGAGCGCGGCATCTCGGCGTTCGAGCGACGCGGCGCTTCTGCACCCCAACCGCGTTGCGCGGGCTTCTCCCAGCGATCGGCAGCGAGCTTGCGTGGGTTGCCTTCGCGCGAAGGAGGCGGGCCTTTTCGATTCATCGCGCAGGCATATCCCAACTCTACGTGCGGTGCCGATGACTTGACGCGAAGCGCATGCATCGAAGATTGAGTCGACCATGGGCATCTTCGACAAACTCTTTGGACCGACCAAGCAAGTTCACCCCACGCGCGTGCGCACGATGGACGACTTCGAGAAGCTCGTGCTCGACAGCAAGGAGCCCGTGATCGTCGATGTGTGGAGCGCCTCATGCGCACCCTGTCGCATGCTCGAGCCCATCCTCATCGACATCGCGACGCGCTACGAGGGACGCGTTCGCGTCGTCGAGATCGGCACCGCCGACACCGAGCCGCAGCTCCTTGGATCGCTTGAGGTGCGGGCCACGCCCACGCTCATCATGTTCAAGGAAGGCGAGGAGATCGGACGTACCGCAGGGCATCGACCTGCTGGCTGGTTCGATCAGATGATCGCGACCGAGTTCGGCGTGTGATTCCTACGGCGTGCTCTCAGTGTTGAGCAGCGCAAGCGGCGAGGCACTCGCCTCCTCACGAAAGACAGCATCGAGGAGCGCGTTCGTTGCAGCTTCAAGCGGCGGTGTAGGCAGGCTCTGAAAGCTCGGTGAGACGAAGGGGAAGTAGGCAACCGTGCGCGCGTTCTCGGCGGCGTCCTCGACGGCGGGAATGTGGAGGTAGTCGACGCCCTCAAGGATGCACGCCCGCAGGGAGTCGCTCTCCGTCTCAACGCCCGCCCGCACGACCGACCCACCCTGCACCGTGAGTATGAGCACCGCGCGACCAAACCAATGCGGATTGCCAGCACGTGCACGCGCAAAGCAGTCACGCACGCGGGGTCGAATGCTTCGCTGAATCAGTGCCTGAAAGCGACGGCGACTTAGGCCGCCAACGACGCGCGCAGAGTCCACACGGATCATGGCGGGGCGACTGATGCGTCGGCGAAGCACAAGTCGCTCCGCGTACGCAGGTCGCTCGGGGGTAAGGGGATGTGTCGCGGTCTCGGCGCGCGTTGCAGCGATGGGGTTCGGCGCGACCGGCAGCGTGCTTGGTGCGGGCAGGCGTTCTGCGCTGACGGCTACGGCCGCCGAGGAGACCTCGATGCCGGGGGCATCGCTGAATGCCAGCAGGAGAATGGAGAGGAGGAACGCAGTGCGCACGTCCCTCCGACACGAGCCCTCGCGTGAAGTTCCAAGCATTCAGACCGCGCTCCACGCTGTAGTCTCGTCCGCATGGCAACCGCAGCAGAAGAGCGACTCGCGCGCTTTGGTCAGAGCCTCGGCATCGAGCGCAAACACCTGCTCGCAGGGCTCGCGATCACGGCGGTGACGCTCGCCATCTTGAAGAGCTTTGGAAGGCCTCTTTGGTGCGCGTGTGGAAGCCTCATCCCATGGTCGGCCGACATCAACGGCAGCCACAATTCACAGCACTTCATTGACCCTTACAGTGTAAGCCACTTCGAGCACGGGCTGCTCTTCTTCGCCTTCTTGCGGCTCTTTCCGAAGCTCTCTCTCGCTTGGCGCACGGTGGCCGCGGCGACGCTCGAATGCGGCTGGGAGTTGCTCGAGAATTCGAGCTTCATCATCGACCGCTATCGCGCAGCCACCGTCTCCTCGGACTACTACGGAGACGCCGTTCTCAACTCGCTCTCGGATGTGATCTTCGCCACGCTCGGCTTTGTCTTCTCGTGGCTCGTTGTGCGCAACATCAAGCTCGGCTGGCCCGCCTGGTGGGTGACGATCGCACTCTGCGAGTTCGGCCTCATCTTCACCGTCAAAGACAGCCTCGCCATCAACGTCATCATGCTCGCGCATCCGATCGAGGCGATCCGCGTCTGGCAGTCGAGCTGATCGAACCCAGGTTCAGCTTCGAGAGACCTGCATGGGAATGCCTCCCTTTGGGCGCAGGGTGACGGCCGTCTCCAGCTCCAGCGCGTAGCCCGACTTCACCGAGAAGCGCAGCTTGCGAAGCAGCACCGCGAGGATGGCTTTGGCCTCGAGCATCGCGAAGCTCGCACCAATGCAGACGCGCGGCCCACCGCCAAAGGGCAGGTAGACAAAGCGCGGCCGTGCCTTCTTCGCCTCGGGCAAAAACCTGTCGGGGTCGAAGCCCTCTGGATTTTCCCAATATTGAGACATGCGATGAAGTGTCCACGTGCTGATGGCGACCGCATCGCCCTTCTTCACACGGTATCCGCCAAGCACATCCTCGTTCACCGCTTCGCGCTCAAGGCCCCATACAGGTGGGATGAGGCGCATCGATTCTTCAATGACGCGCTCCAGGTACTCCATCTTCGCGAGGTCTTGCACCGTGGGCGAACGGTCGCCGAGCACGGTCTCGATCTCATCGTAAACGCGACGCGCGGTCGTCGGATGGAGGGAGAGCAAAAAGAGCGTGAACGTGAGCGTATTGGCCGTGGTCTCATGCCCGGCACCGATCAGCGTGAGCACCTCATCGCGCAGCTGGCGGTCATCCATCGGCGCGCCGTTCTCATCCTTGGAAGCGAGCAAGGAGCCCATGACGTCATCGCCTGCAACGCCGGTCTCAAGGTAGCTCTTCTTGCGGGTGCGAATGATCGAATCCACCAGGCCATCGAGCGCGCCCATCGCGCGCTTGAAGCGAACGTTGCGCGGCAAAGGCCAGTTCGGTGGAACGCGCACGATCGACATCGAAAACTTATCGGCGAAGTGAATCGCCTCCTCGAACGCGCCTGCAATGCGCTTGGTATCCGTGCCGAATTCCTGGCTGAAGAGGGTGAGCCCGACGATGCGAAAGGTGAGCGACATCATCGCGTGGTGAATCTCGACGTCGGCGCTCTTCGCATGGCGAAGCTCGCGCTCCCAACTCGCGACTGCATCCTCTGCAGCACGCACGAAGGTGGGTACGTAGGTCGGTACGCGCTGCGGCGTGAAGGCAGGGGCCACAAGCTTGCGCTGCTTCTTCCAGAGCTCGCCCTCGCTCGTCACAAGGCCCTGTCCGAGCATCAACCGGAGGCCGTCGTAGTTGCGGCTCTTGGTGTAGTTCTTCGCGTTGTCGATGAGCACGTGCTTCATCGACTCGGGCTCGTGACAGACCCAAAACGTGAAGGGTCCGAGCACGAGACGACAGAACGCGCCGTAGTCCATCACGGCGCGATGAAGGCCGTGCAGTGGGTCGCGCTGGAGCCGCACATGCGTGCGAATGCGCTCAAGTCCATGCGGTCCTGGCGCGCGCTCCGCGGGCAGTGCCGCTGCGTATGCCGAAGGAGACGCGGCCTGCGAGGAGGCGGCCGAAGCGTGCGAACCAGAATCTGAGGGTTGCCTCATATTCGACAAAACATGAGGCAGTCCTCAGATTAGCGCAAGAGGCTCGTCATCCATGTCCCGCTCCACACCACCCTCCAAGCTCGCCCCCCGTGCCCCGCAGCAAGAGCGCAGTCGCAAGCGTCGTGATGCGATCGTGGATGCGGCAGCCGACCTCTTCGCGGACGAGCTCTTCCCTGCGGTGACGATGGAGGCGATCGCCAAGCACGCCTCGGCGCCGATCGGCAGCGTCTATCAATTTTTCGCCGACAAACGCGCCGTGTTCGCTGCCGTGATGGAGCGGTCGAATCAGCGCGCGACAGAGACCTTTGATGCGCTCTTGCAGCCCACGGACGATGCGCTCGACCTGGCCTCGATCGACTGGCGCGATGCAATCGATCTCGCGGTCGATGGCTTTGCGGCCCTTCAAGCGAGCGAGCCTTCGATTCGTGCATCGAACCGCAACGTGGCGTTCATGGGCGAGCTTCTCGACAACGAGGAGGCGCTGCAGCGCACGCTCAGCCGCCGCACGGCCAAGCTCCTGGGTGTCTATTTTCCCAAGGCCGCACCCGCACGGAGACGCCTTGTGGCCACGATGGTCGTCGACTTGTCGGTGACCTTCCTCGTGCTTGCCGATCGGCGCCAAGGCGCGATGGCGCGGGCGCAGCTCACGGAGTGCAAGAAGCTCGTGAAGCTCTACATCGCGAGCAGTTTCGAGACGGCGTGAGCCACGTTGGATGAAATCTCGGGACGTCCGGGCTACAAGCGCGCGCATGTCGCGCACTCCGTCTCGGGCCCTCGTTCTCATCCTCGATTTCGGTTCGCAGTACACACAGCTCATCGCGCGTCGCGTGCGTGAGCAGCATGTCTATTGCGAGATCCATCCATGCACGACTTCGATCGAGCGCATTCGGTCGATGGCGCCTGATGCGGTGATCCTCTCCGGTGGTCCGGCGAGTGTCTTCGAAGAGGGTGCGCCGAGTGTCGATCGCGGCGTCTTCGAGCTCGGTGTTCCGGTGCTCGGCATCTGCTACGGCATGCAGCTCATCTCGCATCTGCTCGGCGGCAAAGTGGAGCCCGCAGGCGAGCGTGAATACGGGCCTGCGCAGATCGAAGTTCACAAGAATGTCGGCATCCTCGCGAGCTTCCAAACAGGGGAAAAAGTCGATGTTTGGGCCAGCCACGGCGACAAGGTGGTCTCGCTCCCTGAGGGCTTTGAGATCATCGCGAGCTCACCGAATGCACCCTTTGCGGCATGCGCGAATGAAGCGCGTCGCATCTACGGCGTGCAGTTTCATCCCGAGGTCGTGCACACACCGCGCGGCGCTGAGTTGCTCCGTGGCTTTCTCTTCGAGGTCAGCAAGCTCGCGGCCGATTTCACCTCGGGCTCCTTCATCGAAGAGACGGTAGCGAAGATCCGCGCGCAGGTCGGTGATGGGCGGGCAATCTGCGGCCTCTCGGGCGGTGTCGATTCGTCTGTGGCGGCTGTGCTCGTCGCCCGCGCGATCGGTGCGCAACTCACATGCATCTTCGTCGACAACGGCCTCCTTCGTAAGAACGAGGCAGAGGAAGTCGTGCGCATGTTCGAGACGCAGGTGGCCTCGGGTGCACATGGCCAGCTCAAGCTCGTGCACGTCGATGCGCGCGCGCAATTTCTCGATGCCCTTCAGGGCGTGAGCGACCCCGAGCAGAAGCGCAAAATCATCGGCCGCGTCTTCGTCGAGGTCTTCGATGCCGAAGCGAAGAAGCTTGGTGGCGCAACGCATTTGGTGCAGGGGACGCTCTACCCCGATGTGATCGAGAGCGTGTCGTTCAAGGGCCCTTCGGCGACAATCAAGACGCACCACAACGTTGGCGGCCTGCCTGAGCACATGAAGCTCAAGCTCATCGAGCCCTTGCGCGAGCTCTTCAAAGACGAAGTACGCGAAGTCGGCGCATCGCTCGGCATGCCGCATCACGTGCTCTGGCGTCATCCCTTCCCGGGCCCCGGGCTTGCGATTCGATGCCTGGGTGAGATCACCGAGAAGAAGCTTCATCTCCTCCGCGAGGCCGATGCGATCTTCCTCGAAGAGCTGCGCACCGCAGGGCCCACTTACCCGCGCCAATACGAGGAAGTCTGGCAGGCCTTCGCTGTGATCTTGCCGGTGCAATCCGTCGGTGTGATGGGCGACGGACGCACCTACGAGAACGTCTGCGCAATCCGCGCCGTGAGCTCGCGTGATGGGATGACAGCCGATTGGTCGCGTCTCCCTTACGACCTGCTCGCGAAAGTCTCGACGCGCATCATCAACGAGGTGCGCGGCATCAACCGCGTCGTCTACGACATCTCCAGCAAGCCGCCCGCAACCATCGAATGGGAGTGAGAACAATCATGGCAAAGCGCTTCGAAGGTCAGGTCATTTGGGTTACGGGCGCAAGCTCGGGCATCGGTGAATCGCTCGCACTCTTGCTCGCCGAAGAAGGTGCCAAGCTCATCCTCTCAGCACGCCGACGTGAGCTGCTCGAGGCCGTGAAGAGCAAGTGTGCAAGGCCGAGTGATGTCTACGTGCTGCCTGTCGATGTGGCCGAGACGGAGAAGGCCGAGGCGCATGTTGCTGAAGCGCTGCAGGCCTTTGGGCGCGTCGATGTGATGGTGCACAACGCGGGCATCGGTCAGCGCTCGTTCGCGGCAGAGACGCCGCTCGCGGACGATCGCCGCATCATGGAGGTGAACTATTTCGGCGTGCTCGCGCTGACCAAGGCGCTCTTGCCGGTGATGCAAAAGCAACATCGCGGGCACTTCGTCGTCGTGTCGAGTGTGGCCGGCTATGTCGGCACGCCGCAGCGCTCGACGTACGCCGCAAGCAAGCACGCGCTTCACGGATTCTTCGAGTCGCTGCGCGGCGAGACGCACAAGGACAACATCGCAATCACGATGATTTGTCCGGGTTTCATCGATACCGAGATCAGCGCGAAGGCGGTGAAACGCGCGGGTGGCGATGACTCCAAGGTCGCCGAATCACGCTCGAAGATGAAGGCGCATGGCCTTCCCCCGGAGGCTGCGGCGAAGGCGATGGCGCGTGGCATCGCGAAGCGCTCGCGTGAGGTGCATGTGGGCGGCAAAGAGCTCGCGGGCATCTACATGCGGCGCTTCGCACCGGGCGTGCTCTCCGAGTTGCTGAAGCGCATCGAGACGACCTGAGGGGCGCCTTCAAAACAAGCTGAGCTGCGTCCCCGCCACGTGGCCAAACGATTCGCCGAGCACGTGCAGCACGACATCGCAGGCCGGTGCGAGCTGCTTCTCGGCGTAGTGACCGTAGTCGATGGCGCTCTTCAAGAGCTCGATGGGCTCAGGCCCGTGCACCGTCATCACGTATTCGATTTCATGACGTGCGAGATCTCCCGGTTCGTCCTGCAGCATGCGCGCAGCGCGCACGTGCGGAGGTGCGGCGCCGTAGGCATCGAGCTCGCGACGTAGACGCTTGCGATAGACGAGCTCCTTGTCGAGCTTGCCGTGGAAGAGGTCCTCGCGAAGCTGCCTCAGCCAGCCCTTCCACTCTTCATTCGCGAAGACGCGACGGAAGAGTTCGCGCTGCACGCGACGCGCAAGCGGCGTCCAATCGGTGCGCACCGCTTCAAGGCCGCGCACCACGATCTCGATCTCGCCCTTCTTGATGACGGAGCCCGCGTAGCGCTTCTTCGAGCCCACCTCGGTGCCGCGCATCGTTGGCATCAGAAAGCGCGTGAAGTGCGACTCAAAGCGCAGCTCAAGGGCGCTCTCAAGGTGATGCTTGGCTTCAATCTCCAGCGCGATCTCGCGCGTCGCTTCGGCCGCAAGCGTGGCGCCCAAGCGCGCACCTTCATCGAGCAAGGCTTGTCCACTCAGGCCCTTCAGCGACGAGGCCACATGCACAAAGACGGAGTCCGTGTCGCCATAGAGCACGCGGTATCCACGCGCCTCAAAGAAGCGCTTGGCGCGATGAATCACCTCATGACCACGCCGCGTGATCGAAGACGCAAGACGCGGATCAAAGAAGCGGCAGCCGGGCGTCCCGAGCACGCCGTAGAACGAATTCATCTGGATCTTGATCGCCCGTGAGAGGGCCTCATTGCCTTCGTTTTGGGCCTCTTTGCGCGCGATCGTGAGGCGCGCGATGAGGCCGGGGAGGATCGACGGCGAGCGCACAAAGCGTGCGCCATCAAAGCCCTGCACGAGCTCGTTCTCGGCGAAGGCTGTCTCGCTGTGCAGTGCGCGCTGGAGGCCGAGTGGGTCGATGAGGAAGGTGCGGATGATCGACGGATAGAGGCTTCGAAAGTCGAAGCTCAGCACGTGCTCATGAAGGCCCGGCACGCTCTCCAGCACCTCGCCACCAGGGCTCGGCGAGCCATCCATGTCGACACCGACATCGCCCGCAACGAAGCCCGCACGATGAAGGCGCGGCAAGTAGAGATGGTCGAACGCCGCGACGGATCCGCCCTGTCTGTCGAGTGGAAGCCCAACGAGCTCGGCGCGGGCGAACGCAAAGTCGAGGAGCAATGCCTTCTCGAAAATGTCCGAGACAAGGCGCGCGTCTTCGAGGTTGTAGGCCGCAAGCGCGAGCGGGTCCTCCTTCGCCATGCGCCGAATTTCGGCCACTTTGTCGTGCTTGCTTTGGTCTATCTGCTTGCGACGGCCGAGCAATTCATGCGCGACAAAGTCGAGGCTGAAGCGCTCGAAGGCCCACGTCGCATTCTTCAACGTCGCGATGCCATCGAGCACGATGCGGCCCGGCACACGCACGATCGAGACCTGCCCGCGGTCGCCAGGGATCACCCGCGCCCGATCGCGACCACGCCCAAGCGCGAAGGAGAGGCCGTGCATCGCACAGCGCTTCTCGATCACCGTGAGGTCGAACTCCACGACGTTCCAGCCGATGATCACATCAGGGTCGATCGCAGCGACGGAGTCGAAGAAGGCCTCCAGCAACGCGCGCTCGTCAGGCACGAACATCAGCTCTTCACCAAGCCCCGAACTTCTCGGTGCGTCGCCGATCAAGATCACACGCTCGCGATGAATCCCTTGTCCGACAAGGGTTCCGCGCGTCACCAGGGCGACCGAGAGAAGAGGCCCGTCTGCGCCATCGGTCTCAATGTCGATCGAGGTGGTTGTGAGCAGCGGCACGGCCCCTTTGCTCGAGCGCTCGATGCCACGCACGCGCGCATCCTTCATCACGAGCACGCCGTTGCCGACACCGCGATGCTCATCGATGAAGGTTCCATGCACCTCAAACGCGCCCGTGATGAAGCGCTCCATCAGGTAGCGATCGGAGGGCTTCACATCCGACTCAAGGCCCACATGAAGCGCTTGGCGGAGCACATCGCGCGCGTGGACAAGATCGCGCTGTTGCTTGAAATACAAGGCGTCTACGTCTTCGCCTTGCAACGACTTGAGCTGCACGGCTTCACGACGCGGCGGATGCTCAAGCCCCTCAAGCAACGCATCTGGCGTGCGACGCGGGACAAACATCACGCTCTCCGCACGCACGATCACCTTCACCGCGTGCTTCTTCAGATGATCGGCGGAGGAGAGCGAATCGGTCAGGCCCCAGAGCACAATCTCGACGCCTGACGATGTGTCGCGCCATTCACGCGAGAGCAAAAAACACGAGAGGGTAGGGGCGCCAGGCACATGCTCACTCTATCGCGGCGCAACGTACACTCGCGCGGTGAACACATCGCGCATCGCAGCCTCGTCCGGCCTTCTCTCGCTCGTCTTGCTCTCGTCTTGCGGCGCGAAGACGGGCCTCGGTGCAGAGGGAATGGACAGTGGCGTGTTGCGTGACTCAGGTACCGATGTCGGTCGCGACGTGGGCGTTGACACGGGTCGAGACGCGCCCTTCGATGTCGGACGCGATGCGCCAGTCGATGCCTGCGCAGAGGGCGTGATTGCGCTCCAGCCCATTCGCCCCGAGGTGATGTTCGTGCTCGATCGGTCGACCTCGATGAGCTGGTCGCTCACGGGCCCAGATGGTGCGGGGCCCGCGCGCTGGTCGATCCTCGTCGATGCGCTGCAGACGCAGCTCCCACGTTACGATATGGATTCCGATATGGGATTATTGCTCTACCCCGAGATGGGTGCCGAGCGATGTTCGGTGTCGACCGAGCCTGCCCTTGCCCCTGCACCGCGCAATGCGGGCATCGTGCTCGATCGCGTCAATGCAACGGGCCCTGGAGGCCGTACGCCCACGGCGGCTGCGCTGAACACGGCGCTCCGTTTCTTTCGGACGCATCCCGATCCCTCGCATGTTCGTGCGGTCGTGCTGGCCACCGACGGTGCGCCCAACTGCAACGCGAGCCTCGATGCGAATCGCTGCGCATGCACCAATGGCGCAGGCCTCCCCTTTGGCATGTGCTTCATGGATGCAACGCTCTGCCTCGATGATGTGGAGACGATCACTGCGATCGAATCACTCGCCGCCGAGGCCGTACCGACCTACGTCGTGGGCATCGATGGAGATCCAGACCCAGCGCTCAGTGCGGTGCTCACGCGCATGGCCCGCGCGGGCGAGAGGCCCAATCCGCTCGATGCGATGCGTGCGTACTACTCGGTGCGTAGGCCCGAGGATCTGAGTGCGGCGTTTGATCGCATCCAGGCTTCAATCATCTCGTGCACGCTGGCCTTCGAGGGTGTGCTTCCGAGCGATCGTCCAACACAAGTCTCGATCGACGGAACCCCCGTGAGGCGCGACCCGATGCGGCTTGAGGGCTGGGAGTTCAGCGAAGACCGTCCCAACACCGTTACGCTCTATGGCGATGCCTGCGTGGCAGCACGGGAGGGGACGCCACGCATTCAGTTCGATGTGCTTTGTGGAGGATAGCTAGCCATCGATGTCGTATCGAAAAGCGATGTAAATCATATAGAGATATGAAGCATCAGCCCGCGGGTGTGATGGCGATCGATGCGTCGATGTGACAGCGGCCAACCTCATGCGTTGCGGGGTCACGCTCGTCGTAGTGGTAGTGACCCGACCATGTGCCCTCGGGCGCGGCCTGAAGTGTGATCGACTCATCGGCCTCCCATTTGCCGGAACCGAAGTCGTGGGAGGAGCTCCGATGCAGCGACACCGGGCCATTTCGAAGCTCGCCCGAGAAGACGATGTTGTCTCCGAAGTCGAGGCGGATGCGCTGCGCGTCGGTAGAGAGGATGGCGTGCGTGCCGAGGTGGTCGTCTCGTCCGAGGGCCTCGGGGCCGCTGAAGTAGAAGCATGGCGGCGTGTCGACCACGCTGCTCCAGCGCACGCTCTGTGCGCTGCGCGTTGGCGCAGACACGACCGTCTGGGCTCCACCGCAACCTGCGATCGTCACAATCAACACCAAGCCGATGCTCCGCATGGCGCGAGTGTAGCGATGCGCAGCGATGCAATTGCCGTTTTGAGTGGGCCCGCGCATGCTCGGCCGATGAGCGAACCGCTGTCGCCCCGCGATGAAATGAATGACCTTCTGAATGCTGCCGTTGAGGTCGCATCGGAGCTGCTTGAGTCGAATGGTGAGTTCGACCCCTTTGCGCTTGCCCTGCAGGGCGACGGCAAGGTGATCCACCTCGAGGCGGAGAACGTGGAAGAGGAAGCGGAGGCCGAGACGCTCGTCGAGAATCTGCGTCAGACCCTGCGTGAGCGTTTGCCCGAATTGCGCGCGATTGCGGTCGTGGCCGATGTGACGGTCGAGGATGAAGAGGCCGAGGCGATGACAGCCGCGGTGTCGATCCAGATGGAGCACATCAACTCCGACCCGATCGATTGCTTTGTGCCCTACGAGATCAACGGCGATGAGCTGGAGATGGCCGACCTCGTTGGTGAGCCAGGCACAAGGCACGTCTTTCCGGCACAAGAAGTGAACTGAAGCGGTGCGCCCGATTCGCGAGGCACTCGCGCAGCTCGATGCGGGCAGGCGTTGTGTGCTCGCGACGGTGATTCGCTCCGGAGGCTCGACACCGCAGGTGCCTGGCGCGCGCATGCTTCTGCGTGACGACGGGACGTGCGTTGGAACGGTCGGCGGTGGTGCGGTCGAGTATCGCGTCATCGAGGAGATGAAGGCGCTCTTGATCGTCGGAGGCACGCGCCTCCTCTCGTATGACCTCGCGCATGACTTGGGCATGTGCTGCGGTGGTCGCATGGAGGTCTTTGTGGAGCGCATCGAAGGGTTGAGTCGTCTGGTGCTCTTCGGTGCAGGCCATGTGAGTCATGCAGTCGCGGCACTCGCCCCTGGCCTTGGCTTCACCGTGACGGTCGTCGACGATCGCGCCGAGTTGAATGACGCGACGCGCTTTCCACATGCGACGCGCATCCTTGCCGAGCCACGTGATGCCCTCACCGAGCTGGCGCCGCGAGCAAGCGACACCTTCCTCATCGCGACACACGATCATCGCCTCGATGAGGAGGCGCTTGAGACGTATGCGCTTGGGCCGCATGCCTACATCGGCTTGATTGGCTCGAAGCGAAAGACGCTGCGCATCCTTGAGCGCATCCACGCGCGACGGGGAAATCTCCCGCCGCTTGAGCGCGTCTACGCGCCGGTTGGGCTTGCTTTGGGGGCGATTACCCCAGAGGAAATTGCCGTTTCGATTGCCAGTGAGTGGATTGCGCTGCGCCATGGCCAGAGTGCGCCTCACCTGCGTGCACTTGGGAACGCGCCGTTTTTGCAGCTGATCGAAGGCCCTCGAAGATAGGCCGCGGCGGCAAAAAGAGTTGCGCTGCACGCGATTCCCGTGAGAATCCGCTCCTATGTACGAATGGGTCAACGGCAGACCCGCGCTCCTCGTGCGCCTTCGCGATCTTGATATGTGGCCCGGTGAACACGGGTCTACGCCGTCCCCCAAGACGGATCACTTCGCGGCAGTGAACGATTTTGAAGGTGCTTCAGTGCTCTCGGTGAACCCGAAGTCAGCGCTGACCACCGCCGTTGCACTGGAGCTCGGTGGCCTTCTGCTTGTGTCGGCAACCTATTGCGATGATGACGCGGCCGTGGCCGAGCATCTCGACTTGGTGCCTGTCTCGGGTTGGAAGACGCTGCGCGAGCGCTTCATGTCGATAGGCGACGAGTACGTCCTGGTGGATGGCTCGCTCCGCGGGATGGATTTGGCCGACCCGGTGAAGCAAGCCGAGCTACTTGAGACAAGTGGCGCGATGGTCTCGGTGAACCTCCCGCAGGGGCCCTACGAGGTCGAGTTGCTCGGGCCTTGGCATCCCGATGATCGCACCGAGCTCTACCTCACGCGCCTTGTGCGCGAGTCGCAGTCTGGCGTGATGGCGATCGAAGACTTCGAAGAGATTTGATCCACACGCTCTTGTGTCTCGTGGGCCGCGATCGATCGCGGTGAACCACGCAAACGCCTGAAAATCATGGGCGGCACGCACGTCGCAATGTCTCCACTCGTACGGAGGCAGCGATGCAAACGAAGTGGATCATTCTCGGTGTTGGAACGCTCTCATGTGCCCTCTTGGGCGGCTACGTCCTCGGTGCGGCGAATACGGCGCGCGCCAACGAGGAGAGCACGCAGGTTGCGGCACCTGTGCGGCCCTGTGCGGTCACGAATGCACCTGCAGCAGTGAACACCCTTCCGCGTGGTGTGGAGACGCCTGCAGTGACCGCGACGCATGAAGTGACGCGGACAGTCACGCGTGAGGTCGCACAAGAGGGCGTGATGCGTGTTCGCCGCATCGAGGTCGGCACAGGTGTCGAGGCACGCGAGCCCACGGGTGTCGCCGATCACTTCCGCGCGACCGAGGAGCGTCTCTACGTCTTTCTCGATCTCAACAATCGCCATGGTGCGGAACAAGATCTGACGATCACCTTCGAGCCTGAGCACCCCTCACGCACGGCGCAGATCACAGGCCTTGTGACGCTTCATGTTCCAGCCGATGCAGCGCGACACCGCACCTGGGCTTGGTCGCGCAACGTGCATGCGCCGGGCAACTGGTCTGCGGTGGTGCGCGACGAAGGTGGACACGTGATCGCCCGCAGTGCGTTTGAAGTGGAGTGACTCCGCCGTGCGCCGCAAGAGCGCTCCGCCGCGGCTAATGCTCTCGTGCCCTTGTTCTTACTGGAAGAACGAAGCGCTCCGTCTCCGCGAGCGCCTTCGCGACCAGATCGCCCAGGTCACGCAAGACGGGGGAGCCGCGGTGTCGCTGCGGATGGAGCAGGTGCACCGTGATCTTCGGCAGCGTGAGGCCGCGAATCACGTGCACCAGTCGACCCGCGCGCAGATGTGGCGCCGCCGTGAAGCTCGGCAAGACGGCGACGCGGTTTGAGCGCGCGGCGACCTCTGCCGCCTCAAGGAAAGACGCCACGGACATTCGACCCGCGTGACGAAGTCGCACTGGGCGTCCGCGCAGGGTGCCGACCAGCTCCGCAGGCACGCTCGCCACGGTGACGTGCTCCGCGCGCTCGAGGTCCCTTACCGTGCGCAGGGTAGCCGCGACTTCGTCCGAGGCGCAGACGAGGAGCGACACCGTGCCGAGCACGCGCGCGACAAGGTCGGACTCACGCGGTGTCCCGAGGCGAATCGCCGCGTCGTACTCTTCCTCGAGCAGCGACACGCGCCGGACATCGGTGCGGGCCTCGATGCCAAGCGCGGGGTGCCGCGCTGCGAGCTCGACGAGCACGGCGGGTAGCAGGTGCTGCGAGAGGTCGGGCGGGGCGGACAGCCGAAGCAGGGACAGGTGCGGATTGACGGCCCCGCGAACCTCAGCGGACGCCATGTCGAGCTCGCGAAGAATGACTCTTGCGCGCTCGACGAAGCGCTCTCCCTCCGCGGTTGGACGCACCCCGCGACCAGTGCGCACGAGCAACGGCGCTCCGAGCGTCGACTCCAGGTCAGCTATCTGGCGGCTGACGGTGGAGAGCTGCGCCCCGAGACGGATCGCGGCCCGGGACAAGGAGCCGCTCTCTGCGGCAGCGACGAGCGCGGTGAGCTTGCTGGTGTCCACGGCATCAGGTTCCCATATTCCGCAAACCATGCTCCAAGCTTTCCGCTGGAGACAATGGGGGGCCTCAGGGCTACTTATGCAGCGGACCTGGCGCTCGCGGTGCCAACAACACCGGCGTGCAGTGTCCAAGCCCCTCTCTAAGACCATAGGAACGCGAAACATGGCAACGCATCCCAAGAAGCCCGGCTTCTCCGGCATTCGTGACTCGAGCCTCACCTGGACCCGCACGCCCGCGAGCACGCTGGATCTCGCCGGCAAGTCGGTGGCGATCGTGGGAGGTACCAACGGTCTCGGCCGCGCCGTTGCGCGCCTCGCTGCTTCGCGTGGCGCAAAGGTGATCGTGGTGGGCCAGACCTTCCGCGACGACGGCGTGCCAGGGATCTCGTTTGTCTCCGCGGATCTGAGTCGCATGAGCGAGGCGCGTCGCGTCGCGGCGTTGCTGCCCGTCGAGACACTCGACGTCTTGCTCCTCACGACGGGGATCATCGCGGCGCCGAGCCGCGAGGAGACCAGCGAGGGTCTCGAGCGGGACATGGCCGTCAGCTACCTGAGCCGACTCGCGTTACTCCGCGAGCTCGGGCCGCGACTCAGCGAAGGCGCGCGTGGCGCTTCCGGCACGCGGGTCTTCGTCATGGGCTTTCCCGGCACGGGCGAGGGCGGCGTATTGGGAGACCTCAACGCCGAGCGCGCCTACAAGTCGATGGAGGTGCACATGAACACGGTCGCCGGCAACGAGTGCCTCGTGCTCGACGGCAAGACCCGCTACCCCCACGCGAGCTTCTTCGGGCTCAATCCAGGCCTCATCAAGACGGGGATCCGCTCGAATATGCTCGGCGATGGAAGCCTCAAGCACCGCGTGATCGAGTTCTTCATCGGGCTCTTCACGCCCACGCCGGAGACCTATGCGGAGCGGCTGACTCCGTTGCTCTTCGCGCCCGAACTCGCGGGCCGGAGCGGCCTGATGTTCAACCAGAAGGCCGACGCCATCCTGCCCAGTCAGGTGCTGAGCGAGGAGCGTGTCGCGGCACTCATCGCCGAGTCGGAGGCCCTCCTTGGCAGGGCGTCAACCGCCGCCAAACGGGCCGAGATCTGAGCCTCCGCGTATGGAGGTGCCAATGTATATGATTGCAATCTTATTGCGATAGTTTCGAACACGCGCTCCGCGAAATCGTCGACGATCGGAATCGCGATGATGCGTGGCAGTGAACATCGGATGCGCTTGGTCTGCGCGCTGAGCGCGATGCTCTTGGGATGTGGCGCACGCATCCAGATGCCTTCGCCCACACTGCTTGCGGGCGATGAGCCACTCGGGGTGATCGGCCATGAGCCCTTCCTGATCGACGCGAATCCGACGCAGCGATGGGCCGTCTTTGCGCAGGCGCGGGAGGACACGGACGGAGGTGGAGGCGTTGCGATCGCACCGAACGGCCATGGTGGCTACTACGGCGATCGCATCGACATTTGGTACGTGCTTGGGACGGACGCAGGCGAGCGCATCACAGCGTATTTGGGCAGTACACGTGATGAGCTTGGCATCGTGCGCGACGGTAACATCGAGATGGTCAGCATCCGGCGCGGCACGCGTCGCGTGATCGGGCCCGCAGCCGAGATCACGGTCATGGGGATTCGAGGAACACCGGGATGGCTCATCGATGGCGCGCTCTGGCCGGATGGTCGACTCGTGTTCCTTCGCGAGGGTCGACATGCCGCGGAACTGGTGGACATCCACACCGATGCACGGCGCTCATTCGCAGTCGAGGGTTGGGTACACACCGCGTGGATCGAGCCGAGCCACCGATGGCTCGTCGTGGAGTGGCTCGATGCGACACCAACATCCGAAGAGCGCCCCCACCGAACGTTGTCTGGAACATCCTCGCACTGCTGGGGACTCACGGACTGCGAGGGTGCAGAACGGCACTTCACCTTCTTCAGCCTCGACGACGAACGCCATTTCGAGGTCCCTCTGCTCAACGCCACCACGCGACATTGGGGCATCGTCGCGGAGCTCCGCGATCACACGCATCGCATCGTCACGCCCGACGGTGTTGCGCACGCACTGCAGAGCGAATGCCGCATGCAGTATGTCGGTGTGGAGAGCCCGGTTGTCGTTGGGCAATGCGTTGAGGAAGGGCCGCTCTTGGTGTGGACGCTTGGCCGCGAAGCGCCGTTGCCGCTCGATGAGGCATTGCTGCAGATGGAGCCGTTCGATCGCGACTTGCTGCAGACCCCTGCGCTCTTCGAGTGGATCGCCGGTGGCTACTCGTTGTTCGATGAGCCAGTGCTCGCGCAGCGGGAAGTGCACTTGCCTCGTTTTGGCTACAGCTACGACGACCGTCGCCGTTTCCAATGGGCACCGGAAGAGCACATTTGGCATGAATTGCCGTGGGAACCACGCAACCAGGACATCCTTGTGGTGAGCCCGGATGGGGATGCGTTGGCGCTGCGTCGAGGTGCGCAAGTGCGTGCCGATGAGCGAGGACACGCGCATTCGAATACGCAGCTCGTGTACGCGCGCACCGCTCAATGAATCCTATTGCGATGATGTCGATTCAATATCGCGATATGATTTCGCTATGGCGTATAATTCCGCTGAAAGAGCAGTCGAATGATCGTCAACGTCGACGCGGGTGGCGACCAGAAGCCGTAGCGCGTGTGTGAGGCGAGACCGTTCCTGCCCGAGAGATAGTCGCGCACTTGTGCACGCAGCTCGGCTTTCATGATGACGCCTGCGAAGACAGCGTGGATGTGCGGTGCTTCGCTTGAGGGCCAGCCGTCGCGTCCGGGTTGGCGGTACCAGGCTGCGAAGCCGTTCTCGCCGAGACGGGCCAGGCGCGTGCGGATCTGTGCGTCGGTCATGCCGCGCGTACGCAGGTCGACTGCGGCGGTGTAGGGCACGCCGGCGACGCGTCCGTCGAGTGCGTGATAGCCGGCGGAGGCTGGTGCGCTTCCGATCGTCTGGCTGATCTCAGATGACGAAACGCCTGCGCAGCGAAGGCGATCCGAGGCCTCGGGGTGTAGGCCTGCATGCAGCAACGGGCGATCTGCACAGGCTGGCCAACCGGGCGCAGCGGGTGTTGCGCGACGTGTGATGCAGGCGTCGGCCGTGCCCGTCGGCGCCTCGAAGCAACCCTCGGCGCACTCGGTCTGAACGATCCAGCGCGTGCCATCACAGCCGAGGATGTCGGTGTCGTGAAGGGGCACCAGCGGCACACGACACGGTGGGCTCAGCGTGAGGCCATGACGTGCCGCGCTCGCGCCGCACCAAGCCGCGCGCACAAAGCAATCGCAGATCGGAAGCGAGCACTCGGCACTTGGGCCTGTCTCACCAACCTCGCATCCGGAGGCGCAGGTTGCGGTCGCACGCCAGGTGCTCGTGCCGCTGCAGGTGAAGAGTCGTGTGCCCGTGGCGCGCGCGCTGACGACGCAACCCTCGGTGCCTGCACGTGCGGCCACATCCGCCTCGCAATACGTCCCGGGCCCATCAAAACATGGGCACGCAGGCGGTGGCGTGAATGCGTCGGCGTGCGCATCGGGGAGGGCAAACGCATCGAGCGGAGGCGCGTCGAATGAGGGCGCAGCCGCGGTTGCGTCGAGGGCCACTGCATCGCGTGTGTTGAACGCATCGACGGCCGTTGGCGCATCGGGCCCCGCATCGAGCGTGGCCTCGCATCCGCTCACAAGGGCGACGAGCACGAGCGCGGAGATGCGGAGCTTGGTCATCTCCGATCAGTAGAACACGGATCGCTTGGTGAGATCGCGAGCCGTCCAAGCGTTGCTTCCATCACGAAGGGCCCCGTGACGAGACCAACCCCTGTTGCTTCCTCGCGCAGCACGTCCCACGCGACCAGCAAGAAGGGCCTGTCGCATGACCGTGGCTCAAGACCTCCCATGCGGAACGCCATGCTGTGCGGCCGCATGCCATCGATGTGAACAGGCACGCTCCCTTCACGCGTCAGCACGCGCTTCACATGCGGAAATTCTAGACGGCATTCGATCGGAAGCGCGCTCCGAATGGCCTGCTTGAGTCGCTCCTTTGAGGCCGCGATGCTGAGCCCAGCACCCTCAGGATCGCCCACCAAAACAAGGCG
Source organism: Sandaracinaceae bacterium (assembly GCA_044373065.1). GTDB lineage: Bacteria > Myxococcota_A > Polyangia > Polyangiales > Sandaracinaceae > JAFLCL01. Next base: position 24,577 of record JBILQT010000004.1, read on the forward strand.
TTTGTGTGCCTCGGCTGTGGCGACCGAGAGCAGCTCCGCCTCCTGATTCTCGCACGCACCCTCACTTGGAAAGAGCTGCACATGGAACGCGTCGACAAAGACGCGCGTCTGATCTGCGACGACAAAAGGCAGGCCGCACTCGCGCGGCATCGGACCACGGATCGTGAGGGGAGGTTCACGCCACGCGGGCAAGCTCGGTGATGCCGCGTGCCACGCGCGACGAAGCGCATCGACGTCGAGGGCCGCATCCGCAGCGTGTGCAGGCGGGATGACACCAAGCTTCGTGAGCTCGTCGCGCACCCAATCCGCGCACCAGCCCAGCGCGAGCAGCGGCTCAAGGTAGGGGATCGATCGAACGCCGAGCAGTGCGGGCAAGGTGTGAAAGGTGTGTTGGCTGATCTCAGTGCCGTAGTGTTGCAGCGCGCGATGAATGAGCGCCTCGTCAGCAGCACCAAGACATGCGCCTTCATCCAAAGACGCCTCAAGAATCTTCAGCGCATGGAGGGCTTCGTAGGGCGCCACCGAGTTCAGACCGGTGACGTCGTTGGTGCGTGACCAGCTTGGAGGAAGGCGCTGAAGGACATCGCGCGCCCAGGTCAAATCGTCTGGGAAGAAGGGATCCGGAACTACACCTACCCGACTCATGACGTCCGCGCGCACCTTGGCGATCGACGCTGCGTGAGCGCGCAGCGCTTCGATCTCGGAGGGGGATGCAAAGAGTTCGTCCTTCATCGCGATCAGGATGTCATGGTCGCCACATATTGAGATCGTATTGCGATACGATAGTTAGAACGCGGCAAATGTCATCTCGATGGCGAGCGTGACCCTGACTTCGCTCGAAGGCGTTGTGGGTACTCGCTCAACCGAGTGACTGCGCCGTCAACTGAATGCCTCAGCGGATCATCGACGACATGAAGCCCCTGGGCGGGATCATGTAGAGCGACTCACCGCGCACATCCCAACGATCGAGCAGCATGTTGGCGGCCAAGAATCCGCTCGCTGTCGCGCGCTCCATCAACGCGCAGGGGAAGGGCACGCGCACGAAATCGCCTGCGAGCGCGATGTTTCCGTAAGGCGTTGCGACCTTCGGGCGTTGTGCGTAGCTGCCGGGGGCGAAGGCTGGGCAATCCTCTCGGCGCACGTAGCTCTCGCCCAGCAGACGCGCATCGGCGAGCTCGGGGTAGAGGCTGCGCAGCGTGCCGAGCAGGTCTTGTTTGATCGCCTCATCGCCGAGCGCGTTGGGCAACGCGAAGGATTGAAGCTGCACCACCGAGCCGCCCGTGCGCATCGCATAGCGACGGCTCTCGCCCTCGAGTCGATCTTGAAGCGTGATCGTGTCGAGGCTGCCGAGGCCCGCGACACTCACGAAGGGCTTGCGTGATTCATCGACGGGCTTGTCGAAGAAGAGCCGCCAGACGACGTAGCTCGGGCTCGATTGGAGCTCACGGATGCTGTGCGCAAAGCCCTGATCGCTGTTCAAGTCGGGCGACTGTTCGACGAGCGCGCGCAGACCTTGTGCGTGCTGCGCCAGGACCAATCCACTCGCGTCGAGCGTCTCGCCGCGCGAGGTCTTGATGCGAAGAAAATCGCCCTTTTCGCGGCCAATTTCGGTCGCCTCGACACCCGTCTGGATGTCGACGCCGAGGCCCTTGAGGTAGCGCTCCATGCGCACAAAGAGCGCATCGTTGGCGGGCTCATCGAGCACATCGAAGAGCATGCCCTCGGGGTTGCCAAGGAAGTAGAAGTGAAGGCTCGCGAGCATCTCGGAGGCGGAGAGATGCGCCTCGTCGTTGAACACCGCGTGCGTGAACACGCGGAAGAGCATCTCGCGCGCATGCGGTGGCAAGTTGAGCTCATCGAGGAACTGCCGCGCGCTCATCCCATCGTGAATCGCGAAATGCTTCGTCGGGTCGAAGGCGATGAGCTGACGTACGCGCTCGGTCGAGAGCTTGCGCAAATCTTGAAGCGAGACGAAGGGCGTGCGGCGCATGAGCGCGAGCACATTCAGCGGTGCTGCACTCGGAAGGTTGGTGAACGACTCGGTCGCGCCGTTGGGGCCAAGCACGGAGAAATCGTCGAGCGCGCGCAGGCCTGTGAGCTCGGGGTCGATGCGTCGAAGAAGGCCGCGCACGTTGTAGTAGTGCCGATAGAACGCGGTGAACGCGCCCATCTCGTAGGGCACATCACCCTCAGGCCCACGCAGCATTTGAGGCAAGGAGCGCATGCGCCCACCGAGGCGCGTTTCCCGCTCCAGCAAGGTGATTTGTGCGCCGCGCTCCGCGAGCACACAGGCCGCAGAGATGCCCGCGATGCCGCCGCCCACGACGACAACGCGGGTTCCCTTGTCGACCTTCTCACGCGTCCCGCGAAAGGCCCCGCGCACCTCGCGTCGACTCTTTCCGAGCCTATCCTCGAGCGTGCCGCGCACGGTCGGGAGCATGGGGACAGAGGAGATGCGCACGGCTTCGATCTTACACGCTACGCAAGATCGCCTGGATGTCTTCCGACTCCAGAATGCGATTGGACGATGCCGGATCGGTCGAGACACGAACGAGCACTTCAGCGAGTTCGTCGCCTGTGATCGAGCGATAGCGATCGCGCGTCTTCTTCGCACCGAGCGCGCCGAGCACAGAGAGCAAGCCATTGGCGAGCGGCACGAGCTTCTCGGCAGGTCGCGCGTCCGCACGCTCTCCGACGATGAACGAAGGGCGCGCAATCGTGTACGGAACGCCGCTCTTCTTCAGCGCATCCTCCACACGTGCACGCGCTTGAAGGTACGCGCCCGAGGCGTTCTCCCCCGAGCCCACCGAGGAGAGGTAGACCAGGCGCGGCTTCGTCTCAGAGCGAGTGCACGCGCGAAGGATCATCTCCGTGAGGCCCACATCGACGGCCTCATACGTCTCCTTCGACGCATCACGCCCCTCCCTCGCAGCCTGCTTCACGCGCGCCTGCGTCGTGCCCAAGAGCGCGAAGACCTCACTCGGCTCTGTCTCCTTCACGAGCGCTTCAATCGCCTCATTCGTCCAAGCCGCAGTCGACACCTTCGCGCCCATTGCCTCAAAGCGCGGCTTCCACACGGAGAGCTGCGAGGAGTCAGGACGAATATGCGCTGTTACTGAAACGCCTTGTTTTGAAAGGCGTTCCGTCACGTGACGGCCAGTCAGGCCTGTGGCACCAAAGACGAGTGCGCTCATGCGAACGCGCCCCTCTCACTCAAACGCACTGAGCCCGGTGATGTCTTGGCCCACGATGAGCGTGTGGATGTCGTGCGTGCCCTCGTAGGTGAAGACCGTCTCGAGGTTCAACATATGACGGCCCGGTGGGTACGCGTACATGATGCCGTTGCCGCCCAGGATGTCGCGCGCGGTGCGTGCGCAATCGAGGGCCATCGAGACGTTGTTGCGCTTCGCGAGTGAGATCTGCGCGGGGCGAATCTTCTTCGCCTCTTTGATGCGACCAAGACGCAGCGTCATGCATTGCGCCTTGGTGATCTCCTGCACCATGTCGACGAGCTTGCGCTGTACGAGCTGATAGCCCGCGATCGGACGCGAGAACTGCACGCGCTCTTTCGCATACGAGAGTGCCGATTCGTAACAGGACATCGCGGCGCCAATGACGCCCCAGGCGATGCCGTAGCGCGCCTGGGAGAGACAGGAGAGCGGGCCCTTCATGCCTTTGACGTTCGGCAGGATCGCGTCCTCAGGGATCACGCAGTCTTCGAAGAAGAGCTCGCCTGTGATGCTCGCGCGGAGGGACCATTTGTCCTCCATCTTCATCGCGGTGAATCCGGGTGTGCCCTTCTCGACGATGAAGCCGCGCACATCCTCGCCCTTGCCGGTGTGCTCTGCGCCCTCGAGCTTGGCCCAGACGACACAGAGGTCTGCGATGGGGCCGTTGGTGATCCAGCGCTTGACGCCGTTGAGCTTGTAGCCGCCCTCGACCTTCACCGCGCGCGTGATCATGCCCGTGGGGTTCGATCCGAAATCGGGCTCGGTGAGGCCAAAGCATCCGATGAGTTCGCCCTTGGCCATCTTGGGCAAATACTTCTGCTTCTGCGCTTCTGAGCCGTACGTGTGAATCGGGTACATCGCGAGCGAGCCCTGCACCGAGCAGAACGATCGGATGCCCGAGTCGCAGCGCTCAAGCTCTTGCATCGCAAGGCCGTAGGCCACGTCGCCCATGCCCGGGCAGCCATAGCCGTGCAGGTTGCAGCCCAGCAAGCCCATTGCGCCAAACTCCTTCATGAGCTCGGAGGGGAAGGTGCCGTTCTCGTAGTGCTTGGCGATGATCGGATCGAGCTTCGCCTCGACGAAGCGACGCACGCTGTCGCGCACCATCTTCTCCTCTTCGGTGAAATCGTCGTCGAGTTGGTAGTAGTCGAGCGCGGTGAAACTCATGCGAGATGCCTCCGAAGTCTGTTGAGATTCCGTTGAGATGTGGGGCACTGGTAGCAAAGCCAAGCCCTCTCGGACAGTCCGTTTTGCCTGACGCGCGCATTCGGTACGCTTGGGCCTTCATGACCTCCCCTCGCTCGCTCTTCGCCGCATCGGTCGCGATGTCGATCACAGCGTCTCTCAACGCATGCTCCAGTGCGGCGAGTGTCTCCACGCCTGAGCCCGCGCAAGCAGCGTCTGCGTTGACGACAGTGCCAACAGCCGTCGCTCCAGAGGCCGCGCCGCCAACACCGACGCCGCCTGCAGTGGTGGTGCCCCCGCCCGAGCTAGATCTTCTGCATGCCGTGCGCAGCGATCTCGCGGTCTCCTCGGCCTACCGCAATCAATCCTCGCAAGTCGCTTCGCTCATCGATGGCGATCTCGAAACCGCATGGAATTCAAGGACGGGAGAGCTTGTGGGTGCAGCCATCGAGGTGCGCCTTCCGGCGGATGTGCAGGTGAATGCGATCGCACTGACAGCGGGCTTTACACACATGCAGCGCGATACCGATCTCTTCACGGGCAACCATCGCGTGGCGCACATTCGTGTTCTTCACGACGGCACGGAGGTGGGCTCGTTTCCGCTCGATGTGAATGTGCGGACGCTGCAGCGCCTGCCTCTGCAGGGCACCGGCGGCGTCTACCGCATCGAGGTCACGGAGGTGCTTGCAGGCACGCGCGACACGTGGCGAGAGACGTGTATCTCCGAGCTGCAGATTCTTGGGATGGCGCCCAATGCGATGGCGGGGACGCGCATCCCGCATCTCTCGATCGGAGCTCTCCCGCCTCCCGCAGCGCTCACGCCGCCCTCACGCGAGGCAGTCGCGCGTGCGCATCGTCAGCGCGTTGCCGCGATCGAGCGGCAGTGGCTTGAGCTCGAACAGATCGCCAACGGAGGCCGCGAGGGCTCTGCGCCAGATGAATATTGGGATATGGGCGCAAATGATCTCGACCGCGCGCGTCGTGCCGTGCTTGAGCAAACGGCCACGTTCGTCGCGCCAATCGATGAAGTGCAGGCTGATGCGCTGCGCATCCTCGCGCTGCGTCCACTGACGCATAGCTGGCCCGATTGGCAGCATCTGCCGCTCTTGCGCGATGAACTTGTGGCGCTCGGTCGCGCGATGGATGCCGTCTTGACGTGGCTCAATGACGATGAGGCGCGATGCCGTTGGGCACGGGCGCTCGGGCATCTTCACTTGGCGCGCGCACGATCGATGACGCGCGCCGAGCGCGAGCACACTGAGCTCGATGACTCGATGCATGAGCTCGACGGCACACGCCCCGCACCCGGCGCGGGACAGCGCATCAATTCACTTTGGAGTGCCGCCGAGACGCTCGATGAGATCGAGGTTGAGTGGTCGCGCAACACGCGAGGCATGGCTGCGCGCGTCATGCGCCTTCACCTTCCCGAGGATGCGCGGGCGAATCCCGAACTCGACATCGTGCGTGCGCAGATCGAGGTCGCGCAGCGTGCCTGCGGCTGGCAGTGAGCGCTACGCTTTCATTCGCACACCAAACCAGACAAAGCCGAGTGCCAAGAGCAGATGCACGATCGTGTTGGGCACGATGCCCTCGAGGCGCGTGATCGTGCCCTCTGCGTAGGCGATGACTTCGATCGGCGCGAGCATCCCTTGATGCGCGGCATTGCCCATGAACGCACGCAGCGCAGGTGAATCGGGCTGCTTGCGCACCGCGATCGCGACGAGCCCAATGCCGACAAGCGCGACGCCACACTGCCGCACCCAGACGATCACAGCGGCCCCGATCTCGACGCCTTTCATGGTGAGAAGCGTCTCCGGGAAGAGCGCTGCGAAGGCCCCAACCGACAGGGCAATGAGCGCGGCGGCTGTGAGGAATGTGATGCGTGTCATGCGCCAACGTTGAGGCCCGCGCGCGCACAGCTCCATTCTCTCCCGAGGGAAGTGCGCGCTCTGCCCCGCCATGCGACGAGTGCCTGGTGAGCGAACGACTCTTCTCAGCGCTGCTCAAATACTGGCGCGCAGAACGCGGCCTCTCGCAGCTCGATCTCGCCCTTCACGCGGAGGTCACGCCGAGGCACGTGAGCTTCCTTGAGACGGGTCGCGCAAAGCCAAGCGAGACGATGGTGCTGCGCCTTATGGATGCCCTACGCGTGCCTCTGCGTGACCAAAACGAAGCCCTTCGCGCAGCAGGGTTTCCACCGCGCTTTGAAGAGCCTGCGGTCGACGCGCTCGCGCCCGATATCGATGCGGCGATCGCGCAAATGATGGAGCAGCACGAGCCCTATCCGCTCACGTTGGTCGATCGAGGCGGCGCGATTCTTCGTGCGAATCAGGGAGCGCGACGGGTCTTCGCAGCCTTTCTCGCCGAGCCCAATGTGCTGCCCTCGCAGCCCGACATGGTGAGCCTGATCTTCGACCCGCGCCTCATGCGCCCCTTCGTCTTGGAGTGGCCCGCACTCGCTCGTCAGATGGTCTCGCGTCTTCATCGCGAACACCTCACACACGGCGATGCACGCGTCGCGCACGCGCTCGCCCATGCCCTGAGTTTTCCAGGCGTTCCGTCCGCATGGCGCACGCCGGATTTCGGCACCGCCCAAGGCCCAGCGTTCACCATTCGTGTTACACGCGAAGCGATGCGCGCGGCGTTCTTGGTCACAACAACGACCTTCTCTGCGCCTCAACAAGTGACGCTCGAGGAGCTGCGCATCGAGAGCTGCTTTCCCCTCGATGAGGAGACGCGTGACCTCTGTCGTCGCCTTGCGCTCACGAGTGATGTGCAACCCTGAGGTTGCATATCGGACATGCAACCAAAAGGTTGCGTATCGACGTGGATCAGCCAGCGCTGCGTGCCCGCCTCTTGCGTGAAACCCATAGAATGGATGCCATTCCAGCGATCGACGCGAGGCTCAACGGACGCGAGTGATTGGGCAATCCGGGCGTTGCGCATCCGCAGTTGTGCGGCTGACAATCAAGTGCGAGGCCGCCGCGCGGGGTGTTGTCGCATGTCGTTGCGAGGGAGCCTGGCGGGTAGATCGAGCAGATCGCCGTGGTGTCGTCTTCCTCCAGCGTTCGCTTCGATCGTTCGCCCGCAGGCGCCTGCGAGAACATGGTCGCATCGATGTTGAGCGACTCGGTATGCGCCACGCCGAAGTAGTGACCCATCTCGTGCGTGACGATGTTCTCAAGGTCGACGCTTCCGCTTGGGCACGAAGTCTCGCTGCAGATTGTGTAGGGGCCACGCTCGTTGTTGATGAGCATGTCGCCGTCGTAGATCTCGCCTGTGTCTGCGTTGTGCCAGACGAAGGTGACGGCGAAAGCATTCGGGGCCAGCCGGCGTGTCGTGCTCCAGCCCTCCGCGATGAACATGACGGAGTGGACGTTGCGACCGCCGCGGTTGTGCGAGGCGCTTGTGCAGAGGTTGGTGTCCGTGAGCACGTCGACGGAGAGGCCTGTCGGTGCACCGCCGCAGTCGACCGTTGTCCAGCTGGCGATGGAGCGCTGAAAGACGCCGCGCACTTCGTCCATGGAGAGCGTTGTGGAGGGTGCTTCGCTGGAGAGTGAGATGGCCGTGCAGGGTGTTCGCCATGCGAGCAGCGAGGTGCCCGGGTGATTCGAGGGAAGCACGCAATCATCCACCTCGGAGGGTAGACGGGCGCCGCCGTAGCTTGTCATCTGGCACCACGCGCTCGCCTGCGCGGGGAGCAACCCAAGCGTGACTGCAACAACCGAGACGCTCAGAAGGCGTGGTTCAAGGCGCACCGTGCACCTCCGCGACGAGTGCTTGAATCTCTTCGACGATGGCATCGCGTGAGCGAGGCGATGTGAGTGCGCCAGCCGCCGGCACCAGCTGTCCTGCGGGATTGCGCGTCACAAGGCCCAGGCCCTCGCTGTTGGGCATCACCGTGTCGCCCTCGAGAGGCAAGACACCCTGCGCCATACCGACGGGGCGCACGACGGCGCCGCGTGGCGTCACATGCCGCTGAGCGAAGAGAATCAAGCGCTCTCCGTTCGAGAAGCGTGCCTCGCCTTCGACATGCATCCCGATGTCGCCGACCGCCCCTCCAAGGCGTTCGATCGTGATGCGCGAGCTGCGTGCGACGGCGCCGTGAAGGCACTCTTCCACGCGAAGCGTGACGTCGGTGACGATGCGATCTTGCTCGTCGTAGTGCGCGTATTGAGACTCGACCTGGCCAATCACGATGAGCGAGGAGGAGCGCACCAGATCGCGCATCGACATGGCTTCGATGATGGTGGCAAGGGCTGGTGAGCTGAAGAGAAGGGCGGAGAAACAGAGCGCGCCAAGCACGCCCGCAGCACGGACAACAAGTGAAGTGCGATGCATGACGCAAGCATGCGTCGGGCGACGGAAAAGAGAAAGGCCAGCGTGTGGCTGGCCTCCTCCGTGTTGAGCGCTTCCGCTCAGCTCAGTCCGCGATCATTCCGTCGGCGCATCCGTGCGCGAGGTGATGATGAACTGCGAGCGGCGGTTGCGTGCGCGACCACCGGCCGTGATGTTCGGACCCACCGGGCGCGTGTCGCCGTAACCATGCGCCGTCAGGCGATCAGCCGAGACGCCATGCGAGGAGAGCCACTCGCGCACTGCATCGGCGCGGCGCTGCGAGAGGTCGAGGTTGTGTTCCGCGCCGCCACGGTTGTCCGTGTGGCCCTGGATCTCGATCGCCGAGAGCTCGGGGTGGCGCATGAGGACGTCGGCAACTTCCGCAAGAAGGCCTGCGCTGTCGGGAAGGATGTCGGCGCTGTCCGTGGCGAAATTCACCTGACGGCGAATGACGAGCTCACGGTCACGAAGCTGGACGAGCGAGCGACGTGGACGCGCAACGACGGTAACCGTCGGTGTGGCTGTGCCGCGTGCAGCGATGTCGAACGACGAGGTCGCGATGAAGTACGCATCGGCCTCGACGCGTGCCGTGTACGTGCCGGGGGGAAGATCCTGACGGGCAAAGCCGCCGTTTGGATCCGTCACGATCGTGACCGAGCGCGGGCCCGAGAGCTGAACCGTCGCACCTGCGACCGGCTGGCCGCTGTCTGCGATGAGGTGACCGTTGACGTTGCCCATGCGCGGAAGCGCAACGAGCTCGCACTGCACGTTCACATCGCCGCCCTCTTCCGGAATCGTTCCGGAGCAGGTGCCCGGGTTGTACTCGGGGTGCGTGATGTTGAAGGTGACTGCGCTCGGCTCAAGATCGTAGGTCGTGAAGTGACCGTTCGCGGCCGTGGAGAGCGCCGTGAGGTCGAGGCCCTGAAGCGAGACGACTGCGCCCGAGACTGCCGTGGTCGTGCCCTGCTCGACGACCGTGCCGACGATGCGACCACGGACCGGCGGCGGGATGCGCACTTCGACCTCACGCTCAACCTCGCGCTCCACAATCTGCGGAGGCACGGGGTAGGTATCGACGGCGTACGAGGCGCCGAGGATGACGTTGTAAGGCGCGTTGCCCGCGAGCTCACGCACGAAGGTGTTGGTGCCCGAGGTACCGATGTCGACGGCCGCCGTGAGGTTCAAACCACGGATGCCGGGCTGAGCGCGAACGCCGAGCGAGAGCGTCGAGGGGAACGACGAAAAGCCTTGGAATTGAAGGCATCCATCCTGGCCTGGCGCAGGCGTTGAGCCACCGGGCGTCTCTGGAATCCAGAGGCAGGAGTAGCCGCGGCTGTTGACCGGGACGCCAACATTCCACTCGACGATCGGCGCGATGATGACGTCCGTCGTGGCGACGATCGGCAATTCAACTCCGATTCCAATATTAAGGAAATCGGTGCGGTTGATGTTCAGCGCGAAGCGCTCGACGCGCGAGAGAAGATGACGATCCTCGTCGGCGAAGGAGCGACGTGCGTCGGGGCCCGACGTCGGAAGTGCATCGTAGCGAGCCTGCTCGACGCGGTTGGTGAGCTCGGCGCTGCGGTCGAGGTAGTAGCCAACGTTCAAGCGCGCGATGAGCGGGAACTCCACGCCTTCGAGGGCGCGAAGATCGGCCGTTGCGTTCGCGCGGAAGTTGAAGCTCGTCGAGTCGAGCACAAGGCCGATGTCGCCGACCGTGTTGAGGAGGTACACGCCAACATCCGCGCCGACGGAGAGCCAGGGGAGGATGTCGTAGTAGCCCTTCAAGCCGATGATCGAGTCACCAAGAACCTGAAAGAGCGCGGGGCTCTCGGAGTTGTTCGAGTTCGCGTAGCTCTGAATCGACGCGTAGACCTCAAGGAAGTCGAAGGGCGTGTAGCTCAGCGAGACCGAGCCGCCGATGTGGCTGTTGTCGTCGTCGGGGTTGAGGAAGCCGTTCGCGAAGAAGAAGTTCGTGAGGAGCTGAACGCGGAAGCTCTGCGAGGGGCCCGAGGCTGCATCGACGATGTGCAAACCACCGGTTGCGCCATTCCATGTGCTGCCGAGCGTGAAGCGACGTGCGCGCCAGGCGCGTGAGCCGTTCGTGCTGAGCAAATCGCCGCGTGCGTCGTAGGCATGGCCCTCGCCCGAGGTGTCTGGTGCGGACGACTGCATCGCCTCGGGTGGGGTCTCTTCGGTGGATTCGTTGCCACCGCCACCGCCGAACTCATCGTCTTCCGCAGCGAGATCAGTTGCCAGGGCAGCTGGGCGCGCGGGCTGAGCTGCGACTGCTTCGCGCTCTTCAAACTCATCGTCGAACTCATCGCTCTGCGCGAAGGCAACGTTGGGCGCAGCGGCTGCAAGGCCTGCTGCTGCAAGAAGAGAGAAGACGTGACGGCTATCCCGCAAGGGAAACCGGTTCTTGTTTTCGTTGCGTCGCTTCGATCGCATTGCGGTGGCTCCCTGACTGCGTGGGCTGTCGTCTGCACGAGAACCGTGCGGGCGAACCAGCATTCGATAAGTGGCTGGTAAACCGGCTCATCATTCCAATGAGCGAGCGCGACTTCATATCACCTGCGGCCGAACGAGCACAAACTCGTCGCAACCACTCAGACGAAGCGCGCCTCGGTGAACCTTTGCGTGGCCTCGCGCATGAACATCCGTCACGCGCACGACATCGCCGCAGTTTGCCCGTCACGTGCCCAATCGCTGCGTGTACCCTTGGCCCATGACGCTTCGCGAAGACAGTCTGGTCGGGCGCATCGCGGGCCTGCAGGACTACACCCAATACCGAGACCTCTCCTGGGAAGGCTCGTTTGAAGAGTATCTCCGCATCGTGAAAGAGCGGCCGCAGGTGACGCGCAACGCGTTCCAGCGCCTCTACGACATGATCATCAGCTACGGCGAAGAGGAGTACGTCGACAACAAAAAGCGGCTCGTTCGCTACCCCTTCTTTCAAGACCCGATCGAGGGCGGAAGAGATGCCGTCTTCGGCCTCGACATCCCGCTCATGCGGCTTGTCACGACGCTCCAAGCGGCCTCGCTCGGCTATGGCCCTGAGAAGCGAATCATCTTGCTGCACGGCCCCGTGGGCTCGAGCAAGAGCACGATCGCCCGCATGCTCAAGAAGGGCGTGGAGCGCTACTCACGCACGCAAGACGGCGCGCTCTACACCTACAAATGGGTGAACTTGAAGGAGACCGGCCTCGCCTCCGATCAGGACGAGATGCCGTGTCCCATGAACGAGGAGCCGCTCAAGCTCATCCCCGAAGAATGGCGTGAGCGCGCGATAGCCGACCTCGGCTTGCCTGAGAATTCACGTGTCAGCGCACCAGGCACGCTGAACCCTGCGAGCCGCTTCATCTTCCGCGCGTTGATGGAGAAATACGGCGGCGATTGGGGCCAGGTGATCGAGAAGCATGTGCGCGTGAAGCGCTTGATTCTCTCGGAGAAAGATCGCGTCGGCATCGGCACCTTCCAGCCGAAGGACGAGAAGAACCAAGACTCGACCGAGCTCACCGGCGACATCAACTACCGCAAGATTGCGGAGTACGGCTCGGACTCGGACCCGCGCGCGTTCAACTTCGATGGCGAGTTCAACGTTGCCAACCGCGGCATCATCGAGTTCGTCGAGGTGCTCAAGCTCGACGTCGCCTTCCTCTACGACCTCTTGGGCGCGACGCAGGAACGCAAGATCAAGCCGAAGAAGTTTGCGCAGACGGACATCGATGAGGTGATCATCGGCCACACGAACGAGGCCGAGTACAAGAAGCTCCTCGACAACGAGTTCATGGAAGCGCTCCGGGATCGCACGATCAAGATCGACATCCCCTACATCACCAAGATCAGCGAAGAGAAGCGCATCTACGTGAAGGAGTTCGGCGAGAAGCGTCTTCGCGGAAAGCACGTTGCGCCGCACACGCTCGAAGTGGCCGCGATGTGGGCCGTGCTCACGCGCCTTGAAGAGCCGAAGAAGCATCAGCTCTCGGTCCTTCAGAAGATGAAGCTCTACGACGGAAAGACCTTGCCCGGCTTCACGCAGGACAACGTCAAAGAGCTGCGCAAAGAGAGCGTCCGCGAGGGCCTCGATGGCATCAGCCCTCGTTACATCCAGGACAAGATCTCGAACGCGCTCGTGAAGGATGGCGTCGAGGGCTACATCAACCCCTTCATGGTGTTGAACGAGCTTGAGAAGGGCCTCACGCACCACTCGCTCATCTCGAACACCGAGACCCGCAAGCGCTACGGCGAGCTCATCGGCATCGTGAAGCACGAGTACGAAGAGATCGTGAAGAACGAGGTGCAGCGCGCGATCTCGGCCGACGAGGAAGCGATCAGCCGCCTGGCTGCGAACTACATCGACAACGTCCGCGCCTACACGCTCAAGGAGAAGGTGAAGAACCGCTACACCGGGCGTGACGAGGAGCCCGATGATCGTTTGATGCGCTCGATCGAAGAGAAGATCGACATCCCCGAGGGGCGCAAAGACGACTTCCGCCGTGAGATCATGAACTACATCGGCGCGATGGCGATCGAGGGCAAGAAGTTTTCATATGATACAAATGATCGCCTTCGCCGCGCCCTCGAGATGAAGCTCTTCGAGGATCAGAAGGACTCGATCAAGCTCTCCAGCTTCGTCTCGAACGTCATCGACAAAGAGACGCAGGAGCGTATCGACGTCATCAAAGATCGCCTCATCAAGCACTACGGCTACAACGAGGCGAGCGCGCGCGACGTGCTCAGTTATGTGGCGAGCATCTTTGCGCGTGGTGATGTGAGGAAGTGACGTAGACGCGAGTCACCGATTGAAGAGGCCTTCTCGTTCGCGAGGAGGCCTTCTTCGTTCGCACGCATGCTCACCTCGCATACGCTCGCTCCATGACAGACGAGCGCCTCGGGATTGCCAACACAGAGCGCAACGAGGGCCAGGAGGTTGCGCCCAAGCCCATCGTCGATTGGACGAGCGACAGGTACGAGACGCTGGAGGTGCTTGGTCGTGGCGGCATGGGCGAAGTGGCGCTCACGCGGGACAAGCGTGTGGGCCGTGATGTCGCAAAGAAGCGCATGCACTCGGGGCAGGGCGGTGTGCTCGAGACGACGCGCTTCTTGCGCGAAGCGACGGTGCAAGGGCGCCTTGAGCACCCCTCGATCGTGCCTGTGTATGACCTCGGCCGTGAGAGCGATGGGCCCTATTTCACGATGAAGCGCGTGCGTGGCGACACGCTGGAGCAGATCCTTGCGCGCGGCCTTCAGGAGGCGACGGCGGGCAAGATGACGATGCGCGCGATCGAGGGGAAGTGGTCCCTTCGCGCGTTGCTCAACGCCTACGTGCAGGTCGCACGCGCGGTGCATTTCGCGCATGTGCGCGGTGTGGTGCATCGGGATCTCAAGCCCGCAAACTTGATGCTCGGTGAGTTCGGTGAGGTCTATGTGCTCGACTGGGGCCTCGCCAAGAGCCTGCCTGGATCGACCACCGATCTGGGCGATCTCGATGAGGCGCGCGCCTCGCTGCCCACCCCAAGCGCGCCGCTCGGCACGACGGAAGCGGGCACCTTTCTCGGCACGCTGGGCTACATGGCGCCCGAGCAAATCCTCGATGCGAGCCAAGTCGATGCACGCGCGGATGTCTATGCGCTGGGCTCGATCCTCTTTGAGATCTTCGCGGGCGCGCCGCTTCATCCCCGCATCTCAGCGCCGCAGATCGTCGGCGCCACGCTCGATGATGTCGACGTTGCACTGCGCTTGAGTGACCTCGCGCGCACACGCAGCGCGCCGGTGACGATCCCACCCGAGCTCTTGCAGCTCATTCAGTCGTGCGTGGCGGTCGCCCGAGAGAAGCGGCCTTCGGATGCGGGTGCCGTTGCCATCGCGATGCAGCTCTACTTGGATGGCGATCGGGATCTCGCGCTGAGACGCAACCTTGCGGTTGCACATCGCAAGGAGGCCGAGGCGCTCGTGAAGCGCGCGACGGATCCATCGCTCTCGCAAGATGAGTCGCTTCAGTGCCGACGCGATGCATTGCGCGAGGTGGGCAAGGCGCTCGCGCTCGACCCGTCTGCCGATGATGCACTTCGCACCTTGGTGGTGTTGCTGGAGACCCCGCCAACGCACATGCCGCGCGAGGTCGAAGAGGCGCTGCATCAGCGCGAGACCAAGAACCTCACGGCGCTCGCCAAGCGCGGCGCGTTCTCCTGGCTCTCGGCCTTCTTGCTCGTGCCCTTGATGGCCTGGATGGGCATGCGGCATTGGGAGGTGATCGCAGTGCTCGGCGTGATCTCGGCCATCGGTGCGGGCCTCGCGATGCTCGGGCATACGGGGGTAGCCAAGCGAGGCATTCCCTTGCCCGCCATGCTCGGCGGCACGCTCTTCATCAGCGGCATCTCCACCATCTTCGGCCCGCTCTGGCTTGGCCCGCTCACCGCCGTCGCGTGCATGGTCCCCTGGCTCACGGTGGGCGCCGCATCCCAGCGCAGGCTCGCGATAGGCCTCGCGATCTTCGGCGTCGCACTGCCGTCTGTGCTCGTCATCTTCGGCATCCTGCCGCCGCCCTACGACATCGTGAACGGCGACCTCGTGGTGCATCCCTACCTGCTCGATTTCACGCCGATCCCCACCTATGCCTTCCTCTCGTGCACCTCGCTCTTTGTGATGATCATCGTCGCGCAGTTCGCCTCGGCGTTCCGCGATGAGGTCGATCGGGCCAGTGAGCGCGTTGAGCTCTTGGCCTGGCAGCTACGGCAGATCGTCCCCGAGGCGAAGCGATAGCGATCGTATCGACATATTATGGAGATATGATTTCGACAAAAGAAAAGAGGCGGTCCGTGCCGCCTCCTCGCTTCGACGCATGCAGTCTGCTCAGTACGGATTCTGTCCGAGGTAGTTGCCCGGCGGATCGTAGTTGCAGGTCCAAATTTCGGCGCCGCTTGGGCAGACGGCGACACCGCAGCCGACGCGCTGTGTGTTGCGCCAGATGACCTGCGTGTAGTGCCCGCAGCCGCTCGCATTCATCGCATCGGTGCACGCCATATCGCACTGATCGCCACGCATGAAGGGGCCGGGCGTGTAACACATGACCTCGTCGTACCAGCCCTGAACGACGTCCGCTGGGGTCGGGGAGAGGCCGCGCTGCCAGTAGAGATTCTCGCCGTACATCGTGCTTGAGTGATTGAGCCCGCAGCCTGTGCTCGCGAGTCGCTCCGAGTACGCCTGTGCGATCGCCGCGAGCTCGACGCTCCAGGTCAGCGGAGGGAGCGCGGGTGTGGCTGGGACCATTGCGCGAAGGCGGTTGTGCGCCTCGGTCATGCCGACCATGCGGCCCGTCTCGCCCGCGGGTGTGGGCGCATCGGGACCTCCCCCGTCCGCGGTCATGCCGCTGTCTGCGTTCGTCATGCCTCCGCCGTTGTCGCATCCAGCGAGGCTCAAAAGCGCGAGAAGGGTCGTAGGAATTAGGAAGCGTTGGTTCGTCATGGCTCGCTCGTGTGGGTCTTCTTTGGGCGATTCAAGGGGCAACGACTTCGACATCAATGAAGCAGCCGCGTCCACCCAGATGACCATCGCGGACAATCATCCAGAAGCGCAAGGGTCCAAGCTCGGTGGGGGCACGAAACTGAATCTCGCGATTGGGAGGTCGTGATGTCTCCTCGGAGATCGAGCCGCCCGTTGCGTAGAACGAGTAGTACTCATTCTCCCTTCCGATACGCACCTGGCCGTTGAAGTCGTAGATCGGAAACTCCTCGACCCAATCCACGCCTGCGATCGGCGCAACTTCCACTTCGGTGCCCGCGGTGATGCGAACGGGACCGCGAATCGGGATGCACGCGTGATCGAAGAGGCCCGGCGGCATCGCGATGTCTTGGTCGTCGAGCGAGAAGGGCACCGGCGGTGGGTTTGTGGTGAGGCGCGGTGAGGTGCGTGTCCCGATCGCGACGATCTTCTTGCCGGTGACAAGCACCTCGCCGCTGGCGCTGAGCACGTCGACCTCCACCTCGAAAGGGATGCCTGCGGTGTTGAGGACGTCGCCCAAGAAACTGGCACGCGGGTCTGCGGCAGCGAGCCCTTGAATCATCTGTGCGAGGCGTGTGGTCCGCGCCCCGGGGAGCGTCGCGGTGGGGCCTGTCTGGTCCGTCAACACGATGCACTCGGAGTCACTTGGCGCGGTGCTGGTGCCAATCGGAATCGAGGCCGCGCGAAGCACGCGTGGAAGCGAGTCGCACATGCGCCAGCGGTAGGTGAGCGAGGCCCCGGTTGGATCCTCAGGGGCGTAGGCGATCACGCCGACTTGGATGTCGTCGCCTGGCACGGCCTCCGGCGTGTTCGCGATGATGTTGAGGATGCGCGGCGTCTTGACTAGCGTGGGCTGATCGAGGCTGCCGATGCAGCCGGCGAAGGTGCACAGCGCGAGGGCGCTGAGCTGGGTGGAGGTGCGAATCCTACGCATGGAGGGGTTCATTCGAACATCGCCCGGATGCCAAGGGTGCCAAGGATGGGAAGGCCCGGAACGGGTGTGCTCCGCGCGTAGTCATATTGATATATGGTCCCTTCCGAGTTCTGTCCGTAGTAGACGTTGAGCACGTCGAGGTAGACCGTGCCGCGCATCCAATCGACATCGAAGTCGCGATCGATGCGGACGTTGAGCTGGTGGTAGATCGGAAGGCGCGCGCCCGTGTCGACGAAGGCTGCGTCGTAGCCATTTCCATCCGCGTCGTAGACGGGATTGATCGGCGTGTTGGTGGGCCTTCCGGTCGCGAGTTGAAAGCTCGCTCCAAAGCGCCAGCCATCGAATGCGTAGCTCGCTGCGAGGTTGAGCACGTGGGTTTGGTCAAAGCCGAAGGGCTGCCAATTGCCACCTGGATTCAGGCGTTCGCTGCGTGAGAGCGTGTACGAGAGCCAGCCGTAGAAGCCCTGCTCCACGGGGCGACGCACGAGCAATTCGAGGCCGTAGGCGCGTCCCTCTTGATCGGCGCGGAAGAACTCGCGCTGCGGCGTCCCGTCGGGCCCGGTCACGATCGACTGGGAGAAGCGCGCGATGTCGAACATGTGGCTGTAGAAGCCGTTCACCTCGACGTCGATGTCCTCCGGAAGGTCGAGCTCAAGCCCGACCGAATTCTGCCAAGCGCGCTGCGGGCCGAGGCCTGGGCTGCCGCCCTGCGAGATGGTTTGGAAGACCTGCGGGGGCTGTGTGAACAGACCCGAGGCGGCCTTCACGCGCACCTCAGGGATGATCTCCCAGCGCGCGACGACACGCGGGTCGACTGTGAGATCCGTGCGCGTGCCCCAACGCTGCAGCTCGAGGCGCGTGCCGATGGAGATCTCGACGGGAGCGAAGTTGAGGATCGCCTCGCCATAGACCGCAGGCGTCGAGCGCGCGACGCGGGCATTGATCTGAATCAGCTGCGGGTCGAAGACGGGGCGCGTGTACTCGCCGAGACCCGTGGGGGTGGGCGCGGTGATGTTGATGCCAAAGACGTTCGCGCCGGCATCGAGGCCGAAGTTGGTGCGCAGCCAGGGTGTGATGGGTGTGGAGGCGTCGACACGCAGGCCGAGCTCGTAGCTCTCGATGTCGACCGATTGCTGCTGTTGCCCAGCCGTGCGCGAACCAAACGAGGTGCCGTTGCGGCCGATCGCGCCCGCGATGCGGATGAACGAATCAGGCCCGAGTCGCCAATCGATGCGGCCAATCAAACGCTGGAAATTGTAGTTGATGCGCGTGTTGGTTCCGTCGCTCGTCGCGCCACCCATGAGCGCGCCGCTCTGATCGAGCGTGTCGTCTGAACCGAAGGCAAAGAGTGACATCGAGAGGTGCTCATCGAAGCGATATTCACCGCGCACTTGGTAGTCGGTGTAGGCGACTTGAAGGCCTTGGATGAAGAGCGGCACAAGCAGCTCGTAGTAGCTGCGACGAAAGGCGATCGAGACCGAGCCGCGGCCGTTGTCGAAGGGGACGACGGCGAGAATGCTGGCCCGCAGAAGGTCGACTTCGAGCTCGACGTGAAAGCGATCGATGCCTGCGGGGCTGCCTGTTTCCAGTGCGACGACACCAGCGGAGTAGCGGCCGAGTGAGGAGGGATAGCCGCCTGGATAGAAGCGCAGTCGGTTGACGAGGCGTGAGGAGAGGACGGCTGGGCCTGCGCCGAAGTGGTAGAGGATTGGAACAGCAAAGCCGTCGACGAAGAAGCCCGTGTTCTGAAAGTTGGCGCCGCGGACCAGGAAGAAGCCAAGGCCAAAGGGCGAGCGCGCAACACCGGGCAATGTGGCCACCACGCGAAGGGGCTCACCGAATGTGCCAGGCACCGTTGAGAGCTCTGCACCCGTGAGCGTGATGCGCGAGACGGCGCCTGCCTCCGGAGGGTCGACCTCGGCGCGCGCTCCGAAGGTACTGAGCTCTTCTTCGGGCAGCTCGGCGGCCTCTTCTTCCACGGGCTCTTCACCAGTCTGCTGGTCAGTCTGATTGTCAGTCTGCTGGTCAGTCTGAGTGCCACTTGGATTGGCACTCTCGTCCGTCTGTTGGTCAGTCTGATTGCCAGTCTCAGGGTCAGTCGTAGGCGCAGGCTCGGGGGGCGCAGCTGGTGTGATTCGATACCGAAAGCGGATGCGCGAGGCGAGCGCTGTGCCGTCGCGGGTGGCCGGTTGAAAGCGCATGGCGCGCGCGGCCTCAAGCACCTGTGCATCGACGTCCTCACGCACCGGTGCAGTGAGCGTCGCCTCACGCACCGCGCCATCGGCGCCGATGGTCAGCAGGAGCTCGACGCTCGTGTCTTCGGGCAGTGGCTCAGCGTCTGGGGCGAGCGTCACGGTGGGCGCTTCGAGGAGCACCGGTGGCGTCATCACAGGCCGTGGCGCCTCTGTCGGAGCAGCCTCCTGTGCGACTGCCAGAGTGGGCGCCGCGAGCACGACACCCAACGCGAGCGCCTGTGTCCAACTGCGTAGCGGTGTCTTGCGTATGGCCTTCATGCGAGCGGCAAAAGCCTACCGGGTTCCGCCCTGCTTTCGTCGGTGAATGCGACAGCCGGGCGCTTCCGTGTGACGAACGTCGTGCATCAGCGCGTGGTGGGCGACCATGTCGCTTGCACCCACGCGGCCGTCGCCCTCACTTGCTCTTCAAAGGGCGTGGGGCTCATCCCAAATGCCGTGCGGAACTTCGCGTCGTCGACGCGGTAGGGCTCTTCCCACTGGTAGCGCATCTCTTTGAGCTCACGCATCGCGGGCACAAAGAGCCCGAGCATCGTCACAAGCCATGAGGGCAGGGTCGTCACGCGGACATCGCGCTTGAGAAGAGGTGAGAGCGCCTTGGCCCAGTCGTTCATCGAGCGCGCCTCAAGCGTCGGGATATTCCACACCTCGCCGAGCGCTTTGTCTTCGCGGCCCAGGCGAATCAGCGCATCGACGATGTCGGGCGCGTAGGTGAACGCGTGGGGCAGGGAAGGGTCGGCCATGCACTCGCCTGCACTGCCCTTGAGCACGCGCTGAAAGAAGCGCGCACCAAGATGCGCATCGACGATGCCAGGGCCGACGAAGTCACTCGCGCGTCCGATCGTGATGCGCGCCTCGCCCTTCGCATGCGCCTCCAGGTACTGCTCGGCTGTCTTCTTACGGAGCTCACCCTTGCGCGAGCATGGCGCCTGCGTGCTGCCCTCTGTCATTGGCACACCGCCCATGCGACCAAACATGTAGAGGTTGTCGAGGACGACGAGCCGTGCGCCGGAGGTGCGTGCCGCATGAAGCACGCCTTCCGTCATCGGCGGAAGCTCCGCTGTCCAGCGGTGATAGGCCGGATTCATCACGTGATA
The DNA here is from genome assembly GCA_044373065.1 of Sandaracinaceae bacterium. Classification (GTDB taxonomy): domain Bacteria; phylum Myxococcota_A; class Polyangia; order Polyangiales; family Sandaracinaceae; genus JAFLCL01. The sequence goes on from JBILQT010000004.1 coordinate 45,116, forward strand.
GAGCACGTGCGCGCCCTTACCGATCTGCTCGGCGGACGCGCGATCGGAGAGGTTGCCCGCAACGACGCGAATGCCCTCGGCGCCTCCCTTGCTGGCATCACGACGCACGGTGACGACGTCATGCCCTGCGGCTTTGAGCTTCGTCGCGAGGCTCTTTCCGATCTGCCCCGTACCCAGCACGACATGCGTTTCTCTCGTTTGGCTCTGCGCGACGCTCATAGGAACCTCCAAGAACCAAGCCTTGCATGGGTGCATGGCCATGCCGATTGCTGCAAGGCATGCTTGCATCCATGCAAGGCATGAATCGGACACCGGAAGACCCTCGCTGGGATGATCTCTTTCTCTTCCTCACGCTCTTTCGTGCGGGCTCGTTGGCGCGGGCAGCCGGGCGCTTGGGTGTGGACGCATCGACTGTGAGCAGGCGTCTCTCTGCGCTCGAGACGCAGCTCGGTGTGAGCCTCTTTGATCGCACCTCGGATGGCCTGCGGCCGACGCTTTATGCGGAGCAGCTCATGCCCGATGCCGAGGCGATGGAGGCCTCCGCGGAGCGCCTGTTGCGCGGAGCCGAATCGTTTGAGCGGCGCGTCGAGGGCACGGTGAAATTGAGTGCGCCGCCGGGCCTGGTGGATGCGTTCGTGGTGCCGCTCCTCAAGCAACTCAAAGAGACGCATCCAGGCATCGTGCTTGAGCTGGATGCGCGCGTGGGCGTCGTCGATCTCTCTCGCCGTGAAGCCGACATTGCGCTTCGGACTCTGTCGCCCAAAGGCGCCGAGCTCATTCAGAAGCGCATCGTGCAGACGCACTCCGTAGTGGTCGGCCAAAGTGCGCTTGTGCGCTCGCTTGGGACGCTGAAGCAATGGGATGGCGTGCCCTTCATTCAATGGGGCGAAGACCTTGCGCATCTGCCCCAAGCGCGCTGGGTGCGGGAGAAAGCCAAGGGGGCCAAAGCCGTTCTGATTACGAGCAATTTCGCGACGCAGGTGGCAGCGGCACGTGAGGGTTTGGGTCTCCTTGTCGTGCCTCAGCCCTATCTCGGCGTGTACGGATTCGAGGAGCCCAAGATGACCAAGGCCCTCCGCGAGACGACTGCGCACATCCTCACCGACGAGCTCTATCTCGTGACGCACCGCGTGCTCAGACAGGTGCCGCGTGTGGATGCCGTCTGGCGCTTTCTCGATGCGCACTTCACCTCGTCCCCGAAGCCGACGTCGAAGCGTCGTTGAGTGCGATCAACTCGCCGCTGTACTCGGTGCCGCGCCTCGGTGGCGCACAAGACTGCTGACGACAAACCCGAGCGTGAGACCGATCGCATCGGCGAGGAGATCACCCAGATCGAACGTGCGACCTGGGATGAAAAGCTGCGAGCACTCCTCGAGAAGCACGAGGGGGCAGAGCCAAAAGGGCGTGGTGCGCAGCGTGAGCGTACCCATCCGGAAGTCGCGGCCGAAGCGGTGATCGACTGCGAGCCCAAGGCCGAATGCGAAGAGCGCATGACAGGCCTTGTCGCCGTAGGGGATCGCGTGAATCCACTGCACGAAGAAGCCGATCGTGCCGGTGTCGGCGAGCACGACCATGAGCAGGATGAACGCGATGTAGAGCAGCGGAAGCGTGCGGCGCATGCGTACCAGGATGCGCGTTTGCGAGGCGTGGGGCGCGTCCTAGCGGGCCAGAGGCCTCGTGACGCCTGTGAGCGGTCGCTACTGAACGCCCGCATCGCGCTTTCGCGTTGATTGCTCCGCGAGCATGTCGTCGGCTAAGGTCGCGGCATCGCGGCGAGAGGCCCGGTACGCCCCAGCGCGAAAGCGAAGAACATGCGACCCCCGCCCCTACCCCATCAGAGTCATGTCCTGCGCAGTGTGCTTGAGCGCGTGCAGCAGACGATCGAAGCAGGCCGCAACCCCGTGGTCGTCTTCGACCTCGATGCGACGCTCTACGACAACCGCCCGCGCACCCTTGAGATCCTCATGGAGTATCGCGAGGAGGTGTTCGAGTCGCATCCGGATGTCGCCGAGGCCCTCGGCGTGGTCACGGCAGAGCGCATCGAATACCTGCTCTCCGATTCACTTCGTGGATGCGGCATCACGCGCTCGGACATCGTGCAGGACATCACGCGCTTCTGGCGTGAGCGCTTCTTCACCGATGAGTACGTGCAGCGCGACACGACGATCGACGGCGCTGCCGAGTACGTACAGGCCTGCCACGAGGCTGGCGCAATCATCGTCTACATGACCGGTCGCGATGTGCCCGGGATGTTGCTCGGCACTGTCGCCTCGCTTCGCGATTGCGGCTTTCCGATTGGCGTCGCTGGCATCGAGCTTGTGCTCAAGCCCGACGCGAACCTTCCCGATGAGGCGTTCAAGCGTGGTGCATTGCCGACGCTCGATCGCCTCGGTGAGATGGTTGCGTTCTTCGACAACGAGCCCGCGAACTGCAACCTCGCGCGCAGCATGTTCCCTGAGTCGCTCGTGGTGCTCCTCGAGACACAGCGCGTGCCCTACGCACCGCCGCTCGCCGAGGACATCGAGGTCGTCGCAGACTTCCGCATCGGCTGATGCTCTACGAGCACATCCTTCGTCCGCTGCTCTTTCAGCTGCCCGCGGAGCAAGCGCATCACACGGCGTTTTGGGGTCTTCGCCTGCTTGAGTCGGTGCCGCCTTTGGCACGCCTCGCGGCGATGCTCTTCACACACAAGAGCAAGCAGCTTGAGGTCGATGCGCTTGGGCTGCGTTTTCCGAATCCGATAGGTCTTGCGGCAGGTTTCGACAAGGATGCGCTCGCGATGCACGCGCTCCTGGCGATGGGCTTTGGCTTCGTCGAGGTCGGCACGCTCACCGCGCACGCACAGCCGGGCAACCCCTCGCCGCGCCTCTTTCGCCTGCCCAAAGATCGCGCGCTCTTGAATCGCCTTGGCTTCAACAACGGCGGTTCTGCGGCTGCGGTGCCGCGCTTGAAGGGGCGCCGTGCGGGCCTTGGCGTGCTTGGCGTCAACATCGGCAAGAGCAAGACAACGCCCGAAGACGATGCCGCTGCGGACTACGCGCTGAGTGCAGAACGCGTTGCGCCGTATGCGGATTATCTCGTCGTCAATGTCTCGAGCCCGAACACACCAGGCCTACGCAACCTGCAGGCCGTGGAGAAGCTCGAGCCGATCCTGCGCGCGGTGCAGCAGGCAATCGAAGCCTCATGCACGCGCGCTCGCACGACGCGCTTGCCGCAGCTGCTCGTCAAGATCGCGCCTGACCTCGCCGACGACGACATCGATGCCAGCGCGCAGCTCGCCAACACGCTCTCGCTCGGCGGCATCGTCGCAACGAACACGACGATTCGTCGTGATGGCTTGAACACGGATGCGGCCTTCGTCGCATCGCTTGGTGCAGGCGGCATCTCGGGGCCGCCCGTGCGCGCGCGTTCTCTTGAGGTGCTCAAGCGCCTACGCCCAAAGCTCGATGCATCACGCGCCATCATCTCGGTCGGCGGCATCGAAGACGCCGAGGAATGCTGGGCGCGCCTCGATGCCGGCGCGACGCTCTTGCAGCTCTACACGGGCTTCATCTACGGCGGCCCGCGCCTCCCCTCGCAGCTCAATCGGTCGATTGAAACGCGGCTCGATCGCGAAGGAAAGACGCTCTCCAGCATGCGCGCGCGATGAGCGCGGTCGTCACCTGTGCGCGTGATCGTGTGCGCTTTCCGGCGCACTGCATGCGATGCCGTCGCCCTGCATCCGCTGGCTATTTCGTCGATGCGGTGGAGGTTCCACTCTGCGCTGTCTGCACCTTGAAGGTCACGATCACACGTGGGCTCTGGGTCGCGTTGGGGGTCGCCCTCGGGCTCGCGATCACGGTGGGGACTGGTGCATTTCTCGACGCATGGATGCGCTACCCCGACGCCTCGTCGGAGCGCGCGATGATCGGGTTTGTCTTTGCGGTCGTCCTTCTTGGGCTCGGCAGTGTCGTCGCGTTCTTCACGGCGCGCTTTGGTTGGAAGCGGCTCGCAACGCATTGGCTGCCGGTGCGCGCGCAGGAACAACAGGAGGCTGAAGGCATGGTCACGCTTGTCTTTCGCGATGCCGAGGCTGCGCACGAAATCGCGGTGCTCTCAGGCCTCGCCGAGCCGACGGCTGGCTATCGGAATGCGCCGCCCCAAGTCGTGCGTGCTGCGCCCCAATACGGCCTCGCCGTTGGGCTCGTTCCACTGCTCCTGATGATCGTCTCGATGGGCTCAGGGATGCGCTGGATCGCCGCCGAAGGGGATGTCTCAAGCCACGCGCTGGAGGCCCTGCTCTACGCCCTCTTCGGCGCTTGGGGCCCGGCGCTCTTTTGGCTTTTCGCGACGGTGCTCTTCGGTAGCTTCTTCGTCGCATGGGGCTGGCAGCGCATCGCCCCGACCAAGAATGCGCATTGAGCGATCAACTTCGACGTTTGACAAAGTCAAGCGAGAGGCCTACAAACGCGCACCCTTGGAGGTCTCCGTGTTTTCGCTCGATTGCCCACGCCTTGTTTCGTTGCTGGTTTCCCTCGCGGGAAAGCGGTTGCGCCTGAGCGTTGCTGCCTATCCGGGCATGTCGAGCAAGCCCGCAGGCAATCATCGCGGCGAAGATCGCAACGGAGCGCTGAACGCCTTCGTATCCTAGGCAAGTCGAGAGAACGCAAGTTCGTCTTGGGCCACCTGGGTTCTCCTGGGTGGCCCAAATCGTTTCTGGCGCGCGATGTCGGGGCAAAGGCCAGCGCGCACGGGAAAGCCCGTGAAGTCTTCGTCACAAAGCGCGCGTGATGAGGCTTTGCAGGCCACACTGAGTTGACGTGTTCAAACGTCAAACTTTGCTTGTTCAAATGTGATTGTTGGATGGTTGGCTTGTTCGCGTGCGCGGCGAACGTGGATGCGTCCTTGAGACGCGAGAGAGGAGGTGCCTATGCAGACGCTCGTTCTTTCACAGAGCTATGCGCCCATACGCGTGGTGTCCTGGCAGAAGGCGGTGACGATGTTCTTCGACGGCAAAGTCGAGGTCGTCTCCGAGTATGAGGAGGACATCCGCTCGGTCAGCATCACGATCAAGGTGCCCGCCGTCGTGCGCCTTGTTCGTCCGCACAAATGGTTCTACTCGGGCCCGCGCTTCTCGCGCGCGAACGTACTCATCCGCGATGAGTTCACCTGTCAGTACTGCGGCACCAAGCCCAAGCTGCAGAAGCAGCTCAACTTCGATCACGTGATGCCGCGTGCGCGAGGTGGACGCTCCTCCTGGGAGAACATCGTGACGGCCTGCTTTGCGTGCAACACGAAGAAGGCGTGTCGCACGCCTGAGGAGGCCGGCATGAAGCTGCGCAAGCGGCCGGTGCGCCCCAAGTCGCTTCCCTCGATGCACACGCGTCTGCGCATCGGCGGTGACGTGCACTCACTCTGGGAGAGCTGGGTCTATTGGAATGGAACGCTCGTCGAGAGTGCGTGAGAGAAGGCGGCGTAGATTCATCTGCACGCCTTGCTCTGAACTCACGCGAGCTCGATATGCAACCATTTGGTTGCTTATCGACACGTGAATTGCTTTGCAGCACAAGGAGCTTCGCGATGCGCAACCTTTGGGTTGCTCATTTGCAGATCGACGGAAATGAAAAAGCCCAGCGCGAAGTCTGGGCTTTTCGTTTTGTTGTGGCGGTGATCAGTGCTCTGCAACCAGGGCATCGATGCCAGCCGAGACCGTGCCCTGCTCGGCGGGTGAGTAGCCCTCGCGCTCCCAGGTGATGCGACCCTGGCGGTTGACCCAGATGCTGAGCGGCGCTGCGCGGCGTGGGTTGAGCTGCGTGGTGATGCGTGTGTCGAGGTCGGTGACGATGTCGAAGGTGATGCCGAGACGACGCGCGGTGGGGCCGACACGCGTGATGGTCGTCGCGTTGTCCATCGAGATGCCGACGATGCGAAGACCCGCCTCGCGATGGCGTGCGTAGAGCGTCTGGTAAAAGGGCAGCTCTTGCTGGCAGGGCACGCACCACGTGGCCCAGAAGAGGATGACGACGGGGTTGTGACCGATGAGTGGACCCATGCGGAACTGGCCCGACGAGGGCCCGCCGGTCGCTGCAGGAAGCGTGAAGGGAGGCGGTGCACCTCCGACGCGAGCAAGCGCACCGCTCGTCGGCGAGATGGCCTCCAAGAGCGCCTGGTAGTTGCCGCCTGCATCGGGCAAATCACGCGGACGTGGCGTGACGAACGAACCGATGGCGAGGAACGAGGCCAGGCCAATGAAGAGAGCGGAGCGTTGGGTCGAGCGCATGTTGAAGTCTCCGACGCGGTTGAGAGGCCGCTGATTCACTGCGGGGTAGGGACGAAGAGTGACACGTCGATGCGCACTACATCGAGGTGAAGGTGAAAGTCTGCGCGCTGGTGATGCGGGCGCTGACAAAGAGCGTGTCGCCCTCTACGGACCAACACATGCCATCGCATCCAGATTCGACGGCGGCCCGCGTGCTCATCGGGACGTTCATGGCGCCGACCGAAGCGCGCATGATCGAGGTGATGGCTGGGCTCGCATGTTGAAGATCGACCTGCATGCGCACGTCGCGAAGACCGAGATCGGGTGCGGGCGCAGTGACAGGCGCGAGGGAGATCGCGAGGCCGCTTCGATGATCAACGGTGATCACCATGCCCTCTTCGGTTGTGATCGAGGTGAGCCCCATCGGGATCGAGCGAGCGCGCAAGAAGGGCCTATCGCTTGGGCTGATGCGCGATGCGCCCATCGGCATGGGTGCGGGCACGAGCGTCTCCAGATCATGCGCGAGCATCGGGATGATGGCGCCCACGCGCACAAAGACAGGTGGCCTCCCAACGGGCGCATCGACCGTCACATCCATCGGGCCGGTGAAGGCCTCGCCCGTCATCCAGTGCACCCATTGGCCGGGTGGAAGATGGAGCGCGCGCGTGGTGGCCGCGGGCGTCACGACAGGCGCGACGAAGAGATCCTGGCCGAGCAGGTACGCATCGGGATCGGCATATCCAGCAAGGTCTTCGGGGAATGCGAGGGAGGGATGGAGGATGGGCGGCGTGCCATCGCGCGAGGCCAGAAGTGCCTGCATGCGGAAGAACGGAATGAGCTCGGTGTGCATGCGTGCGAGCTCGCGGTAGGTGCCCGTTGGGTCGGGGATCTGCGCCGTTGCGTCGTAGAGCCAGGGGTTGTGATGCGGGCCGCTTCCGCCGAGCTGAAGGAAGGGCGTGAAGGCCGTGTGCTCGGCCCAGCGCATCAAGGTCTCGAGCGAGGTGGGCCCTTCGCGGTAGCCGCCGGTATCGGAGGCAAAGTTCGGAAAGCCACTCGCAGCAAGGGAAATCATCGCGGAGATGGCTGCGGGCAAGCCGCCCACATTGTCTGTGTCACCGCGCGTGAGGTTCGAGTCGATGTCCCCGGGCCAGATGATGTCGGCCACGCTCTGGCCGCCCCAACATGAGGCGCGCACGAGCACAAAGCCGCCCTCGGTGGAGCCCTCGTCGAGCGCTCGGCGATAGGGCGTGTGGTAGAGCTGCGCGTAGACATTGTGCGTTTGCCGCTCGCTCGTTCCGTCTGCGAAGACGAGCCCTGGGCGCACGCCACCGAACTCGGGAACGACGTCCTCGCCGTAGTCGAGCTTGAACGCGCGGATGCCGAGGTCGCGAACGAGTCGATCGAGACGCGTCTGCCAGAAGATGCGCGCGGGCTCGCTTGTGAAGTCGATCATTCCGCCTGGCTCACCGAGCCCTGAGACCCCGAGCGTGCTCGGCGCTTGAAAGACATCGCCGCGTCCGTTGCGGACCAAATGACCCTCACGCGCGGCCTCCCTATAGAGCATCTCGGCGGTGTTGTCGGCCACGCCATCATCGGGCGTGTCCAGGTACGGGACATTCCACACGAGCGGCTGAAACCCTGATGCGCGAAGGCTTTGCAGCATCGCGATGTGTCCAGGAAAGCGCGTCTCATCGACGATGTTGTCGACGTAGGAAGTCGTCCACGGGTTGTCGAGCCAGAACGAAGTGGCCGGGATGTGCAGATCGACGAGCGCGCGCGCATCCGTCTCAAGCATTGCGCGGTCATCCCAAACATTACGCCAGTGCATCGGCGCGAACGACCAGCGGGGCGGCAAGATCGGAAGGCCCGTGTGCTCTGTGTAGCTGGCGATCACCTCGCGCGGTGTGCGTTGCGCGAAGAAGACGAAGTCGAGCGAACTGCCTTCAAACGTCGTGCGCAGCTCATTCGCATCCGTGCTCGCCACATCGAAGGCGCCAGCCTCGCGTGTCTCGACAAAGAGCCCGTAGGATTTCGAGCTCACCACAAAAGGCACAGGCACGTGGTGCTCGTTGAGGCCGCTCTCTCTTGCGAGGCTCGTGACGGACATCTGCATCGGCACCACAAAGCCGCGCGCATCCGCACCCGAGAAGCGCTCGCCGAGGCCCTGGTAGGCGCCATCGTCCATCGCGAAGCGGGCACGCATCAATGCCACGCTTTCCATGCCTTCTTCGATTTCGATATGAAGTTGAAGCACGCCCGCGCGGACACGCGTGAGCGTCATGCGCGCCGTGCGCCCAAGGCCATCACCGACGCGCACTTCGGTGGCACTCACGCGCTCGATGCCGAGATCGAGTGCGTGCCAATCCACCTGATTTGGGTTTGGCACGTTGACGTCGTGATAGCGGACGGAGCCACCAGGCGCGGTGCCGATCTCGAAGGCCGTTGGCGCACTCTCGAGCGCGACACTTCCGTCTGCGCGCACGAGACGAATGCGAAGTGGGTTCGAGAGCACATCGAGGTGCAGGCCTTCACCATCCTCGATCGAGCCCATCACAGGCATCGAAAGCGCATCGGCCAGTGTGGGTGCATCGAGCGACACCGCATCCGGTGAGGCGAATGCATCGGTGCCTGCATCGATGGAAGGCGAGGGATCGCACGCGCCCAAGAGCAGACACGAGGCCGGGAGAAAGAGCCGCGAGGCTCGTCGTACAATGCGCATATCTCAAGAGCGTAAGGGACAAGCGCGGTGCGCTGAAATCGCTACGATTGCGGCCATGAAAAATAGCTCTTCGAAGGCATGTCTCGCTCTCTCGATCGCCATGGGAACTGTGATGTTTGGCGCAGAGGCCGAGGCGCAATCCACCGGCGAATTGCGGGCGGATACAACGCTTCCGAACTCACGCCTCGTGCTGGATGTCGGCTTCTACACGCATCAACAGACGGCCTCAATTCTCGGAAGCACAGCGAGTGCGGGGCTGACCCTCGTGGTGCCGAGTGTTGAGGCGAACGTGAACGTGATGCGCATCAGCGAGGACTTCTCGCTCTCGATCGATGTCGCGTTTCGCAGCGTCGTCTCGAATATCTGGGCACCGATCGGCGATGACCAACTCAACTTTCGCGCCGGCAATCTCTACGCAGGCGCGCGTATCGCCATGACACCCGTCACCGGCCTTCGCATCCGCGCGGGCTTGGGCTTCGTTGCGCCGATCATGAACACCTACAACGGCGGGAGATTCGACGGGGATGTCGCATTGACCTCGGTGCCGCTCACGGCGCTGCCCAACGGAGCTTGGGATAGCTGGATGACATGGCGCGGCGAGGTGCCGCTCGTACTGCGCGCCGATGGTGAGTACCGCGCGGAGATGTTCTTTGTCGGCGCGGAGACCGCGGTCGGCCTCGGCATTCCAGTGCTCGATGGTTACGACGGAGTTTCGGTCGGCGCGCAGCTCGGGCTCTACGGCGGCGTGCGTCTCATCCCCGAGCTTGCGATGGGCGCGCGATTCCAGACGGTGCTCTACGACCAAGGGAACTCGAGCTCGGCCATCGGCTTCGCCTCGCTCGCGCCTTTTGTACGCGGCGAGTTTGGAGGCGCCTTCGTCGAGACGCGCTTCTTCCTCAGCCTCGCGGACAACGACGCGTACCGCGCGCTCGATGAGAAGGCCTGGGGCCTCTACTTTCTCGGCGGTCTCAACTTCTGATCAGGGCTCTCGGTTTGCGAGGGCGGGCACCAGCGCCTCCATCGCGCGCCTGATCTCCCCGAGGCGCGGCTGACCCTGAACCTCCCAGGCATGACTCGACGCTGCGCCGAAACGCAGGCGCACGCGGGCAAAGACAGTGTCTGGGAGGTACGTGCGTTCGGGGATCTCGTGGCGCCATGCGCGTTGGGCAACGAGGAGCGTGGCGAGGTCGCGCAAGGAGGCTGCGCTCACGGTGCCCGCGTACTCCGAGCGCACATTGCCAGGGCGCTGCCAGACGGCCTGGAGCGTCCCATCGCCGTTCAGGGTGATCGTCTCGCCACCGTAGAGCCCATGCATGTCGTCGTAGACGAGCGTGAAGTCTGTGTTCGCGATGGAGCCGTCTGCGACGGCGCGCAGGCCTGCTTCGATGTGCGCTTCTGCTGTTGGGTTCATTGCTTCCTCGGTGGTTGTTGTGGGCTCTATCGAAGAGGGTGCCACGGGCGATGCGGGCTCACGCGCCGGGGATGAACCGCATCCGCTGAGCGTCAGCATCATGAGGAGTGAGGTCTGCGCGATGCGATGTTGTACACATATGTGTTTCATGTGGATATGCGATTGATATATTGTCACAACGGGTCAGAGATCTCGATGAGGTCAAGGCCGCCAGGCACGAGATAGCTTGTGTAGGGTGCGTATCCGTAGACCTGCACACCGACGGGGAAGGTCGAGGTGATGCGATGTATGCCGGCGCGAAGGGGGACGCGGGCGATGGAGTAGCCCGTGCCCTCTGCTGCGCGAAAGCTGCCGACAACTTGGGCATCGAGCTCTACGCGCGCCTCGGCGGAGGCGATGATGTCGACGAAGGTGGAGGTGTAGGTGTCGGGCGTGAGGAAGATGTACTGCCTTCGCCATTGCTCATCGGGGACGAGCAAACCCATCGAGGGATCCCCTGACGCCCCGCGTCCGGAGGTGCCGAGCCCGTTGTAGTCCTGGCCGACGAAGAAGCGGGCCGCGAGCAAGGGCGCGGTGCCTGTCACGCGTGTCGGCACGCGCATCGCGATCTCGGTGAACTCACCGCGATTCAACGTGATGGGCGGTGCATCCTCTCGCGCGGGCGTGAAGGTGATCTCGTTGTTGTTGGCAGCGGAGACGATGCGCAAGAGGTGAGGCTCCCCGCGTTGCTGAAGTGACATCGGCGCGACGACAGACATGCCCAGTGCTTCGGAGGGGAAGATCTGCTCTTCGAGGTGATCGCAGGCCCAACGATTGAAGGGGACGAAGCTGCAGTTGTGCCCCGCGAAGACAGCGATCTGCCCGTCGGAGACCACCTCGGTTCCCGTGAGGTCGTAGTCCGCGCCGAGCGGGCAGTACGCGTTGACGTCTTCCATCTCGGCAGTGACAGGGCAGTTCGTGGGGACCTCTGTGACGAGCTGGACGATCTCACCGGGTGCGAGCGTGAAGGTGAAGGTGTCGCCGGGAACATGTCGCGGCATGACTGCATCGATGCCACGCGCGATGTAGGCGTGCGTGCGCACCGTGACGGGCACAGGCCCTTCGCCTGCTCCGACAATCGAGACAAAGCCCGGAGATGCGAGGCGAGAGGCTCCGCTGTAGAGCAGCTGCGCGGGGCGACTCATCAGGAGGTAGCTGCCCGTCAGGGCGTGTGTTGGGAGAAGCAGCGAGGCGTCGTTGGTGAACGAGAAGCACTGGCCGCCCATCGGCTCGTCACTGCACGCCACGGGCTCGGAGAAGGAGAGCGGATTGAACTGATGGACGGTGACCGGGACGCTTGAGGCGATGCGATATGCGGGCACCGGTGCGCGCACGCTCAGATGATCTCCAGCCACGACCGGGCTTCGCAGCGCCTCAATCCAAGGCAGCGTGACGAGCTCGAGGGCGCCGGGTGCAATCGTGCGTGTCTCGCGCACGCCCGCGCCTCCCTCGATCGTTACCTCGGCGACGACAAGCTGCGGATTGGCAATGGCCACTGCGAACGAAAACACTGAATCCAGAAAGGAATTCGTGGTGGGTACCGCGTAGTACGCGCAGCCCAAATAGGAGCGCGCCGTGACGGCCTGCGCGCAGAGCGGCTGGCATCCGGCCGGGCTGCAATGAACGCCCGCGGCTGCATCGCAGGTCTCGCCCTCGGTCTCGGCAGTGCCTTCTGGGTTGCATCGCAAGACGAGCTCGCCATCGCAGCGGATGCGGTTGGGCTCGCACATCGCACAGCCCACCCCTGCGACGCAGAGCTGACCGTTGACTCCGCAGTCAACGCGATTGCTGACATGGCCCGTCGCATCACATTGAAGCGCCATCGTGCCCTCGCAGGCAACCTCGCCGGGCTCGACACCAAGGCACTCGGGTTGCGGTCCCGCGTCACGCCGGAAGTCCATGATCTCCGTCGGAGAATCACAGCCAACGAAGAGGAGGCCAGCAACGACAACCTTCGCGGCGTGGATGCGCATGGCCAAATGCTGACACGCCAAGGCCTCTACCGCGCGTCGACGACGAAGAGATATTCCTTGTTGCGCAGGTGGCTCACCTTGCCGACGCGCTCGCCCTTCGGGTTGTGGATGCCGATCTGCGCGCCGACGTAGCGCTTGTAGTCGTGCTCCAGCACCGTGACCTCGCCGCGCGTGCCGAGGATGCGCAGGAAGGCCTCCCGCGAGAGGTAGCCCTCGTCGCTGAAGGAGATGATCAGGCGCTTGGCGCGCACGGCATGGATGAGCTCGGTAAACGCCGCTTCGAAACGTGGCTTCGAATTGAACTCCGAGCCGCGCGTCTTGCAGTCGATGCGCTTGCACGCGGTGCCGTAGACCTCGGGCTTGTCCCAGCGCACGAGCGACTCCCACACATGATAATTGCCAAGGTATTTATGCTGATTGTAAGGCGGGTCGATGTAGGCGAGGTCGGCCTCAACCTCACTTAGGAGCGCAAGCGCATCACGCTCGAAGGCGAGGCAGGGCCCGTGCTGCGATGCGGGCGCAAGCTCAGGCATGCGGAGCCTCAGGGGGTTCGATGCGCGCTTGGCCCACTGCTTCAGATAGGCCATCTGCACACCCGTGGTGGAGTCGACTCTGTCCGCCGCTTCCATGAGTGAGACAAGCAGCACGCTCTCGAGCTCAGGGGTGAGCGACATGCACGCAATCGCCTCACGGATCGCATCCACACGCGCGCCATTCTGCGGCTGAAAGAAGCGGCTCCTCACGCAGAAGGTCTCGGTGAAGTAACCAGCCTTGCCGGGCAACGCGTCGAGCTCCTGAAGGATGCGCTGTGCCTCTTCTTCGAAGCGCTCTTTGTCTGCAGCGACATAGCAACGCGCGAGCGTCGCGGCGTACGCGTTGTGATCGTTGGCGAAGACTTGAAGCCCGTCCTGCTTGAGCGCGTGCCCGACGCGCGAGGTGCCCGAGAAGAGATCGAGCACCGACTTCACGTCGGGCATGGCGCGAACGACTTCACGAATCGCGGGGATCAGAAGTCGTTTGCTGCCGAGGTATTTGATCAAGCGCGGCTCAGCGTGCGCGGGGCTGTGTGCGCGTCTGCGTCGTCGCGAAGAAGGCGCGTGCCCCCTCGCGTGCGGCATCCGCACGTGCCGCACAGAGTGAGATCGTCTCTACGGCCGAGGCGAGGTTGCGCGGGCCGCCCTGCGTATCTCCCATGCGTGGCTCGAAGAAGGCTTGCACCTCTTGCGCATGCACGCGGTCACAGAAGCCGCCCGTCACGAAGGGCACGTAGCCCGCGTACTCCGCACCAAAGCGCGCACGCACGCGGTCGTAGTTCGCTTGCAGCCAAGTCCACGCAGCCTCGCGACCCTCTGGGTCTCCAAATTGCCCAGAAAGAGGGCGGAATCGCTCGTTCTGACGAAGGCGCTCATCGAGGGCGAGCTCAAGCACGCGCGCACGAAGTGCCTCTTCATCGACATGCCCCATCGCGGTCACGAGGCGGCCGCGCACGATGCCGTCCTGGCTCTGCACAAGCTCTTGCTCCATGCGATCGAAGAGCGCCGCATCGCCCTCTTCGGCAGCCACCGTCAGACACACCTCAAGCAAGTCGGCGGGCACCGCATCGGAGTGAAGGTGATGGTCGCCATTGGGGCCCTCGCCCAAGAAAGCGCGTCCACGTGTGTTCGCCTCGGCACGCACAGCCGGGTCACGCGCCTCAAGGGCGAGGAAGCTGAGCACTGCAGCACGCAGTGAGCGCGTCTCGGAGTCATCAGACACGCCACGACGTGCGGCCCACCCAAGGCGCGTGAGCTGTGGCTGGTAGAGGCGACGTGCGTAGGCGAAGAAGGCCTCTTCTTCGGTGGGCGAGAGCAGCTGATCGTGCGCGAAAGAGAGCAGCTCGATCGGCGCGGTTGCGACGAAGCGATCCTCGCTCGTGACCATCGGCGCGAGCACATTCATCGCGCTCTCAAAGCTCGTCTCACCCGACGCGAAACCGGCGCGTGCACTGTCCGACATCGTGATCAAATCGCGCGCCGAGGCCACACCTCCGCGTGCGCCCAGCGTCCACTCGGTGCGTGCCCGACCGCGCCGTGCCGGAGCCACTGCCGCTGTGACAAGAGGCTGCAATGCAGCCATCTGGGCAGGCTGCATGCTGAAGCGGAAATAGCTTTCGCCGCGTGGGTTTGGGAGGACCCAGACAGGGCATGTTGCGAGCTCGATGTTCCCCTCCGCTTCCGTCAGGAATGCACAGCTTTCTTGAATCACGCCCCCGGCATCGGCGTACGTCACGCAGACCGGAAGGGCCCACGTGGCGTCGCGCACTGCGCTTGAACCAAGCGGCGCGTAGCGGGATTGCCGAATCGCCATGGTGACATCGGGATGTCCCTCGTCGCTGTTACAGACAGGCGACTGGAAGACGACGCTTGGGATGCCAGCTTGCGTCGTGAAGCTCTCCAAGATGGCCGCCGTGTTCGGGTTGCCTGCGGCCGTCAACGCCGAGACCAGATCAGCCGTCGTTGCATTGCCGCGCGCATGCGCATTCAAGTACGCGCGAATGCCAGCCTGGAACTGCTCAGGCCCCATGAAGTTCGAGATCATCGCAAGGACGCTCGCGCCCTTGGAGTACGTGATCGAGTCGAAGGCGTTGGCGATGTCATCGCTCGATTGAATGGGCTGACGAATCACGCGCGCACTCGTCAGGCTGTCGGCATCGAAGGCCTCGAGCTGTGTCATCAGCTCAAGCGTCTCGGCGTGAAATTCCGGGAAGGTCGAAGACACGATCGTCGTCTCCATCCACGTTGCGAAGGCCTCGTTGAGCCAGAGGTCATCCCACCACTGCATCGTCACGAGGTTGCCAAACCATTGATGCGCGAGCTCGTGCGCCATGACGAACGCAAAGCCGCGACGTTGCTGCGCAGGTGCATCGGGCCCGAGCAAAAGAAGCTGATCGCGGAAGGTCACCAGGCCCGCGTTCTCCATCGCGCCCGCAGCGAAATCCGGCACCGCAACGATGTCGAGCTTGTCGAAGGGATAGGCAATGCCGAACCAAGTCTCGAGCGCCGCAACGATGCGCGGCGTGTGCTCCATCGCGTAGGCCATCTCGGGCCCGCGTCCGCGGGGCGCGACACCTCGAAGGGCGAGCGGCGTCGAGCGAACGGCATTCGGTGGAATGGTCGCCTCGACCACATCGAGCGGGCCCACCGCGAAGGCGACGAGGTAGGTCGGCAGGTTCTCGGTCACAGCGAAGTGCACGCGCGTCATGCCATCGACGCTCGTCGTCTCGACCTCGCGGCTATTCGCAAACGCCCGCTGGCCATTGGGAATCGTCACGGTGATGTCGAAGGGCACCTTGAAGCGCGGCTCGTCGAAACAGGGGAAGGCCTTGCGCGCGGCGATCGATTCGAACTGCGAGAAGATGTAGTGATCCTCGCCCACGTTCACGCGGTAGAGGCCCTCGAGTGTCTCGTCGAAGGGGGCGTTGTAGGCGATGCGAAGGTGCACCTGGCCGGGCTCCATCACGCTCGGAAACACGATGCGCGCGACGCCTTCTTCGGCATCGATGAGCTCCCATCTGACGGCGACGGGCTCGCCGCCCTCGCGCGTTGCGGTGGCCTCCGTGACGGTGAGGTTCTCACCATGAATCCACATGCGATCCATGGCCTCGGTGAGCGTGACGTCGATCTCCGCCGTGCCCGTGAAGCGCTCTTGTGCAGGGTCGATCTGTAGGCTCAATGCGTAGCGCGTGGGCGCCGCGTTCTCGGGCAAGCGAAGGGGCGCGGTGACCTGCGCCGTCTCCTCTCCGCTCGTGTGTTCATCGACGGGCGGGCCATTCGGTTCGGTCGCGTTGCCGCCGCATCCAACGAGGGAGAGGGCGAGCATGAGAAGGGCTGTGTGTGCGTGCTTGGTCGGCCTGTGCATGCGGGCGGACATAACCTTTGCGCGAGAAATGGTCGATGTTCACCGCTTCTTGGAGACGGCCTTCCTCCGGGCGAGAGGTGCTGAAGAGCGCTTCTTCGGGGTTTCATTGACTGAAGAGTCAATCATCAGCGCACTCAACTTCTTTGGTGCAACGGCGCGATAGCTCTCCTCGATCCAGGCACGAAGGATGTCCGTCGGCACCTCGTCTTCATCCTCCTCGGTGAAGCGCGCGGAGACCCAACCGCTCTTGCCGAGGCCGTATCCCGTGGGCTTCGCGAAGGGCAGCTCAAGCGCGAGCGCGTTCGACTCGGGCAGCTTCGTCGAGAGGCTCAAGCCCTTCTCCGTCAGGCTCATGAAGACGAAGACTTTCCCCTTCACCTTCAGCGCTGTTTCACCCCAAGGATGATCCTCCGTCGCCTCGGGGAACGAGAGCCCCAAAAGACGCAAGCCCTCGTATGCACGCTGAATGGACTCTTGGGTCGATGCGCTCATGCGATCAGCATCGGCAGATCCAACGGAGATGTCCAACGCGTGGCGACTCATGAAAGACTCGCGGCACATGACTTTTCGATGCTCCTGGATCCTCTCGCTTGGATTGCTCTCTGGATGCCCGCTGACGCACACACGTGATGCGGGCGATCAAGACGCACGCGCCGTGAGTGAGGTTGGGTTCGCGCGTGACGCGCGCGGCGCCGATGCTGCTCCGATCGCGAGCGATGTAGGCGACATGGATGCGCCTCGATTCGAAGTCTCATGCAATGCGCCTCCACCTCGGAGTGCGCGCCCTCTCGACCGCTGCAACTCGACGATGCTTCGGTGAGCTCGGTGCCTTTCCTCGTATTGGCTCGATCGGTACGGGCCCGTTCACGTTCGAGACCTGGCTGAAGACGCGTGAGCCGAGCGTGAGTGTCATCGCGGGCTATCGCGATCCTGGGCCAGAGGAAGTGGGCTTCCTCTTTGGGCTCTATGTCGATCGCGCCTTCGTTCAGCTTCGTAGCGTCCCCAACAGGCGCTCCGCGACTGTCGTGAGTGATGGTCGCTGGCACCATGTGGTTGTGCGTCGCAATGAGGTTGGCGAGCTCACGGCACTCGTCGATTTTGTCCCCGTCTCGGTGGAGTTTCCGACAGCCCTGCGCGACATCGATCCGTCTTCGGCGATGCTCCACATTGGCGCAGACAGCGCGGGCTCTGGTGCCACCTACACGGGCCAGCTTCGCCTCACGCGCATCTGGGGTTGCGAGCGGAGCGATGAACGCATCGAAGCCGATGCAGAGACCGTATTCGGCCCGCGGGATGCACTCCTCTTTGAGCTTCCGCTCGATGAAACGAGCTCAACGGTTCAAGAGACAGTGGGCCCAACGACGTTGACGGTGTCGTCCTCCACAACGCGCGTCATGGACTGTCTCCCGGACCCGTAGTCCTCAGAAGAACGTCCACCCAAGACCACGATAGGTGGGCAGGCGATCGACGACCTTGTCGCCCTCGACCACCAGAATGCGATCGAAGCGCTCCGTCAATTCGCCCGCTTTTGCATGGCGAAAGAGGATCGCATCGCCGTGCGACAGAGAGACATTCGGCGGGACACGCAGCGGCGTCTGCACCTCGCCCGCGCCCTCCTGAGGCTCCAGTGAAAGCCCATGCGGTAGCCACGGAAGCGGCAGCTTGTCAGGGCCCGCACTGCCCGACGCGATGTAGCCACCGCCATTCACCGTGACCCATCCCGGTCCCGGAATGCGCGTCACCTCGAGGGCGAAGAAGAGCGCCGGCTCGAGCGCTGACATGTGCGCATCGTGGAAGTAGTCGAAGAGGTGCGGCTTGTAGAACGCGCTGCCCGCGCTCACCTCGGTCACACCCGATGCGCGCGTCGTTGTGTTGAGTGAACCCGTGCCTCCGCCGTTCACCAAGCGCGGTGAAAGGCCGGCCCCATCGAGGGCCCGCACGATCGCGTTTCGACGCGCGCTCACATCCTTCACGCTTGCGCTGCGCACGAGCTGCTTTGCGCCATTCTCCATGCGCGCAAAGGGATTTCGATCGCCAAGGCCTGCGACCTGCGCCTCATAGCAAAGGAGGCCCGCAAACGAGACGCCGTCGGTGCGCTCGATGCGCTTGGCCAAGCGAACGATCTCTTCTTCGTCGCGAAGGGGGGAGCGGCGCACACCGAGATGCACCCGGCCACGTGCGACCTCAAGCGACATGTCGATGTCGAGCACGAGCGCGATGCTCGTGTGTGCTGCGCGCGCTTCCTCCGCGGCCCGATCGATCGCGCGCTCGGAGTCGACCGCGAGCACGAGCTTGCAGCCCTTGTTTGCTAGGCGTGCTGCGCGCGCCAGGTCTTGATCGACTCCGGGCCGCACCGAGGGCGGATAGGCCACAAGCAGATCATCGAAGCCTTCTTCGAAGAGCCGCTCTGCCTCACGCACGGCAAAGCACAAAAGCCCTACAAACATGGGCTTCCCGCGATCGAGAAGGCGCCTCATCAAGGCGGGGGACCGCAGGCTCTTGGTTGCGATGCGAAGGGGCAAGCCGTGCGCTGCGACCTGCGTCTTCACACGCGCAAGGTTGCGATCGAAGGCGTCGAGATCGAGCACACATGCAGGCAGTGCCTCGTCTCTCACGGCATGGCGCAAACGCTCGCTCTTCTGGGTCACGCGCTCGATTCTACTTCGCCGCGGATGCCTCTCTCTGAAAGGCGCAAAGCACCGTGCTTCGCTCCTCATCGGGTGCCAAGTTGCGTGCATGAACAAGCGAGAAGGACGCCTCGTTGCGAGTGCACCAGGCAAGCTGATGATCTCGGGCGAGTACGCCGTGCTCGAGGGTGCGCGCGCGATGGTCGCAGCGGTGAGTCGCAGAGCACGTGTGACGCTCGACGTATCAGCGGGGGTGTCGGACGGCTCAGAGGCTTGCTCGAACCTCTCGCCCGACAACGCGACCTTCCCGCCTGAGGTCTTGCTAACACGTGAGAAGGCCGAGCTTTCCTACGGAAAGTTGGGCGAGGACGCGATGCACATGAACCTCTCGCTGGATGTCCATAGCCTGCGCGAAGGCGACAAGAAGCTTGGGCTTGGCTCCTCGGCCGCGGCCTCGGTTGCGACCGCTGCGGTGGTTGCGATTGCGCGTGGACGCGATGTGGAAAAGGAGCGCTACGAGATCATGGCGCTCGCGCTTGAGGGCCATCGCGCCGTCGCCCCAGAAGGAAGCGGCGCGGATGTAATCGCATCCGCACTTGGGGGTTTCGTTGCCCTCGCACGGGATGCAGAAGGCATTGATATCGACCCGCTCACAGGCGGATTGAATTTCGTGTGGCGCGTTGTGTGGACAGGTCACCCCGCGCGCACGAGCGACTTTGTACGTGCAGTGAAGACGCTCGCCGATCGGGATCGCGCCGCCTACGACGATGCACTTGAGCCGATCGACATGGCGAGTCAGCGCCTCATCGAGGCCTTCGAGGAGAACGACATCGACTCGGCGATTCAAGCAATCCGCGAGCATCACCGCGCGATGCGTGTGCTCGGTGAGTCAGCGGGCGTCCCCATCGTGACGGCCGAGCTCGACCTCGCAGCCAAGCTTGCAGAGGAGGAGCAGGGCGCCGCGAAACCCTCAGGTGCCGGTGGTGGCGATGTCGCCATCGCGCTCTTCCCAAGCGAGGCGCATGCCCTCGCATTTGAATCGAAATGCCGCGCCCAAGGTCTCTTGCCTGTGGCCATGACGCTGGGCGCCGAAGGCGTGCGCTTCGAGCCACAAGCATTGCTCTCTTAACGTTCAGCTACGGAGTCCCCCATGGTCACCTCGCGCATCCCAGGCTTCTACAAACTCTCCCTCTCCGAGCGTCGTCATGCGGCTGCGGAGGTGCTCGGTGTGAAGGTGAGCGAGCTTGAGTCCGCGCTTGGCCTCGGTGGCCTTGATGCAAAGACGGCTGACAAGACGATCGAGAATGTTGTCGGCACCTATGCGATGCCCTTCGCGCTCGGCTTGAATCTGCAGATGAACGGGCGCGACTACCTCGTTCCGATGGTCGTCGAAGAGCCCTCCGTCGTCGCTGCGGCAAGCAACGCCGCGAAGATGGCGCGTGCAGGCGGCGGCTTCTTCGCCGAGTCGGACGAGCCGATCATGATTGCCCAGGTGCAGCTCGATCGCGTGCCCGATGTACGTGAGGCCACGCGCCTTCTGAACGAGCGCAAAGAGGAGCTTTGTGCCCTTGCGGACAAGGCCGTTCCGAACCTGATCGCACGCGGCGGAGGCACACGGGATGTGGTCGTGCGCGACCTCGGCGAGGGCTGGCTCGTGGTGCATCTCCTCGTGGATTGCCGCGATGCGATGGGCGCGAATTTGGTGAACACGATCGCCGAAGCTGTCTCAGGACGCATTGCGCTCTGGACGGGCGGACGCATCGGCCTTCGCATCCTCTCGAACCTCGCAGACGCACGCTGTGTTCGCATTCGCTGCGCGATTCCTCCGCATGTGTTGACGGCCGAGGGGCACTCGGGTGAGCGCGTGCGCGACGGCATCGTGCGCGCCTCGGAGTTCGCCTCGCGCGATCCGTATCGGGCCGCAACGCACAACAAAGGCATCATGAACGGCATCGATCCGGTCGTGATCGCGACGGGCAATGATTGGCGTGCGGTGGAGGCCGGAGCGCATGCCTTTGCGGCACGCAACGGACGCTATGCACCGCTTGCTACGTGGCGCGTTTCGCGCGGCGTGAACGAGGCCAAGCCCGTGCCCGGTGAAGAAGAGGGCTGGCTCGTCGGCGAGATGGAATTGCCCCTTCAGCTCGGCATCGTGGGCGGCACACTGCGCGTGCATGAAGGTGCGCGCTTTGGCCTGATGACGACCGGTGTGGAGACAGCCCAAGAGCTTGCGATGCTCGCTGCCTCCATGGGCCTCGCCTCGAACCTCGCAGCCCTTCGTGCCCTCGCAACCGTGGGCATTCAGAAGGGACACATGGCGCTTCATGCACGCAGCGTGGCGATTGCAGCGGGTGCCACAGGCGACTTGGTAGAGCAGGTCGCGCTTGTGATCTTTGAGGCGAACAACGTGACCGTCGAAGCCGCACGCGCCGAGTTGATGAAGCTCACCTCAAGCTTCGCGAGCGCTGCCCAGTAGCGCCGATCACGTCTTTCCGATCGCGCCTGAGGCGAGCCCCTCTCGCAGCTTCTGCATCTCATTCGTCTCGGCAAGCACGACGAGCGTGGCGCCGTGTTGGAGCACGAGCGAGGGCTCGGGGTTGTACTCGTAGCGCCCATCGTCGAAGCGGACTGCGATCACCAAACCCCTTGTTTTCTGGCGAATATTCGTGTCCTTGAGGGCCGCGCCGACGAGCGTGCTGCTGTCGGGGATGGTCACCTCTTCGATGCGCAGATTCTGTTTCGGGTCGCGCAGCATCAAGTCGAGAAACTCGACGACCGTCGGGCGAATGGCCTCGGAGGCGAGACGCAAGCCACCGATCTGCGTGGGCGAGACCACGGCCCGCGCACCGGCACGAAGGAGCTTCGGGCGCGAGGAGACCTCCACGCACTTGGCGATGATGCGCGCCTTCGGATTGAGCGAAGAGGCCGTCACCGTGACGAAGAGATTGTCTTTGTCCTCGGAGAGCGCAGCGACGACACCGTGCGCATACGAGATGCCCGCCTCGTCGAGCACGTGATCCTCCGTCGCATCGCCGACGACGTAGTGAAAGCGATGTTCTTGATCGCGAGGTCCCGTGTTGTTGAAGCGCTCCTCCAGCTCCATCAAGCGCTCGCGGCTGCGGTCGACGACCACAAAGGGCACCCTGCAGTGAAGGAACTCCTCGACGACGTGAATGCCCGTCGTGCCCGCGCCGCAGACGACATAGTGCCCGCGCAGCTTGGCGATGCGTTGCTTCATGCGATTTCTCCGGAGCGTCCCACCGAGGTCGCCTTCGACGATGAAGGCCGTGAAGGTGGAGACGAAATAGACGAGCGTGCCGCTGCCGAGAACGATCAAACAGACCGTCCAGAGGCGCGCATAGTGATGGTCGTGCATCCCGCTCAACGTTTCGCCGTAGCCAACGGTGGAGAGCGTGATCACGGTGAAATACAGGCAGTCGTGAAAGGTCCACGCGCCGTTGCCGATCGCGTGAAAGCCAAAGGCACCGACGAAGACCACCGCGACAAGCCACATCGCCGCGACGATGAGCCGATTGCGCAGCGCGATCTGCTGGTCGTATCCGCGATCTGGCAGCGCCGTCTGATGGAGTCGATTGTCGCCCGACATTGGGAAGCAGAGTGTAAGCCCCAGCGTTAGAGTCGCCGCGATCGAATGCGCACAGGAGAAGCCAACGAAGCCGGTCGAGCGACCGAGACGAAGTCGACCGCGCGCACCTCAGCACGTCGCGGCTTCCTCATGCTCACGGCGGCCAAGCTTCTTTTTGTGGCCCTCGGGTTCATCGTGCAGTTCGGCCTTCCACGTGTGCTTGGGAGTCCAAGCGAGTTTGGGCTTCTCTCTGCGGCGATGGCGTTCACCGCGATTCTCACCAATGCCCTGACGAGCTCGATGGTGCAGACCTCGAGCAAGATCGTCGCAGAGCATGGCGAGATCGGCCGCACACTGGCCGCACGGCATGGCGCGATTGCGTTGGTGCTGGGCCTCGCACTCTTTCTGCTCGCGCCACTCCTTGGAGCCTCCTTGCTGCGCGACGCGGCGCTTGTTCCGCTGCTGCGGGCATCGAGTGTGGTCATATTGGCATATGGTTTCTATGCGACCGCAATCGGGACGCTGAACGGCGCGCAGCGATTTGAGACGCAGGCCCTTGTGGACGGCACGTTCTCGACGGCGCGCACGATTGGCCTTCTCGGTGGAGCCCTCGTGCTTCACGCCGCACTCGGCGCAATGAGCGGCTTTGCAGCGGCCGCGTCGGTCATGGCGTGCGTGGGCGTTTTCGCCGCAAAGCTCTGGCAATCCGGCCAGGGCAGGGCGCCCTCGTGGCGCGTCCATCTCGCGCTTCTGCTGCCTTTGGCGCTCTACCAACTCGCACTCAACGGCGTTCTTCAGCTCGATCTTGAGGCGCTGAAGCTGCTCGCCAATCCAACGCACGATGAGGCTGGGCGTGAGGCTGCCTCGCATGCGGCAGGCCTCTACCGCGCCGCGCAGACGCTCGCGTTCGTTCCGTATCAGTTGATGACGAGCATCACGCTCGTGCTCTTTCCGATCGTGAGTCGCGCGAATGCGCTGGGTGACGAAAAGGGCGTGGAGGCCAGCGTGAGCGCCGCGCTTCGCTTCTCCTGGCTCTTCCTCGGGGCCCTGCTCGCACCCTTGGTGGGCGCGGCACATGGCGCGGTACGCGTTGCGTTTCCGGCTGCGTATGCCGAGGCGGCAGACGTCATTCCGTTGCTCGCGCTCTCCCAGTTTTTCTTCGCGCTCGCCGTGCTCCACGCAACGATTCTTGTCGGGCAAAACCTCGCACTGCGTGTCTCCGCCATGGCGGTTCTGGCCCTTGCTGTGGGCCTCTCGACAAGCGTGCTCCTCGCGTCGTTTGCGCACTTCGCCACGCTGCCGCTGCGCGTTGCGTTGGGGACATGCGCGGGCTCGCTCGTCTTCTTTCTCGCGACGGGTGCATCGCTTCGTTCACGCATCCAGACGCGGCTCTCTGCGATCACGATGGTGCGTCTCTGTGTTGCGGGGGCTGCTGCGATCGCGGTGGGTCGCTTTCTTCCGCAGCAGAGCGTCCTCTTCGGCCTCTTGGCGGTGATCGGTGCGGGCATCGCCTACATCGCGACACTCGCACTCACAGGAGAGATCACGCGGGATGACTGGTCGCGCCTTCGTCGCCCGGGCACTTGAGCCAAACGTGCTGATCCGCAAGGCGAGTGATAGCGTGCCCGGCTTCGTTCTCGTCGCATTGTGATCGACGCGAATGGCCTGCCGAACCAAGCGCTGAATCCCTCGGCATCTGTTGGCAACGAACTGGCTCGCTCGATGAACCAAGCCTCCGCCGAATCGTCTCCGAGACCGAACGCACCTCGCCCTGGTGAGGCGCAAGCAGCGTTTGATCTGCGGACGCAGTTGCTCATCGTCTGGGCGCACAAATGGGTTGTGATCGCGACGATCCTGCTTGTCTCGGGAGGCGTGGCGTACTGGACACTTCGTCAGCCGCGTATCTACGAAGCAGTCTGTTCGATCGAGTACGATCCAAGCCCCGTTCGCCCGCTTGGTACGAAGGTCGAAGATGTCGCCTCGCCGGTGATGTCGATCTTCTCGAACCGCGAATTCTTCGAGACGCAGAACCGCATCATCGGAAGTCGCGCGGTTGCAGAGCGCGTCGTCACGCGTCTTGGCTTGAATCGCGATCCAGAGTTTTTCGGGATTCCCGAAGCGCAGCGCGCCAGCTGGGAAGGCTCCAGCGTGGAGAACGCTGCCGAGTCGCTTCGCGGTCGCGTCACGGTCGAGCAGGTGCGCGACACGCGCGTCGTCTTCATCAAGGTGCGCGACAACTCGCCCGAGCGCGCACAGCGGCTCGCGAATGCCGTGGCAGATGCGTACATCGACCGCGCCACCGAGACGCGTACGCGTGCGACCGGTCAGGCGATCGAGTTCCTTGGCGCACAGGTCGATGACCTGGAGGGCGAGCTGCGCAGTGCAGATGAAGCGCTGCATCACTTCAAGTCGGAGCACGATGTCCTCTCGCTCTCGATGGAAGATCGCCAGAACCTCATCGCCAACGAGATGGAGCTTCTCTCTCGCTCGCTGACAGAGACGCATGTGCATCGCATCGAGCTGCAGTCACGCGTGACGCAGCTGCGCGCGGCGGTCGAAGGTGACCCGCTCACCGGCGCAAGCCCCGCGATCGAGGCCATTTCCGCTGTTCAAGAGCTTCGAGGCCGTCTGCGTCTCAAGACAGCCGAGCGCGAGAGCCTCCGCACACGCTACGGCGCCTCGCATCCGATGATGGTCGCGCTGGAGACGGAGATCACCCAGATCGAGAGCGACCTGCGTCGTGAGGTGAACACCGTGCTCCGCGCCTCGGAGGCTGAGCTTCGCGAGGTCCAGGGCACCGAGCGTGGTCTTCAATCGGCGCTCGCGCACGCCAACACGCAGGGCCTTGAGCTCAATCGTTGGGAGATGGAGTACGGGCATCTTGTCCGCACGCGCGACAGCAAGGCGGCGCTCTACGACCTTGTGCTCAAGCGCAGCGCCGAGGCGGGCCTCACTGGGATGCAGCGCGTCGAGTACGTACGTCAGGTCGACTCGGCGCTCTTGCCGAGGACGCCCGTCGCACCACGCGTGACGATGAACATTCTCATCGGCATCATCGCTGGCATCGTGCTTGGCCTTGCGCTCGCGATGCTCCTTGAGCGCAGTGATCGTCGCATTCGCCACGCGGAAGACCTGGAAGCGCTTGGACTGCCGGTGCTCGGCATCGTGCCGCGCTTCGATGGGCAGGCCACTTCAGGCCCCAAGAGGCGTCGTCGCGGCGGCGGAAACAACGCGCCCTTCAACGCCGACCTCATCACGCATCTGCAGCCGATGTCGAGCGTGGCCGAGAACCTCCGCACCATTCGCACCAACCTCTCCTTCATGGGTGCCGACAACGGCCTTCACGCTTTCTGCGTGACGAGTGCTGCACCCCGCGAGGGCAAGTCGACGATCGTCATCAACCTCGCGATCTCGCTCGCACAGAACGGCAAGAAGGTCCTTCTCATCGACACGGACATGCGTCGTCCGCGCCTTCATCGCGCGTTCAAAGTCGCAGCCCGTCGCGGCATCTCGAATGCGCTTGTGGGTGAGGCCAAACTCGATGAGCTGGTGCTCCATACCGAGGTTCCAAACCTCGACCTCATCCCCTGCGGCCCCATCCCGCCCAATCCGAGCGAGCTTCTCCACACCGAGAATTTCCGAAAATTCTTGGTGGATGCGAAGTCCAAATACGACCACGTCATCTTCGACACGCCACCTCTCGGTGCAGTCACGGATGCGGCTGTTCTGACGCCACAGCTCGACGGCGTGATCCTCGTCGTCAAAGCGCAGAGCACGACGCGTGATGCGATCCGCGCTGCGGCACGCCAGCTCAACGACATCAATGGCCGCATCTTTGGCGCCATCTTCAACGACGTCGATCTGCGCTCAAGTCGCTACGGCCAAGGCACCTACTACTACTACCGTCGCGAGGGCTACTACGCGTCCGACGATGACGACGACTCCGCTGGCAAGGGCGGCGAGGACACGAAGGCCGCTGCAAGCGACGCGTGAACTAAGGCGCACGCATGTCTGACGTTGGCGCGGTCCCCGAGAGCAGGTCTTCGAGGAAGAACGCAGCGAGGTCGGCGCGCCCATCGAGCCCAGCCTTCTTGTAGAGCGCGCGTGCCTGCTGCCTAACGGTCGTCTCACTCACCTGACGAATCTCTGCGACGTCACGGTGGGAGAGGCCCTTCAGGAGCAAGAGCGCAACTTCCTTCTCGGCTGGTGTAAGCGCCCACCTCTCAAGCTGTTGATCGATCGCCGCACTGAGCCCGCCCGTCAGCGCGGCGTTGTCTTTCTTCCAGCGCGCGGCCTCCTCGCGTGAGGCGGCGAGGTCCGCCTTCATCACGGTGGTCTCAGCCAAGGCTGCATCGGCACGTGCACGCGAGGTCGCCGCTTCAGTCTGCGAGAAGCGCACAAGACGTCGCGCACGCGTGAGTGCCCATGCGACACCCACGAACGCCACGACCGTGATGCTGCCCTCGAGCGCGATGTGCACCGAGCCCTCGTGTGCATCACCCAGAAGGTCGGTGAGGGACAACGCAAGTACGACCGTGAAGAGCACAACGAGACCGCGAGAGACTCCTTTCTCGTATCGCACGTCCGTATCGTTCATCGCGAAAAGCCCTTGTTTTGCTGGGCCTACCACATTCGTAGGATGGCGATGAGGGGCGCTCGTGCGTCATCTCCTCTTCAAGCCCGCCAACCCGGTGCGCTGAAAGTGAGGAAACGTGAGCCGAGAGATCACTGCCCTGACCCTGCGCGAGAAAAGTGCGATCGCGATCACGACGGCCGCAGCAACGCTTGCACTTGGCGTGACCTTGGCCGCTCTGAGCGGTCAGCTTCATGCGCCCTCTGCGCTCCCTGCGATGCCCGAGACGGACGCGGAGCGGGTGATTCTGGTGCCGATCCAGCCAACGAATGAGGCTCAGCCCGCGACACAAATGGACCTCGCGCGAGACGACCGCGAGGACGAGCGCAACGAGCATCGTGCGCGACGGAGACATCGCGCGCGCGAGCACGGCTTCATGCACGACGAGCGCGATGAGGACTCCGATGGATGAGAACAAGCTCAACCTCACCGGCCGCGAACTCAAGCTCGCCGTCGCAACACTGCTCGCGGTCTTCTACATGGCCGTCTGGCCCAACCTGCGTCCACCACAGCCACGGACCGAACCAACGAGCGAGCGCGTCTCGGTGAGCACGCGCGCACAAGAGCCCGAAATGCGACTGCCCGAGGGCTGGGTCCGTGCGGACCGCGCACCCGTTCGTGAACCGCAACGCATCTCACGCGCGCGCCCAAGGCGTGTTCGAACAAGGAGCTCGTGATGCTTCAATTTCAAGCGATGGGAACCACCGTCACCGTGGACATGCCGTCTCTCTCGCACAGCGAGGAGGAAGAGCGCGCGCAGGCGATCGCCACGCACTTCGCGCTGCGTGAGCAATGCTTCAGTCGCTTTCGACCCGAGAGCGAGCTCTCCCAACTTCACCGCGTGCAGAGCGCTGTCGTCTCGCAGGTGATGTTCGATGCGCTGGTCTCAGCGCAGGCGTTCTACGAGGGCACCTCCGGTCTCTTTGACCCGGCGATAGGTGCTGCGCTTGTGGCCTTGGGATACGACCGGCCCTTCCGCGACGGATCCCTCGATCGCCCTGAAAATCATGGCGTTTCGAGATTCGCTACGTTCGGCGAGGTCACGCTCGAGGCCGCGCAGCGCATGGTTCATCGGCCCTCCCATGTGACGATCGATCTTGGCGGTCTGATCAAGGGCCGCACAGTCGATGAGGCTGCATTGCTCTTGCCTGAGTCCGGTGTGATCGATGCTGGAGGTGACATGGCCGTGCGCGGCTCAGGCCCGGATGCACAAGGCTGGCTCGTCGATGTCGAAGACCCTTTCGATGCATCGCGCACGCTCACGACACTGCGGGTGCACGACCGCGCGATCGCAACCAGTGCAGCCAATCGAAGGCGATGGCGTGTGGGCGCACGGACGGCGCATCACCTGATGGATCCGCGCACGCAAGCGCCTGCCGAGACCGACCTCGCTCAAGTCACGGTGCTCGCCTCCACAGCAGAGCTGGCCGATGTGCTGGCCAAGACGTTCTTCCTCTTGGGCCTTGAGGGCGCTCGGATTGCACTGGCATCGCTGCCACCGTCGGTGCGGTGCTCGTCGATGTGCAAGGACATGTCGCGCTCGTCGGGAGCGTCACGGAAGCAACGGAGGCCCATCATGCGTAGGGCGATGTCCTGGGGCGCGTTGCTCGGCCTCTTTCTGCTTCTCCTGCTCGATGCATGGCTCTCGCGGGCAGGCCTTGCTGACTCTGCACTCTGGCGAGCCGAAGGCGCAGGCCCCTGGCTCGTCTCGCGCTCGGCGGGTCTCACGGCGTACTTCGCACTCACACTGGAGGTGCTCTTCGGTCTCCTCGTCTCGACAGGTGCCGCCGACGCACTCTTCCCGCGTGCACGCGCACTGGAGGTGCATCAGTGGCTCTCCAGTGCATCGCTCGCGCTTGTTCTCATGCACGCGCTTGCCCTTCTGGGAGATGGCTTTGCGGGTCTCGATGCGATCGATCTCGCAGTGCCCTTCGCAGCAAGCCTGAGTCGATTTGCAACGGGCCTGGGTGTGATCTCGGCCTATCTGATGCTCATGCTTCACGTGAGCTTTGCGTGGCGCGGAAAGCTCGGCGCACGCACCTGGCGCAGGCTTCACTACGTCTCGTTTGCGCTCTACCTCGGCGCCACGATCCACGGCCTTGTTGCAGGCACGGACGCATCGAGCGCCTTTGCGCAAGCGCTCTACACGCTCTCCCTCGTGAGCGTGCTCAGCCTTCTCCTCGTTCGCATCGCGCAAGCCATGACCAAGCACACGCAGCGCACCTCGTCGCGTGCTCGTTGATGCTTCGCGACATGCAACCAAAAGGTTGCGCATTGCATATGCAACCAAAAGGTTGCACGTCGCGTTCGCTGGAGAATGCGATCGTCTGACGTAGTCCTTGGCGCTCGCGCGTAGAGCGCTGCCATGAAGCATCTCTCGGTCGCTCTGGTCTTCGCGCTGCTTGGTTTGGGTTGCGGCGCGGCAGCTACACCTCCCACGACGGTCTCGGTCACACGCGATGAGGGCGTGGAGGATGTCTTGGCCGAGGACACGCTCGTGCCCATCGGGCAGGGGAGCATCACGGCGCTCTCGGGCTTTCGTCGCCGCACATTTGCAGACGGTCACGTCGAGCTCATCGGCCCCGAGGGAGACCTCCGCATGGGCTTCTTCACCGGGCCTGCATCGACTCCGCGCGACACGCTCGTCACGGATGCGTGGAGCCGCTTCCTCGCGGACGCGACGCTTACGCTGGAGGGCACGACCGATGCGCCTCCGGAGCGTGGCTGGACGTCGATTACGGTCTATCGCTATCCGATCGACACGCGCGCGAGCCGTCTTCAACAGGCGATCGTCTTCATCAAAGACGACCAAGCCTTCGTCGTGATGATCGACGGTGCACTCGCCGGCCTTGAGCGACGCGGCGCGAACATGATGACGACGCTCGGCACGCTTCGCACCGAGGGCATTGGCGACACCTCATGGCGTGGCCGCGCAGTGGCCGCGTTCGATGAACCCAAGCGCGCAGCGTTTCGCGCCTTCGTGCATCGCGCGATGGAGGGCCTTGGCGTGCCCGGTGCGGCCGTTGGCTACGTGCACGAGGGCGAGACGTACACGGAGGGTTTTGGTGTTCGGGAGTTGGGGCATCCCGAGGCAGTCACGCCGGACACGCTCTTTATGATCGGCTCGACCTCGAAGTCATTCCTCACGCTCCTCCAAGCACGCCTGGTCGATCGCGGCGTGCTTCGTTGGGATGAGCCCCTGCACGAGATCTTGCCGAGCTTCGACTTCGCGGATCACGCGGTCGCGCAGCAGGTCTTGTTGCGACACACGGTGTGCGCATGCACAGGCATGCCGCGGCACGACTACGAGACCTTCTTCAACATCCCCGAGCGCTCGGCGGAGGGGACCGTCACCGAGCTCGCGCAGCTCTCACCGACGACAGGCTTTGGCGAGACGTTTCAGTACAGCAATCAGCTCGTCGCCGTCGGTGGCTACGCGACCGTGCATCGCGTTCATCCAGAGATGCCGCTCTTTGATGCGTGGGATCGCACCATCCGCGATGAGATCTTGAATCCGCTCGGCATGCCCCTCTCGACAACGCGCATTTCTGAAGCGCTCTCGCGCGCACACGCGATGCCGCATTCGCATGATTTGCAGGGCAGTCCGCATCCATTCCCGATCGAGATCGAGCATGGCATCGAGGCCTTTGGTCCCTGCGGAGGGCTCTGGTCCAACGTCGACGAGATGCTGCGCTACGTGCGCATGAGCCTTCGGGAGGGCGTGCTCGAAGATGGAACACGGCTCGTCTCAGAGGCGAACTACCGTATGCGCGAAACACCCGGCGTACAGGTCTCCGCGGGGCGTCACTACGGCCTTGGCTTGATGCTCGACACATCGCATGAGGTTCTCCGCGCAGGGCATGGCGGTGCGACGCTTGGCTTCAACGGCAACGAGGGTTGGTACCGCGAGCTGGGCATCGGCCTTGTCGTGCTCACCAACACGCGTGGTGCGGAGGGCTTCGCGCGCCTTGTGGAAGCCAAGCTCATCGAGCTTGTGCTCGGCCTGGAGGGCACCGCGGATGCACGCCTCGACGCTGCGCTCGCGAGCCGACAGCAAGAGCTTCGGGAGGCCGCACAGAGCACGAATGCAGCGCCTGACCTCGCGCCCTTGCGACCCTGGCTTGGTCACTACAGCACCGACACAGAGCTCGACTTCACGCTGCGTGAAGATCACGGCGCACTCATCATGGATGAGGGCACGTGGCACGCGCGCGTTGGGCTCGCGCACAACCCGACCGACCCTGTGGATGCCTTCATCCTTCTTGATGCACCGCTCGCTGGCATTCCATTCTCGCGCCGCGAGGAGAATGGCCAGCGTGTGCTCGTGCTCGATGTCGGTCAGGCCGTCTATCGGTTCGTGCAAGAGGCCAACTGAAGAGAACTTTGGCGGTCTTCAAACGTAGGATCGTGCATGCGCCGCTCACAGTTTTTCCTCGCGCTGGCAGCCCTCTCGCTCGTCCCGACGCCCACGTCCGCCGAATCCTGGTGTGCCAATCCACTCATCGTGCATGAGTGGGGTGTGCACGTATTCAACGCGGGCAGAGGGACGCGCAGTGGCGTTGCGCCCATATTGCCATCGTATTTCCATCATGCCTCAACGCGCGCGCAGGCCGTGGGTGCGCCTGTGCGTGAGTTGCCTGCCGATGGCGGGATGCGTGAGTTGCCCGTCCTGCATTTCTACGCGCCTCACTCGGAGGGTGCGATCCCGCTTGGTCTTGAGGTTGGCGTGACGCATGGGCGTGCCACCCACTGGTATCCGCAGGTCGATACGCAGCGCACGGCTGCGGAGGCCAACAGCGCCCAAGCCTCACGCGCGCGTGAAGCGTTGCTTGCCACACGGCGTGCGCGGCAGCCCTTCGGTGCCTCGCCTTCGGTCACATCGGACCCAACACGTCAGCTCATTTGGGATCACCTCTCGCTCACACCTCAACCGCTGCACAGGCGCGCCGAGGAGCACGTGCCATGGGTCGATCGCGTGCGCGCTTTCGACAGCGCCCTCTGGGTGAACACGCTGCATCAATCGGAGCGCTTTGTGTTCTACGAGGGCGAGACCTCCGAGCAGGCGCCGATCGTCATCACGCGCGGCCCCACGGACGCACCAGGGCATCACCATCTCATCCTGCAGAACCGCTCCACGGATGAGGTGCACGACGTGCTTTTCCTTCATCAAGAAGGCGAGGCGCACTTTGGATTTCTCGTCCCTGCGATCCCCGCAGGTCAAAGCGCGGGGTTCATTCTCGAGGACCATCCCATCCCCGACATGCAGGCGCTGCGCACCTCGTGGCGCGCCCGTCTTGTCGATGCCCACGAGCCCTCGCCGCCGACCGAAGCCTCGTGGAATCCATGCGAGATGATGCGTGACCCAGCCATTCCCGTGGAGACGGCGGCGGGTCATCAACTCTACGCGCATGAGGTTGATGCGATCCTTGAGGCCTGGGATACGCGGTTCTTCGGCGGAGGAACACGCATCGTCTATCGCGAGTCGGTCAGCACACTCGACCGGGAGATGCCGCTCTCGCTCTACACCGACATGTTTCACCACATCGTGCTGCGTCGTCTGGGCTTGGGTTTGATGGAGAACGTCTCGTTCTGAGCGGCGGCGACGTGCAACCGAGAGGTTGCATGTCATGCAGACGTCCCAACGAAAAAGGCCACCCGAAGGTGGCCTCATCCGATGCGGGAGTGACGCTCTCTCAGCGCTGCTCGATTGGCGTGAACGAGCGCTTCTCGCTGCCGAGATAGACCTGACGCGGACGCGCGATCTTCTGCTCGTTGTCGAGGAGCATCTCCTCCCACTGCGCGAGCCAGCCGGGCGTGCGGCCGATCGCGAAGAGGACGGTCATCATGTCGAGCGGGATGCCCATCGCCTCGTAGATGAGGCCCGAGTAGAAGTCGACGTTGGGGTAGAGCTTGCGCTTGACGAAGTACTCGTCCTGAAGGGCGATCTTCTCGAGCTCGATGGCGATGTCGATGAGTGGGTTCTTGCCGATCGCATCGAAGACTTCGTCGGCCAGGCGCTTGATGACCTTCGCGCGTGGGTCGTAGTTCTTGTAGACGCGGTGACCGAAGCCCATGAGCTTGCCTTCGCCGGCCTTCACGCTCGCGATGAACTCGGGGATGCGGTCCTTGCTCCCGATCTTGCGGAGCATGTAGATGACCTCTTCGTTCGCGCCGCCATGAAGCGGGCCGTAGAGGGCAGCAGCGGCTGCGGCGAGCGAGCTGTACGGGTCAGCCTTCGAGCTGCCAACAACGCGCATCGTCGACGTCGAGCAGTTCTGCTCGTGGTCTGCGTGCAGCGTGAAGAGCACGTCGAGCGCCTTCTCGACAGCCGGGTTCGGCTTGTACTTGGGCTCGGTCATCTTGAACATCATGTTCAAGAAGTTGCCTGCGTAGCTGAGGTCGTTGTCCGGGTAGACGATCGGGAGGCCGCGGCGATGACGGTAGGCGAACGCAGCGAGCGTCGGGATCTTCGCCACAAGGCGTGTCATCTGAAGGCGGCGGTTGTTCGCGTCGCCGACGTTCTTGGCCTCTGGGTAGAACGTGCTGAGCGCGCCCACCGTCGAGACCAGGATGCCCATCGGATGCGCGTCGTAACGGAAGCCGTCCACGAACTCGCGCATGTTCTCGTGAACCATGGTGTGCATGGTCACTTTGTTCTTGAAGTCGTTCAGCTGCTTGCCGTTCGGCAGCTCGCCGTTCTGCAGAAGCCACACGACCTCAAGGAAGCTCGCCTTCTCTGCGAGCTCTTCGATCGGGTACCCGCGGTACTGCAGGATGCCTTTGTCGCCGTCGATGAACGTGATCTTCGACGCCGTCGAAGCCGTGTTCTGGAACGCCGGGTCATAGGTCATCAGACCGAAGTCTTCGTCCGAGGTCTTGATCTGCCGCAAATCCATCGCGCGGATGGTGCCGTTCGCAACCGCGACCTCGTAGGTCTTGCCGGTGCGATTGTCGGTGATCGTGAGGGTATCCTTCGTCGCCATCAGGGGTTCTCCTCGGAGCTACTGGAGGGCTATCGCCTACCGAGCTTCCATCTAAGAAGCACGAGGCACGGCTGCTTGCCGCAGCGCGTCGCGGGGCGATTCTGGGGATCGCCATCGTTCATGTAAAGGGAGAACTTCCGCCATCGACACACTTCGCGGAGCATCGCCCCCAACTCCGCAAGAGGCGGCTTTCGAATCCGGGCACAGGCCACACAACCCTTCATGCTACCTGTGAGGCCACATGCTCTTCTTCGTCCGCAACGCCATGCTCGCGTTCTATCCGCGCACGGGTGATCTCCCCGGCCTCGAAGACACTGGAATTGAGGCGTTTTTGGCGCAATTCCGACGCGAAACGACGTTCACCTATTGGCTCGGTGTCGTACTCGCTGCGTGGCTCTTTCAGTGGACGCCGCTCTTCACCGTCTTCATCCCGCTGCCCGCCTTCCTTCTCTCGAAGGGCTTGCGCGACAAGCATGCGAGCAAGATCGGAAGCAGTGAGATCTACTTGGTGCGCCAGGCGATGCTGATCTTGAAGATGCCCGCAGGCCTCTGCTGGGGACGCCATCCGGATGTGCGCAAGCGCTTCGCATTGCCTGCCTACGCGGCGGATCCCTCCACCTGGAAGACCTCATGACGCACATCTCCTTTCGCGATCGCGGTGAGCCTCCTTTCGAGGGCGAGGTCGATTACATCGTCATCGGAAGCGGCGCAGGCGGCGCGGTCGCTGCGGCCACGTTGGCGCGCGGGGGTGCGAAGGTTGCCGTCGTGGAAGCGGGTGCGTGGCGCGACCCCGACGACTACCCCAACTCGACCTACGGCTCGATGCGCGATCTCATGGAGGATTGGGGCGCCCAAGTCGCGATCGGCAAGGCGCTCTGGCCCGTCGTTCAAGCACGCACGATGGGCGGCACGACGGTGATCAACAGCGCGATCTGCGTGCGCACACCGGCCGACGTCTTCGAGCGCTGGGAGAAAGAATTCGGCATCGGTCAGCGCAGCGGACAAGGCCGTCTCGCTGATCGCGTCTGGAAGCATCAAGACGATCTCGAGAAGGAGTTGAGCGTCGAAGAGGTGCCCCCTGAGGCGCGTGGCCGCTCGAACTTGCTCGCCCTCGAGGGCGCCAATCGCGTCGGCTACAAGAGCTACTACATGCAGCGCTACGTGAAGGGCTGCGTGGGCAGCGGGCAGTGCATGCAGGGCTGCAAGAAGCTGCGCAAACAGAGCACAAACCTCATCTACATCCCTGAGGTGCTCGAGCGTGGGGGCCTCGTGCTCTCGTCGGCACCGGTGCATCGCATCCTGCTTGAGGGAAGGCGTGCGGTCGGCGTCGAAGGGCACTTCGATCATCCAGCGACGCACAAGCGCGGCAGCGCGTTTCGTCTTCGCGCGAAGAAGGGCGTGCTCGTTGCGGCCTCGGCCACGCATACGCCTGTGCTGCTCATGAAGAGCGGCGTGAAGAGCAAAGCGCTCGGCAACTTCTTCCGCGCGCATCCAGGCACGGGCGTGTTCGGTTGTTACGACGACCCCGTCGATCAAAACATCGGCGCAACGCAAGGCTGGGCCTCGGTGGCCTTCCGCGATGAGCCCGGCTTGAAGCTTGAGAGCCTGGCCATCCCGCTTGAGCTCGTTGCAAGTCGCTTCTCCGGCGGAGGCACGCAGCTCATGGAGCGCATCGCGGGCTATCGGCATGTGGCGATGTGGTGCCACTCCGTGCGTGCTGAGAGTGCAGGCACCGTGCGCGCGCCGCTCTTTGGGATGAAGCCGACGATTCGATATGGTCTCGATAATACGGATATGAAGAAATTCCGCGAGGGCATGTATTTGCTGGCGAAGACGCATGTCGCCGCAGGTGCACGCTCGGTTCTTCCCGGCATCGCAGGTCTGCCTTTTGAAGTGCAAGCCAACGACATCGACATCATCCGCAACGGCCCCGTGCACCCGCGCGCCTACATCGCGATCCTCTCGCATCTCTTCGGCGGTGCGGTGATGGGCACGAACAAAGACGTCTCCGTCACCGACGGGAGCGGACGCG
Organism: Sandaracinaceae bacterium; assembly: GCA_044373065.1. Lineage (GTDB taxonomy): Bacteria > Myxococcota_A > Polyangia > Polyangiales > Sandaracinaceae > JAFLCL01. Next base: position 81,254 of record JBILQT010000004.1, read on the forward strand.
TGCACGGCTATGACGGCCTCGTTGTTTGCGATGCGTCCGTCATGCCCTCGGTGCTCGGCGTGAACCCGCAGCACACGATCATGGCGCTCGCGCGCTGCTTCGCGGAAGACATGCTGCGCTGACACATTTGGGGAGATGGGATGAAGGCTTCGGTCGCAGGTTTGTTCGCGCTCGTGGCGCTTGGTTGCACGCCCCCTGCGGCGCCCACGGCCCCGCCTCGCGCGGTGACATCACCGCTTTTTGAAGCGGTTGTGCACGATGATTTGAACGGTGTTCGCAACGCGCTGGCGGAAGGCGATGACCCGAACGAGCATGTGCGCCACGGCCTTACGCCGCTCATCAACGCTGTGTTCTTGGGCGAGGTGGAGATCGTCGATGTCTTGCTGCTCGCAGATGCGGATCCGAACGCGCGCAATGACGATGAAGAGACCTCGCTGCACAGCTCCGCGACGCCAGAGGGTGGGCCTTTGGTCGCGACGTTGATCGCCCACGGCGCGGAGATCGATGTGCGTGACAAGTGGGGCCGCACGCCGCTTATCGGCCATGTGCAGGCGGGCAACACGGAGGCGGTTCGACTTCTTCTGGATCACGGCGCGAACGTCCACGCGCGGGACAAGTGGGAAGAGACCGCATTGATTCACGCGGCGTATCAAGGGGATCTGGAGACCATCGACTTGCTGCTCGCACACGGCGCATCGCCCGCGGAGACGAGCGCGCTAGGCCACGATGCGTTGATGGTGGCGTCGATGGAAGGGCATCTGGATGTCGTGGAGCGCCTGCTGCGCGCAGGTCTACGTGATGGTGCGCAGAGCACCGATGGCTTCACGGCCCTCGGCCTTGCGATTGATCGCGGGCACCTCGATGTCGTGCGGGCGCTTGTCGAAGCAGGCACTCCGCTCGATCGCGTTGTGAACCCGCGTGGCTTTGCCCTTCACGCCGCAGTGAGCATCGATGGGACGGAAGTGCTCACGTACCTGCTCTCGCAGCACGTGGATGTCGACGCGCGCTACGAGGGGTTTACGCCCTTGCTCTACGCCACCATCGACGACCGACGCGCAGCGGTCGACCCACTCATCGGTGCGGGCGCAGATGTTCGCGCGACCTGGGAGGGCGCCAGCGTTCTTCACTTCGCTGCGCTTACCGCCTCGCTCCCTGTTGTTCGCGCGCTGGTCGAGCATGGCGCCGCCGTGAATGCGCGAAATGCCGAAGGTGGGACGCCACTTCGCGCCGCGGCCGATGTGGGCCATCTGGACGTTGTTGCGTACCTGCTCTCGCAGGGTGCGGAGCGCGATGTGCGCGATGCATTTGGCCGAACGCCTGTCGACTACGCCTTCGAGAATGGTCACATGGAGGTTGTGCGGCTGCTTCGACGCTGAGCTCTCCCATGCACGATATGCAACCGAAAGGTTGCGTGTTGGATACGCAACCATTTGGTTGCAGATCACCCTGGATGCTCGCACGTCACCCGCGCCACGTGGCCCAGATCACATGCACGCGCCGATGGGGCGCGCGCCATCGAGCGAGGGCGCGGGGAGCGCGGTGCATGTCCCGGTCGCGCATGACGCGGGCATCGACAGGTCGCAGAGATTGCGACAGACGTTTGCGACGCAGGTTGTTCCGGGCTGGCAATCCGCGGGTGTGGTTGCCGTGCAGGGTGTACCCGCGGGGCCTCCTCCGGGGACTGAGCATGTCGCTGCGTAGGTGACTACGAGAGAGGGCAGCGCGACACCGGAATACCAAGCGCAGAGGAGACCACCTGGGCAGCCCGAGAGCGCGATCGGATCACATGGCGCCGTACAAATGCCGACGGCGGTTGTCGCTCCGATCTGCCCGCAGTGAGTGCGCGCGGTGCAATCCGCCTCGTCTCTGCAATACGGAAGGCATGTGCCTGGAAACGCGCGTCCAGGGAACTTCGAGCAGCTCAGCCCTGGCGCGCACTCTTGTCGTGCGTCGCAGAGTTCACCCTCGCCCACACCCGCGAAGCCCTCGCAGATGGTCATGCCCGTGCTCGATTGGATGCGGCAGGTGAGGGATGCCGAACATCCACAGAGCGGAAAGATCGTGCAGGGAGAGCACGAGCCGGTGTCGGTGCCCGCATCCTCTGTGGCGAGCGCGTCGTTTGAATCCTCCATGCGTGGCGTGTCGAACGACGCATCGGTCGCGTTCGCATCGCTTGGTGCATCGATCGACGGCCCGGCATCGACGCGCGCATCGAGGGGCGCATAGCGGAGACGCCCACAGCCTGCGGTCAGCACGGTCGTAACGAGCAAGATGAGGATGCGACACACGGCCATGAACCTGCGAGATGCGCCTTGGCTGCGCTAGCAATGATCGACGCCTGACGCGCTCGACATGCAACCAAAAGGTTGCGCATTGAACATGCAACCCAGAGGTTGCACGTCACGCGCAGCGCACGCGCCTCAGGGCTGTGTTCCGATGCCCGTGAGGTCGAAGCCTGGGCTCCACTCGATCGCGTTCTCGAGCGCGCGGCGGACGTTGTCGAAGACGCCGCATGAGGCGTCGATGGTGGAGCTGACGCAGTGTTCTTCGCGCAGTGTGCGCGCGAGGGCGGCGACGAAGGTGTTGCTGACGGCGAAGCAGTTGTTCGGGCCTGTCGCCTCGGGGTCGCTCACCGTGAGGGTGCAGAGCTCAAAGTGGTCGCCGTTCATCGCGATGCGGCGGTGGTAGGGGTTGCCCTCTTCGGGTGCCTCGGGGCCGTTGTCGATCTCGTCCGTGATGAACGTGAACTGCGCGTCTGGGATGGGCTGACCCACGGCGTGTTGGCGAATGAGCTCGAAGCGCGCGGCCATCCTCGCGACCTGGCTGATGCGTCCGACGACATCGCTTGCGGCCACCGCGAGGTCTGCGGGGCGTGTGCGGCGCGCGGTGCAGCCTTCGATGAAGGTGGAGGTCACGCCGCCTGAGGTGATGGTGTACGAGGGCTGCGGTGCCTCGGCCTCACCGCGTCGCGCACGTGCGGGCGGGCAGGCAAGGCCAAGCAAAGGTGGTTGGAGCGAGGTGAGGATGTTCTCGACCCAACGCGGAGGGACAGGTGCGGAGAACTCGCCCTCGGAGAATGTGAAGGTGCCGTCTCCGTGGCCCTCGATCGTCTGCTCGCCCATCACAATGCGCGTCGCTGGGTCGAGTGTGCCCACGGGCTGAAGCTGCATCGCATCGTGCTGAAATGCGTCTGAGACAAGCACGGGTGCGGGCTCGGCCTGGTGAGACGCTTCATCCGGCGGAGCCTCGTGGTTGGAGACCGCAGGCTGCGCGCCTCCACAGCCGAGGAGCGACACGACGAGGATCGAAAGCGTGCTTTGGGTTCGCATTGGGGCGCGAGGCTACACGGAGTCATCCTCTGGTGCCCGGCCGCGACATCAGGCGACGCTGCTTTGCGAGTTCGATTACGCTCCACGGCATGGCATTGACTTCCAAACCCACGATCGCCGCGCTTGTGGCTGCGATCGCAACCGCAACAGGCTGCCCCGATCCGAGCGCACCTCCGGATGCGTTTGTCACGCGCGACACGAGCGCTCCGATGCCGCCCGATGGAGGCGCGTCGCCGGATGCATTCTCGAACGATGCGTTCGCATTGCCTCCGATGCCGCCTCCGCAGGATGCGGGCGCCGATGCGCCGCCGATTGCGCCGATGCCACCTCCGCGCGATGCGGGTTCGGATGCGCCGCCGATCGCACCGATGCCGCCGCCGATGCCACCTCCGATGCCCCCTCCGATGATCCCGCCGATGCCTCCTCCGACGCCGCCGCCGGCCAAGGGCTGAGCTGTGTCCGAGCGCGTGGTGGATGTCGCGCCTGCCTGGCGTGCTTGGGTCGCTGAGAACCTTTTGCGCAATGAGCCCGCGGCCGATGTGGTGGCTGGGCTCATGGAATCAGGCGTGCCGGAGTCGCTCGCGCAAGAGGTGGTGAACGAGACACTGCACTCGCCCATCTTCCGCGCGGCCATGCCTTTTGCGCGTGAGTCACGCAGGCTGCGCACGTTTGCGCGTTTGGATCGTGAGCGCTGGAAAGGACAAGCCAACCCGACGGGGATCGAGCGCGTCGCATACCCTGGCAATGAGGCCTTCTTCGCGCGCTATTGGGCGGCAGGTACGCCTGTTGTGTTCACCGGGATGACGGAGGGCTGGAAGGCGCATCAGACGTGGCGATTGCCTGCGCTGGCCGAGCGTTTCGGCGATGTGCCTGTGGACATCACGGATGGGCGCAGCTCGAACCCGAACTACGACATGGAGCACAAGAAGCACATCCGGACTGTGCTCCTGCGCGACTACGTTGCGCGCATCTTGGCGACCTCGGGCGAGTCGAACGACTTCTACATGGTGGCGAACAACCGCAACACGCAGAAGGGCCTTTCAGGCGTGCTCGACGACATCGCGCTTCCACCCGACCTCTTTCGCGAAGATGTCTCATCGGGCTCAGCGTTCTGGCTTGGCCCCGCAGGCACGGTGACGCCGCTCCATCACGACAACTCGAACATCCTCTTCTTCCAGCTCATCGGCAGAAAGCGCTACCGCATGATCGCCCCGTTGGAGATCGCCCTGCTCGATGGCGCACAGGCGATGTACGGCGGTGTGGACCCGGAGAACCCAGACCTCGATCGCTACCCCTGGTGGAGCGAGATCACTGTGCGCGACTTCGTGCTTGAGCCAGGCGATGCGCTCTTCATCCCCGTGGGCTGGTGGCACCACGTGCGTGCGTTGGATGTCTCCGTGAGCCTCGCGCTCAACGCGTTTCCGAAGGACAACCACTACGCGTTTTACGCGCCCTCGCATGATTGAAGTTGTCGGAGAGGCGTAGAGGCCCTTGCATCGCTGCACCCACCTCGACGACGCGCCGCAGAGGCCGTTGCACCGATGCACCTGCCTCTACGAAACGCCGTAGTGGTGGGTGCACGCGTGCAACAGGCAGTACGAAATGCCGCAGCGGTGGGTGTACGGGTGCAACAGGCAGTGCGAAATGCCGTAGCGGTGGGTGCACGGGTGCAACAGGCAGTGCGAAATGCCGTAGCGGTGGGTGCACGGGTACAACAGGCAGTACGGCGGCTCAGCGTTTCTGGAGATGCTTCAGTCGAGTCTCGGCGCGCCGTCGAGCAGGAGACGTGCGCTCACGATCGTCCCGTGTGGCGCTGCATCTTGGATGGTGAAGGTTCCGCCGAGAAGCTCTGCGCGCTCGCTCATCCCGCGGATGCCGCGACCGGGTGTGGCTTGCGCGCGACCGCGACCGTCGTCCTCGACCGCGATGGTGATGGCGCCTGGCTCTCGAACGATGCGCACCGAGGCGCGTGTGGCCTCGCTCGCGTGTCGAAGGACGTTGGTCAGCGCCTCTTGCACGATGCGGTAGGCGGCTGTCTCGATGCTTGCAGGGAGGCCCTCTGCACTGCCCTCGAAGTGGCTCGTGATCTCGAGCTTGCTGCGCTCGGCGACATCCTCGGCGAGGCGTGTGACGGCCGAGCGAAGACCGAGATCATCCAAGTCCATCGGCCTCAAACGGGCCAGTGAGCGACGCACCTCCTCGATCGCCAGGTCGGTGCTCTTGGCGATCATCCTCGCGACCTCCGAGGCACGCTTGGGATCACCTCCCTGCGAGAGCGTCATCGACAGCACTTCGGTCTGAATGCGAAGGGCCGTGAGGGGCTGACCGACCGAGTCATGGAGGTCTCGGGCAATGGCGCGACGCTCCTCTTCTTGATGCGTGATCGCCTCCAGACGCAGCGCGCGAATGCGCTCATCGGCCGTGCGTGCAGCGAGCGTGTGCAAGAGCGAGCGGATGCGTGACTCGGCACCTGCGGCACTTCGCAGGGCGATGCGGTGCACAAAGACGGCGAGAAGAATCGCGAGCGCCGAGAAGCCCACGAGCAGGCTCAACGCGCGTCTTCGAAGCGGCCCGCGATCCATGCCCACCCAGACCGTGCCCGCGTGCCTCTGCCCCTCGCCAATCGGCGCACGCAGCCAGAGCAGGCCCTGGCGTGGAGGCTCAATGCGTACATCGATCAGACGGTCTTGCTCGTCGGTCACCTCGATGCGCTCGACGTAGGCGCTCGCGCGAAAGCGACGCAGATGCTCGACCAGCTTGAGCGAGTCGTAGCGCCAGAGGAGCGGCTCTTCTTCGGTGTCACGCGCGAGCACCTCGGCCGCTTGCTCCGCCGTGCTGAGACCGCTCTGACGCAGCTCGCGATCGCCCATCCAAAAGTACGCAAGCGGGGCGGAGACGGCGACGATGAAGGCGAAGATCGAGAGCGTTGGCAGAAGGCGCGATGCGAGCTCGCGTACGAGCTCCTGCTCCTCCACACGCGGCGTGCTCATGGCGCCTCCGAGGGGGCAGTGTCGAGTGCAATGCCTCCGCCTGCTTCGATGATGGCGCGGCCCTCGGGGCTTGATGCAAAGACGAGAAATGCGCGGCTCGTTGCGTCGACTTCGCCGCGCGTGACGAAGGCCAGATCTTTGAAGAGCGGGTAGCGCCCAAGGCGCACGTTCTCGCAGGTGGCTGCAACGCCATCGAGTGTGAGGATGGGCGCGGTCGGTGTGTGTGCGCGCGCAGCGGGGAGATCTGAAATGCCGAGGGCGCCGCGCACGCCGAGGATGCCGCGTGCCATGTCGTCATCGTGAAAGAGCACACGAAAGCGGTGCGTCGCGAGCGCCTCTTCGTGTGCCTGCAAAAGGCCTTCGATGTGATGCGCTGCGATCTCCGTTCCTGCATCCCCGCGTTCACGCAGAAGCCAGACAAGCGGCGTCCCATCTCGCCAGGCGTTGCGTTCACCACGAAGGCTCTGCACCAACTCTGGCCGCGTGATGTCGCGGTCACGCACATCCGGGTGCGCGAGAAAGATGATCGGGACGCGCGCGTAGGGGGTCACATCGAGGTTGAGGGCACGCTCATCCTCGCGCAGCGGACGGGCGATGAGGCCAATCCGAATCGCGCCATCCGCCACCGCACGCACGGCTCCTGTGGAGCCAATGCTGTCGTGCACCACCAGGCGCGCCTCTGGATGCTGGACGCGAAACGCTGCGGCGAGCGCACGCGTCAGGACGAGGTTCGAGCCCGAGCCCGCAAGGTGCAGATCGGGGCCCTGAGGGAGCACGTTGGACGTGCGCGCAGTCGGCGTATGGACGAAGGGCGGAACCTCGCCACGCTCGATCAGAACGACGGCAACGGCCGCGATGAGGGCAAGGAGACCCACCCAGAGGGGCGCGCGCATGCGCCATCTTTCACGCCTTTCGGTGACATGCACGTCACGTAAGGGAAAACCCTCGCGCGGCCTCAGGCGACTCAGCTACCTTGAGGGGGCCCGTGCATTCGCGCGGGCACTGACGCACGGGAGACATCGCATGCGGGCTACGACTCGATACGGAACCCTTGGACTCTTCTTCGCTGCGGTCGTCCTCTCAGGATGCGACTGCGGCTCAACCCCA
>JBILQT010000090.1:0-25522 GCA_044373065.1 Sandaracinaceae bacterium
CAGTCACAGACTCAGTCGCAGTCACAGACTCAGTCGCAGTCACAGACTCAGTCGCAGTCACAGACTCAGTCACAGACTCAGTCGCAGTCACAGACTCAGTCGCAGTCACAGACTCAGTCGCAGTCACCGACTCAGTCGCAGTCACCGACTCAGTCGCAGTCACCGACTCAGTCGCCAGTGAACCCGACACCGCCGAGCGTCTCACCTACCGACAAGCACACGCCCTGCACTTCGAGACAAGCGACTCCGCGCGCGCCCTCAGCGCCTGGAACGCCTACTTGCGCGCATACCCGCGCGGTCACTACGCCCTTGAAGCCCGCTACAACCGCGCGCTCACGCTCGTTCGCCTTGGACGCACCGAGGAGGCATCGCGTGCGCTGCGTCCGTTCGCAGAAGGCACATCCCACGGCTATCGACAGGCCGAGGCGAGCGCGCTGCTTGAGGCACTCGAGAACGAGGCGCAGTGATCGCGCTTCGCATGGCGCTCCTGGTTGGCCTGTCGGCATTCATCGCGACGGCAGCCCACGCGCAAGAATCACCACACGCCGCGCTGCGCATCGCAGGGCCCGGTGCATCCGAGCTCGACAGAGCCGCACTCGCGGCAGCGCTCACGCGAGAGCTTCGGATGGACGTGACCGACGTGGCCGCAGGCGCCTCCATCACGGTCGAGATCACCGTCGCAAACCACCGCGCCACGCTCGTTGTGATCGACACCGCGGGCGCGACGCATCGCCGCATCGCGCGCCTTCATCGCGACCCGCGCGAGCGCACAGAACAGCTCGTGATTCAGATCGTGAACCTCACGCGCGATGAGGCGAGCGAGCTCCTCGCCTCGATGCGGCGACCGCCTGCGCCGCCTGCAAACTTGCCGGAGGAAGAAGCACTGCCAGAGCCCGAACAAGCACTGCCAGAGCCCGAACAAGCGCTGCCAGAGCCCGAACAAGCACTGCCAGAGCCCGAACAAGCACTGCCAGAGCCCGAACAAGCACTGTCAGAGCCCGAACAAGCACTGCCAGAGCCCGAACAAGCTCAGATCGAGACGCCGCCCACCGATCTCGAAGCAGACACAGAAGCGCCTGCCGCGCCCAGCGAACCGACTCCCGAGAGCACGCCGGAGATCGAGGGGCCGCCCTTTCTGCGCATCGGTCTGGGGACACAACTCGGGAGCACACCCTCGCCGACGGGCATCGACCTCGTGCGGTTCGCAGGGCTCGAAGTCGCCGTCATGCCCGTTCCTTTCCTCGCACTCGGCGTGCGCGAAGTCGGTGGCGGGCTCGCGACCAACTCACGCTGGCACGCAGGCGGCGCAGCCTTCGCAGAGCTGATGTGGAGGCTCGTCCCCGAGGTCGAACTCTACGGTTCCATCGGCGCGCACGTGCAGTACCTCGGAGGTGCAGACCGTCCCTACGCAGCGCTCGGCGTTGCACCGCTGGGAGGCCTTGGGATCCGCTTCATCGCCGAACGCATCTTCGCTCTCGGCATCGACACTGAGGTGCGAATCGCCGCCACGGATTCCTTCCACACAGGCCTTCAAATCGTGCCGCAGGGCGCCGTCGTGTGGACCGGGGGACTGCACGCGCTCTTCCTGATTCACTAGGGCACCTATCTTTTGGTTTGATCGCGGCTTACGTCCTCAGTCGCTCCCTGCCGGGTTCTCGGCTGCTCGCAACTTCGTTGCTGCGCTGCTCTGCGATCACCGGTGGCTCTGCCACGCCTCAGTCGCTCCTTCCGAGCGCGCTCGCGCTGAAACCAAAATCTTGCGTGCCGAAAGAGCGAATCAGTTGAGCTGCAAACTGCCCTAGATGTGCGCGCAGAAAATCAGGAGCCCCTGGCGATTGTGCGCACGCCTGGGCGGCTCAACGGCACCAACTCTTGCGAGAGCACGACGCCGCATGTCTCCGCGATGGCCTCACGCAACTGCGCCTCGAGCGCGAAGGCGTCGCGCGCCTCCAAACGCGCAAGATGAAGGCGCATGCCGCCTGAAAACGCCTCAAGCACGTGACCACCACCGACGTCCCGCATGACGAGCCGAACGTCCTCTTGGACCGCGAGGCGAGTGCCCCCACCAGCGTCGCGGCCGCCGCTCAGTTCTTCGCCTTATGCGTCGGGAAGCTGCAGGACGGTGCACGGAAGACGCGGTTGTCGTGCGGGACAAGGCGCGCGTTCTCACCCACGTGGTTCACATCGGCGAAGACGTAATCCCAGATCGCCGCGGACTCGGGCTTCTGCTCGGCCGCGACCATCTTGCCGGCCTCGAGCAGGCGCTTCTCGAAACGCTCGCGCATCGCAACGCACTCATCTGCACCACGAAGGCCACGGGCGGCGAGCTTCTTCTCCAACTCGATGACGCAATCGATCTCGCTGTCGACGTAGTTCGAGCCTGACGAGCTCGAGTGGCCGTAGAGCCGCGACACATACGCTTCGAGCACGAGCGGCTTACGCTCGGTGCGCACGTAATGCATCGCCTGCTCGATGCCGCGGTAGGCACTCTCCGCTTCGTTTCCGTCGATGACCATCGTCTTCATGCCGAGCGCACGGCCGCGATCCGCGATGTGCTCTCCGCCTTGTTGCTCGTTGCCCGGCGTCGAGATGCCCCAGCCGTTGTTCGTCACGATGATGAGCATCGGAAGCTCAAAGCCCGGACGCGCAGCCCAGACAAGGCAGCTCGCGAAATCGCCCTCGGCCGTGCCTGCATCGCCACCCTGCACGATGGTGATTCCGTCGCCGGGCCCGCCGTTGCTGGGACGCGCGCGCTTCTGCGCAATCGCAGTGCCGATGCCCATCGCATATTGAATCTCGATCGGGCTCGTGATCGGCGCGACGTTCCATGCGCGACGCGAATAGTGACCAACGAAGTTGCGACCGCGCGAGTAAGGGTCCGTCACGGTGTTGCGCATCTGGCGAAGCGCATCGATCGGGTCTGCGCCCATCGCGAGCAAGGTGCCGCTCGATCGGTAGTGCAGATGCAGGTAATCGTGATCGAGGCCCTCGCCCTTCTTCACGAGCAAGCCGAGCGCCGTGTTGAACGCCTCTTCACCCGGGCCGCCGATCCAGAAATAGCCCTCACCACCGCGCTGCATGCGGATCAAGCGCTCTTCAAGCACGCGCCCCTCGACCATCAGGTCATGCATCTGGAGAAGCTGCTCGCTCGAAAGCGGCTCGGTATGTGACGCGCGCGGGTAGTTCGCTGGCTGGCTCTCGTGGTGGCTCTCGGTCATCGCCGCCCTCTAACACGAGGGCGCGGGACGATGCACGACGCAGCGATGAGATGAGACGCGGTGCGGCATAGCCCTGCGACCTCGCAAGCCTCCTTGCGACCTCGCAAGCCTCCTTGCGACCTCGCAAGTTCATCCCCGGCGTTCGTCATCGTGACGCATTCTCCCCGAGAGCCTTTGCCAACTTGGCAACCGCACCTCTCCGATTCGCCCATTTTCCCGGGCATTTCGTGCGAACGCGGATGGCACGCAGCCTGCTGAGGCAGGTGCATGAATCACTCACGGATTGCCGTCTACGTGGTCACCGCGCTGAGCGTCGTCTTCGGCGTGGTCTATGTCGCCGACGCCCTCGTCGAGACGGATGCGGAGCGTCTTGAAGGTCTGGATGCGCGGCTTGCCGCTTCGCACGGGGAGGCGCGTGTCGATGAACTCATGCATTGGGCGGGCGATGAATCCATCGCGATTGTGGCTGACGGGCAGCGCGATTGGATCGAGGGCGATGACACCGCGCTGCGCACGGCCATCGATGCGGCCCTTCCTGAGCTCGCATCGAGCGAGCTGACCGTGCACGAGGTCGAGCTCACCGGCCGGCGTGGCTATGTGCATCTTCAAATGCGCGGTGAAGAAGGCGTGAGCCGCGCGACGATTGCGCTCGCGCTCCAAGGAGAGCCCGAGGAGGGCGCACGTTTCGCCCTCGTCGAGGTGCGGCGCCTGCACGATTGAGTGAATCGCGGTTCAGCTCTCGACGCGGATTGCGCGCGGCGTCTCCACAATGCCGCTCAGCATCTGAATCTCACGCAAGGCCGAGCGAAGCGCGTCATCGCGTGTGGGCCGCGTGAAGACCACGACATCCATCTTCGAGCCCACATCGGGTGTGCGCGCCTCCTGGATCATCTGGTGAATCGCGACATCGAAGGCGCCGAGCACGCTCGCAATCTTCGCGATCACATTCGGCCGGTCGTGCACACCAAAGCGCAGGTAGTAGGGCGAGACGAGCATGCCCGCGGGCTGCACTTGGCGATGCGCGAGCAACTCCGAGCGCACCGTTCGCTGCGGCACACGACCACGGGATCCACGCAGCGTGTTGCGACCCACATCGACGATGTCGGAGACCACGCTCATCGCCGTTGGCATCGCGCCCGCGCCCGCGCCCGAGAGCAGCGAAGGCCCAAGCATCGCGCCCTCCAAGAAGACGGCGTTGAGCGCGCCATGGATCGAAGCGAGCACATTCGAGGTCGGGATGAACGCGGGATGCACGCGCAGATCCAGCGTGCCCACGGGAAGCTGACGCGCTGTTGCGAGCAGCTTGATCACATAGCCAAATCGCTCGGCCATGCGCATATCGAGTGCCGAGATCCCCTCGATGCCCTCGGTGCTCACATGCGAGGGAAGCAGCTTCGCGCCGAAGGCCAAGGTCGCGAGAATTGTGAGCTTATGCGTGGCATCGCCGCCATTCACATCGAGCGAGGGGTCGGCCTCCGCATAGCCCGCCTCCTGCGCCGCGCGGAGTGCAACCTCGTAGTCGATCTTCTCGGCCTGCATGCGCGAGAGGATGAAGTTGCTCGTCCCATTGACGATGCCGCGCACGGCCACGATCGAGTCTGCGACGAGCGCCTCGCGCAGCACACGGATGATCGGAATGCCACCGCACACAGCGGCCTCGAAGTAGAGGTCTGCGCCGCGTTCTTCCGCGAGCTCAAAGAGCGCGTGGCCTTGCTCTGCAAGGAGAAACTTGTTCGCGCTCACGACCGACTTGCCGCGCTCGAGCGCCGTTCGAACGAATGTCCCTGCGGGCTCAAGGCCGCCGATCAACTCCACGACGATGTCGATCTCGGGGTCGTCGAGCACGCTGCTCGGGTCATACGAGACGAGGCCCTTGGGGATCAGCGGATCACGCGGTTTGTCATGGTCTCTCGCGACGACGCGGCGCACTTCGATCGGCGCACCCAAGCGACGCTCAAGGCTCTGTGCGTGCTCGCGCAACAAGCGCAGTGTGCCTTGGCCAACGACACCGCATCCCAGGAGTCCGACTCGAATGCTTCGCATGCCTGGTCGTACCGCACCTCGAAGCTGGTGCGCAGCCCTTGATGCGTTGCTTCTCAAATCGTCACGCGGACTGGGCTAGGCTGCACGCGTGAGCATCACGCTCCTTCTCGTCTGGATCCTCCTCTTCGGTGTTGCCCTCGCGAGCTACCTCTGGCTCTCGATCACGGTCCTGCGCTCGACGGTCCCTGCACGTGAGAAGTGGAGCCTGCTCCTGCCGCCGCTCGCATGCGCCTTCGCGCTACGGCAGGGGCCGCTCCCACGCGTGCTCTCAATCCTGACCTTGCTCACCAGCATCGCCTACCTCGTCGCGCGCGCTTGGCCGCACTGAACAAGGTCGAAGGCCGTCGTAAAGAAGGTTGAAGAGCTTGGGCTCAGAGGGCCGCATGCGTTGACACCGCCTTGCCGGATCCCCATCATCGCGAAGAGTCTTTTGGCGTCTTTTTCGATGAGGAGTGAGACATGGTCAGCAAGCACATCGCGCAAGTGAACGACCTCAACTTCGAGAGCGAAGTTCTTCAGTCGGCCGTCCCGGTTCTCGTCGACTTCACGGGCAAGTATTGCGGCCCCTGCAAGCAGATCGAGCCCTTCATCGAGCAGCTCGCCTCTGAGTACAACGGCCGCGTGAAGGTCGTTCAGATCGATGTTGAGGATGGTCCGAACACCGCGGCCAAGGCGGGCGTGAAGAACATCCCGACGCTCATCATGTACAAGGCCGGCGAGGCCATCGCGACGCAGAAGGGCGCCGCGCCCAAGACGATCCTCAAGCAGTTGATCGAACGCGGGCTCTGATTTTGCGCATATTTCAACACGATTCACATCGTATCGAAACAGCCACCCTCGAAAGGGGTGGCTGTTTTCGTTCGGGCGCTCGATGATTCCCGCATGATGGCCACCCCGCACAACACCCAGCGCACATGCATCATCGGCGCAGGCAGCTCCGGCATTGCGACCGCCAAAGTGCTCACCGAGCGCGGCCTTCCCTTCGACTGCTTCGAGATAAGCGACCGCGTCGGCGGCAATTGGGTCTACCAAAACAAGAACGGGATGAGCGCCTGCTACCGCGGCCTCTCGATCAACACGTCCAAGGGCCGCATGGCGTATGCGGACTTCCCGATGCCCGCGTCCTATCCGGACTTCCCGAATCATCGGCAGATCGCAGCCTACTTCGACAGCTACATCGATCACTTCGGCGTCCGAGAGCACATTCAATTCGAGACATCTGTCGAGCACGTCGCGCGGCGCGAGGATGGTCTCTTTGATGTGACCGTAAGGCATCTTCCAAGCGGCACCGAGACAACGAAACGCTACGCGCACGTCGCTGTCGCGAATGGTCATCACTGGAAGCCGCGCTTTCCGGATCCGCCCTTCCCCGGCCACTTCGATGGGCTCGCGATGCACGCGCACGCCTACGACGAGCCAAGCATCTTCGAGGGCAAGAACGTCGTGGTGCTCGGCATGGGCAATAGCGCGATGGATATCGCGGTGGAGGCCTCGTACACGGCCAAGAGCGTCACCTTGTGCTCACGTCGAGGTGCTTGGATCGTCCCGAAATACTGGCTCGGTCGACCCCTCGACACGGTCTTGGTCAACCCGCGCGTGCCCTTCCGCATCCGTCGCAAAATCGGCGAGACAATCCTCCAGCAGACCATCGGCGACCTTCGCAACTACGGCCTGCCAGAGCCTGACCATCGCTTTGGATCCGCGCATCCGACGATCAGCTCCCGCATTCTCGACCGGCTCTCGCACGGCGCCATCACCTACAAGCCGAACATCGAATCGCTCAAGGGCGACCGCATTCGCTTCGTCGATGGAAGCGAGCAAGCGGCCGAGGTGCTCGTCTACTGCACCGGCTATCACGTCACGTTTCCCTTCTTCGACGTGTCATTCGTGACCGCGCGCGACAACGACTTGCCGCTCTTCCGACGCGTCGTGCATCCCGACATTGCGAACCTGTTCTTCATCGGTCTGCTTCAGCCGCTCGGCGCCATCATGCCGCTCGCCGAGGCCCAGTCGAAGTGGGTCGCGGACATGCTCGAAGGCCGCTACGCGTTGCCGGAGGCGAGCGCCATGCAGGCGGACATCGAAGCCGAACGCAGCGCGATGTTCGAGCGCTATGTGCCCTCGGCGCGGCACACGATGCAGGTCGACTTTGATGAGTACTTGCTTGCGCTCAGCCAAGAACAGAAGCGCGGCGAGAAGCGCGCGAAAGCTACTCGGCGGTCAGCGTAAGCACGACGCCCAAAAGGACGGCCGCGCCTCCGGCGATGAGCGTCCCGCGCGAGACATCGAAGAGCTCGTCACGAAGCGGAGGCGCATTGTCGAGCGCGCCTCCGAGTGTCCCGAAACCGACGGCGAGCAAGGCGCCGCCGAGTGAGAGCGAGACGATGCCGACGATGCGCTGGCTCTCGCCTGGGCGACCGATGCGCTCGAGGATGGGGCGTCGATCGATGACCTGCATCGTGAGTGAGACGGTGGCGACACACATCGCGCTGACCTCTACATCGACCTCCGCGGCTCGATAGTCCGTCTGTGTGCAGCGCACGTGATGCGTCCCCGGAAGCACACGCACCGGCCGCAAGAGCGGCGTCACACCCTGCACTGCACCATCGACCTCCACCGTCGCCGAGACAGGGCCACATGCAATCTCGATCGAGCCGAGGTGTTGCCTTGCCGTGCCGAGCGAGAGCTCCATCACCGGTCGAAGCGCGTCGAGGTCAGGCCCGAGCACCGAGAGCGTGGACTCAAGTGCTGCCTCGCCCTCACGCCAATGACCTGCGTCCACCTCCATAAGCGCTGCGCATGCACGCGCGGCGGTTGGACTGCTCGGCGACGCGCAGTGCATCGCACGTGCATCCAAAGCCTGCTCCGTCGCAATCGGCGCATCCTGCGCAGACGCGGGCATCGGGCCCGCAGCGACCGCGAAGAACAGAGGAAGCAGATCTCGAGCGCGAACAACGCCTATTGCGGACATGGCAGGCCTTATCACGGCCACAACACGTATTCGCGGGGCTGCACTTTGGATACCCTTAGCGAATGGACCGCACGCGTCACCTCGCTC
Source organism: Sandaracinaceae bacterium (assembly GCA_044373065.1). GTDB lineage: Bacteria > Myxococcota_A > Polyangia > Polyangiales > Sandaracinaceae > JAFLCL01. The sequence continues at coordinate 8,320 of JBILQT010000090.1, forward strand.
TCGTCTCGCTTCTGCTCAGTGGGTGTCCGAGCGCAGTCCCTGCCGACGCGGGTTTCGATACGATTGAAATCATAGACGCTGCGCCAGAGGATGCAGGCAGCGACGCGCCTCGACCGGACGCGCAGATTGATCGCCCGACAGGCGACCCGCTCACCTGGGATGAGACCGCGCGCGGCCCCTTTCGCGTTGGCTATCGGCAGTTTCCACTCACCTACACGCCGCGCGGACAGACGACGCCACGCAACATCTCGGTGCACATCTGGTACCCGACGCTCGCAGCAAGCGGTGCCTTCCCGCGCTACGCAGAGGCCTTCCAAGACCGCGATGTGATCGTCGACGCGCCTGTCGCCGCGCCTGCGCACGCAGATGGATTTCCGCTCGTGGTGCACTCGCACGGCTGGCGTGGATTTCCGGGCGCAAGCTGGCCGACGCTGGGGCGTCTCGCATCGCACGGCTTTGTGGTCGTGATGCCCTCGCACACTGACAGCACGCTCACACAGTTCATGGATCCGCGGCCCACCGCCCACTACTACGAGCGCTCGCTCGATGTGAGTGCCTCGGTGGATGCCATCGCCGCCCTGCCTGCGAGCGACATGCTCTCGCGCACGGTGACGGGTCAGTACGTGCTCTTGGGGCATAGCTTTGGCGTGCACACGGTCTGGGCGAGCGTCGGCGCAACCTTTGATGTCGATGCGATTCGCGCGCGCTGTATGCCCGCGGGCACATGCACCGAGGCCGAGCTCGCAGTCTTTGCCGAGGGCGTGCGCGACCCACGCATCGTGGCCGCCATGCCGATCGCAGGCTCGATCGACGACGCCTGGTTTGGCGCCAACGGCTTCATGCCCGTACGCGTTCCGATGCTCTCGATGACGGGCACCGCCGATGGTGTCGACGGCATGGCGCAGCAAGCACGTGTCTCGCCTCCAGTACCGCTCGACTGGGTGAGCGTGGACGGCGCCTGCCACAACAGCTTTGCGGTGCCGACGCTGGCCTGCGCAACCGCAGATGCCGAGGTCGTGAATGACATCACGGCAACCTACGCACTCGCCTTTGCGCGCGTGCATCTGCTCGATGATCCGGATGACGGAATCATCACCGGAATGACCTCGGTGCACAGCACCGCACACTTCGCTGGAGGCACGCGATGAGACTTCGACCCCTCGTCCTTGCAAGCGCACTTCTCCTGGGTGCATGCAGCTTTGATCGATTCGTTCCGCCGCCTCCTCCCGACCACCGCGTGCTGGCATTCGAGCCCGGAACAAGCGCGCTTCGGCGACTCACGCGAAGCCAGTATCTCGCCTCGCTGCGCACCGTCTTCGGTGATGACATCACCCTCCCCGCGCCCTCCCAGATTGAGCCCGATCAGCGCGTAGGAAGCGCGACAGCAGGCCCGTTGATTGCCATCGGAAGCTCCAGCACCTCGCTCTCGTTTCGCGGGGTCGAGCAGGCCGCCGATGCGGCGTACTCCGTTGCGACGCAGGCGATGTCGGCTGAGCGCAGTGCACGCCTTGTGAGGTGCACACCGACGCGCGTGGACGATGAGGCATGCGCGACGGAAACCCTTCAGCGCATTGGTGAAGCGCTCTACCGAAGGGAACTCACCGCGGAGGAGCTCAATGCCGCCGTCAGCATCTCGATCCGCGCTGCGCAAACCCTCGCGCCCACTGGCGGCCGCTTCGAAGACGGCCTCGTCTTTGGCATCGCGCTCTTTCTGCAGTCGCCCTCGTTTCTGTACCGAGAAGAGCTCGGTGAGAACAGCGCATCCGCACCCACAGGGACACTTGCCTACACCGGTGATGAGCTTGCGACGCGCATCGCGTTCTTCCTCTGGGATGCCCCACCCGATGAGGCGCTGCGCGAGGCCGCACAACGCGGCGAGCTCAGCACCGAAGAGGGTGTTCGCGCGGCAGCGATTCGCCTCTTGGATGACCCACGCGGTCGCGATGGTGTGCGCGCCTTCGTCGAGGATTGGCTCTCGCTCTCGCGTCTCGATGACCTCGTACTCGACCCAACGGTGCATGTGCATGCCTCCTCCGACTTGGGCCCCGCAGCGCGCGAGGAGAGCGTTCGACTCTTTCAATATCTGACGCTCGAGAGTGACAGCGACGTCCGCGACTTCCTCACCACGCGCACCACCTTCGTCGATCGACGTCTTGCCTCGATCTACAACGTGCGCGCCCCGCGTGAGCCCTTCGGTGAGGTGACCTTGCCTGAGGGACGCCAAGGCTTTCTCGGGCATGTCGCGTTCCTCTCCGCGAACGCACATCCCATCTCAACCTCGCCAACACTGCGCGGCCTCTTCGTGCGTCAGCGCTTCCTCTGCGAGGAGATTCCGCCTCCGCCCGTCGGCGTGAGCACCGCTGTCCCCGAGCCCTCCGCGACGGCGCGGACACTGCGCGAGCGGCTCATCGCGCACCAGGCCGAGCCCTCGTGCGCCGCATGCCATGGGCAGGTCGACGACATCGGATTTGCCCTTGAGCGCTTCGACGCTGCAGGGCGTGCGCGCACCATCGAGAACGGCGTTTCGATCGACACAAGCGGGCTTGTGGATGGCGTGCAGGTGGAGGGTCAGGCAGGGCTCGCGCGCTTCCTTCACGATGACCCTCGACTCGCCAATTGCCTTGTTCGACATGCGTTTCGCGTGGCCCTCGGGCGCGAGGAGACACCCGGCGAGCGCGGCGTGATCCACGAGGTCACGCGCGCACTGCACGAGGACGACTATCGCTTCCGCACGCTCCTTCTTGAGATTGTGACGAGCGATGCATTTCGGTTCGCGCAGCCTGCAGAGGGGCAGCCCAGCACGATGGAGATGGCACCATGAAGACACGTCTCGACCGACGCACGATGTTGCGCGGCATGCTCGGCGGCGCAGCGGTCGCCATCGGCCTTCCCGCACTCGAAATCTTCCTCAACGACACGGGCACGGCCTACGCCGGAGGCGGCGGATTCCCGACGCGCTTCGGAACATTCTTCTTCGGCAACGGCGTCCTGCCGACGCGCTGGACGCCTGCGGGAGGCAGTGGCCCGCTCACGACGCTCTCACCGCAGCTCTCGCTGCTTGAGTCGGTCAAAGCACACTGCACCGTCGTGAGCGGCATGCGCGTTCTTGCGTCGAACACCACGCCACACGGCTCGGGCCCAGCGGGCCTTCTCTCCGGCTCGGATGTGGTGGATGGCGCCTGGGTTGCGACGACGATCGATCAGCGCATTGCCCAAGAGGTCGGAGGCACGACGCGCTTTCGCTCGCTCCAAGTCGGCGTGCAGCGCTCGACCAACAGCGTCTCGATGTCGGGCCCACGCTTGATGAACCCAACTGAGTCCGACCCGCTCGCACTCTTTGAGCGCATCTTCGGCGCAGGCTTTCGCTTGCCTGGCGAGACGACCGAGGTGGACCCGCGCATTGGCCTCAGGCGCAGCGTTCTGGATGCCGTGAGTGATCAGACGCGGCGTCTTCAATCGCGCGTGGGGACTGCGGATCGCACGCGACTCGAGGAGCATCTGCACAGCATCCGTGACCTTGAGAGGCAGCTCGCCGCACTCGAAGAAGACCCACCTGTGCTCGATGCTTGCTCGCGCCCGATGATGCCGGGTGACTTCCCAGACATCGATGGGCGCCCTCAGCTCGCAGCGAAGAGTCGCGCCATCTGCGACCTCCTCGTGATGGCCATGGCCTGCGACCAAACCCGCGTTTTCCTCGATATGTTTAGCCAATCGGTGAACAACATGCTCTTCCTCGACACCGATGCGGGCCACCACCAACTCACGCATGACGAGGTCGGCGATCAACCCAACGTCGATCGCATCGTGACCTTCATCGTTGGCGAGTTTGCCTACCTCATCGAGCGCATGCGCCAGGTGCAAGAGGGGAGCGGCACGCTTCTCGATCACTCCGCCGTGTTGCTCACCACCGACTGCAGCTACTGCCGCACGCACGCACTCGATGAGTATCCGCTCGTCATTGCTGGGACTGCGAATGGCGCGCTCAGGCAAGGGCTTCACATCACCGCGCCGGGCGAGAACGCGAGCAAGCTGATGCTCTCCCTTCTGCGTGCCTGCGGCGTCGCATCGGCGAGCTACGGCGTTGGCCCTGCGCTCGCGCGTGAGGGCCTGGGAGCCATCGAAGTATGAAGACCTTGAACAGGTGGCTCGCTGCCTCCGTCGCGGCCGTCACGAGCCTCGTCGGCTGCGCGCAAACACCCCCCGAGGCGTGCCCCGTCGGTGCGGATGCGAGCCAGCTCATCTTCATTCGCCAGATCACCTTTGCCCGCGAGACCGCGGGAACAAGCGAGGGCTTCAACCTGGATGATCGGGTCTCCACCGCGGGGGATCGCGAGGGCTGTCGCAAGCGTGACTTCACATCGCCTGAGGGCGTTGCGGGCGTCGACAACGCCATCTCGCAACTGCTCCCGATTGTCGAGTCACAGACGGGCGGCCTACGCCTCGATGACGTACTGCAGACTGCAATCGACAACGGCCAACTCTTGCTCGCCATCGAGGTCGCGCACCTCGATGACCCGATGAACGACCCTTGTGTGGAAGTCCGCGTCAGGCCTGTTGCAGGTGCACCGCTCTTGGGCACCGATGGCCGTGTGATCCCCGGTCAGACCTTCGACGTCGTGCGTGATGGCGAGCTCAGCACGCTGACCAATGCTGCCCTCGTGAACGGTGTGATCGATGCCGGCCCGGGGCCCATCGCGCTCCCTGTTCAAGTGCTCGATGCGCGCTTCACGCTGCACATCACGGGCGGTCGCATTCGTCTCCAGCGTGGCGAAGACGGCTCGTGGACGGGCGTGCTTGGCGGCGGCATCTCGGTCACGGAAATGCAGCAAATCGCGGGCAGTCTCACGATCCCCGATGCACTGATGAGCGCCGTCACCACGCTGCTCAACTTGAATGCTGACCTTGAACCCAACGAGGCCGGCATGTGCGGTCGCCTGAGCGCGACGCTTCTCGTGGGAGGCGTCGATGCGTTCCTCTACGAGGGAAGCGTTCCGTGATCGACGCAGCTCAGCGCAGCTCCGGATAGACCGCAGGGTCGATGTCCCCGTGGTGCGCGTTGATGTCGCGAACCACCACCATCATCTGCTCAAGCTCCTCGGCCGAGAGCGTGTTGTCGACGCGTGCATCGGCCCACCGCTGATAGAACACCGTGAACGCGGTGAAGGTCATCGCATCGCGGCGTCGCAGTGCATCGAACGCCTCCAACGCGGGCGCATTGGACTCGGTCACGTGGTGCTGTTCCGACGCGTAGCGCAAGTCTGCGGTGACCTTGTCGCCCATCTGCAGCATCGCCTGCGTGAAGCCTCCGCTGCACATCACAAGCGCCATCAAGGCGCCGCAACCCGCTGCAAGCAATCCGAGCATCCCTGCGCTCATCACGCAGCCAACACGACCGTTCCGTCGCATGCCGGCACGCGCCTCATCCGAGCGCACTTCTGCGGTCGCACGCGCGAGTTCAATCAGGAGCTTTTGCTCCTCACTGTCGGGAGGCGGAGGGCCTGCCCCAGGCTGATATGCGGGACGATTCGGAACGGGGATGGTCACGCCGCTGTCGCTCCACTTTCGAGCAGACCCGCACGCAAGAGCAACGCATCGAGGCTTGGCTCACGCCCCATGAAGTCGACATAGAGCTTCATCGCATCCGCGGAATCACCTTGCGAGAGAACGCGATCGCGAAATTGCGCGCCGACTGCGCCGTTGAAGAGGCCTTCTTTTTGGAAGCGCGAGAAGGCATCCGCATCGAGCACCTCCGCCCATTTGTAAGAGTAGTACCCCGCCGCGTAGCCGACCGAGCTTGCGAAGAGATGCGTGAAGCTCGCGAACATCGCGTAGTCCTCGGGGAGCGCCGTGACAGAGCACGAGGCCAGTGCATCGCGCGTGTACGCAAGCACATCGCCATCCTTCGTCGCGTCGTACTCGCGGTGCAGCATCAGGTCGGTCAGCGCGAAGCCAAGTTGACGCATCTGCATCGTCGCGGCGCGGTAGGCACGCGCGCTCTTCATGCGACGAAAGAGCTCGTCAGGGATCGTCTCATTCGTCTCGAAGTGACGCGCAAAGAGGTCGAGGGCCTCGCGCTCCCACGTCCAATTTTCCATGATCTGCGAGGGCAACTCGACGAAGTCCCAGGCCACGTTCGTCCCCGCCAACCCGCGCACTTCAACGCGCGAAAGCAACTGATGAAGGAGATGGCCAAACTCATGAAAGAGCGTCTCGACTTCGTCGTGCGTGAGCAGTGCTGGCTGGCCATCCACAGGAGGCGTCGCGTTCGAACAGAAGAGCGCCAGGTGCGGGTCGAAGCCTCCGTCGTCACGCGGGCCGCCCATGATGAGCCCATTCATCCAGGCTCCTCCACGCTTGTTCTCACGCGGGTAGAGGTCGACATAGAACGAGCCGATGTGCACGCCCTTGGCGTCATGGGCTGCGAAGGTTCGTACGGCCGCATCCCATGTCGGAAGGACGGCCTCGGTGATGCGCAAACCATAGAGCTTCTCAGCGATCGAGAAGAGCCCTCCGAGCACGCGCTCGGCCGAGAAGTAGGGACGCAATGCCTCGTCATCGAAATCGAAGCGCTCCTGACGGAGCTTCTCGGACCAGAGCCCGACGTCCCATGGCGCCAGCGTTCCGTCGCCCGTCTTGCTCGCCTTGTATGCACCCAACTCGACCGTCTCGCGCTCGAACGCGGCGCGCGTGCGCGAGGCCAAATCACGCACGAAGCGAAGCGCAGCCTCGCCCGTCTTGGCCATGCGATCGGCGAGCACCAAGTCGGAGAAATCGGCCTGCCCCAGAAGGCGCGCCTTCTCATGGCGCAGCGCGAGAATCTCTACGATGAGCGCGCCGTTCTCCTTCGCCGCACGCGTGTTGTACGCGCGCCAAACGCGCTCACGAATGGACGCATCTTCAAGGTACGTGAGCACGGCCATCAGGCTCGGGCCCTGAAGCGTGAAGCGATATCCAGCTTGTCCCTTTTGCTCAGCTGACTGCTTCGCTTGCGCAAGCGCGGAGGGCGGCAGACCCGCGAACTGCGCCTCGTCTTCCACTGTCAGCGAGAAGGCGTTTGTCGCATCGAGCACGTTCTGCGAGAAGCGCGTCGTGACCTCGGAGAGCTTGCGATCGATCGCCTCAAGGCGCGTCTTTCCCGCCGCGTCGAGCTCTGCGCCGTGACGACGAAAATCATCGATCGTCTTGTCGAGATGACGCTTGCGCACTGGGTCCAACGCAGTGGCCTCAGGCGTCTTGGAGAAGGCCAGCAAGCGCTGCCACAAGCCCGCGTGAAGCGGGATCGATGCGAAGAACGCACTCACCTCGGGCTTGAGCCGCGAGTAGACCTCACGCAGCGCGGGCGTGGTCGCAACGCTCTCCAGATGGCCAACCATCCCAAGCGCGCGGGAGAGCGGCTCGAGGGCCTGGTCGAGCGCATGAAGGAGCGAGGCGTACGTGGGCTCGGTCGACTCCGCCGCGATGCGATCCACCTCGCCCTTCGCTTCGGTGAGCAGCATGCGAATCGCAGGCTCGACATGCTCGGCTTCAATGCGGTCAAAGGGGAGAGCGAACGTGTTCCGACTCGCCGCAACCAGGATGTTTTCGGTCGACATGGAGCGGGAGCGTAGCGCCGAGCGATGAAAATCTCCGTGCGCGGAAGCTTTTTCACGACGCGCTTGACAGTTCTCGGAACCGCGTCTAAAAGTGGCGCCTCTTCGCGGGACTAACTCAGCGGTAGAGTGCAACCTTGCCAAGGTTGAAGTCGAGAGTTCGAATCTCTTGTCCCGCTCTAGAACCGGCCGGTCGGCGAAAGCTGCACCGGCCGCTTCGTTTCCGTCACATGGAGCCAGGCGAAGCCCATGCTGCGACGATGCGCCTGCCCATTCTGGTCACGCTCCTGATCGCCTCGGCGCTCGGCTGCGTCTCCGCTCCGAATCACTTTTCCACGCGCTCGGCAGCTTCACTGGAAGCCCCTGAGAGCACGGTCAACGATCGTCCGCGCGAGCTTGGTACGCCGACCGCGGCACCAGTGACGTCACCTCCGCCGACCACGACGGAGACACACCATGCGCATTGAGTGGGCCATGGCCTTGCCCGTCGTGTTGTCGATGGGCTGCGTCTCGACGAGTGTGCGCGAAGACAGAACGCTCGTGCGCGAGCTTGCTTCCGTGAGCGCGGAGCTCGCCGAGGTGGATCAACCCGTCGACGATGCCTCGCCCGACGAAGTTGCCCCGCTCCTTGCGGAGCCTGTGGATGACAACACGGCTGTGCGCATTGCACTTCTCAACAACCGCGAGCTTCGTGCGCAGCTTCGTGAGCTTGGGATCGCACGCGCGCGCTTGCTCGGAGCCAGCATGCTTCCGAATCCGCTTCTCGAAGCGGAACTCCAGCCCGAGCGGCAGACGAGTGTGGAGCTTCGGGTCGAGTGGAACATCGCAGGGCTCCTGCTCGCGCCGTTGCGCTCTGAGGCCGCGAGCGCTGACCTTGATCGCGCGCGCTTGGAGGTCGCCGGTGCAGTGATCGACCTCGGCTATCGCGTGCGCGTTGGGTTCTACGATTTGCAGATGGCCGCGGAGATTCTCCGCATCACGCAGCGTTCGCTTGAGGCGCTCGGCGCGGCACGCGAGGCAGCGCATGCGTTGCAGGAGGCGGGCAACATGCGCGCGCTCGACGTTGCAGCACGCGACGCGGCCTACGAGGAGGAGCGCGTACGTGTCGCGGAGGCTGAGCTTGAGCTCGTGCTTGCGCGTGAACACATGCAGCGCCTGCTCGGCCTGCACGGCGAAGAAACGACGTGGACCCTTGCAGGCACGCTCCCCAATGCGCCGAGCGAAGAGGCCGATGTGGAGGGAATTGAGCGGCGTGCGATCGAGGCGAGCTTGGAGCTTCGTGCGTTGCGTGCGCAGATGCTGGGTGCGGCGCGGAGGGCAGGTCTTGCACGCGTGGAAGGCATGCTTCCTGAAGTGCTTGTGGATGTGCATATGCTCGTGGGCGGCTCCTCCGCGGACACGCAGATTGGCGGCGGGCTTGCCGTCCGCTTGCCCCTCTTCGATCGAGGCGATGCGGAAGTTGCAGCCTACGAGCACACGCTCGACGCAGCCTTTGAACGCTACGTGGGGATGGCCATCGATGTGCGCTCGCAGGCGCGAGAAACACGAGCGCGGGTGCTGTCGGCCGGGTCTCGTGTGCGGCAATACGAGCAGGTGATCTTGCCTGCACGAAGGCATGTGCTCGACGAGACGCTGCTCCAATACAACGCGATGCAGGTGTCGATCTTCAGCCTCCTGAGTGCGCTGCGAGAGAGGCAGATGCGCGAGGTCGATGCCGTGCGAACGCGGCGTGAATACGCGTGTGCATTGGCCGGGATGGAGGCCCTGCTCGCAGGGCATCACGTGCGTGTGGGAGGCGTCGCGCAGAGCGCATCGTCTACAACAAGCGAAGGGGCTCACTGATGGATCGTCGAACGTTCATGCGCTCAGGGTCGGTCGCGACCGTGGCCCTTCTGGCGAATGCGGAACGCACGCTCGCACAAGCCCAAGAAGCGCCTGCTGCCCCTCTGCCTCCACGTGCACGACCCGGGCTCATCGGTGGCTCAGGGCAGCGCGGTGTGCTGACGCCGAATGGGCGCTCGCTGCCGCTGCGCGAGGTGAATGGCGTGAGGGTTGGACACCTGATCGCCTCGGAGTTTGAGCACGAGTTTGCGCCGGGCCTCCGTGTGCGTGCGTGGGGTTACAACGGCTCGACGCCGGGGCCCACGATCGAAGCGGTCGAAGGCGAGCGGCTCCGCATCTACGTCACCAACCGCCTGCCCGAGCCGACGACGGTGCACTGGCACGGGCTCATCGTTCCGAATGGGATGGACGGTGTCTCCGCCTTGACGCAGCGACCAATTCCGCCCGGTGAAACCTGGGTCTACGAGTTCGAACTGCGGCAGTCGGGCACGTTCATGTACCACTCGCACTACGACGAGATGACCCAGATTGCGCTCGGCTGCGTGGGCATGTTTGTGGTGCACCCACGTCGTCCGGTTGGGCCCCAAGTGCAGCGCGACTTTGTCCTGATGTCGCATGAGTGGAAGGTCGATGTGGGCACGAGCAGGCCCGACGCGAACTCGATGGCGGACTTCAACATCCTGACCTTCAACGGCAAGATTTTCCCCGCGACCGAGCCGCTCATCGTGGGCACGGGGGAGCGCGTTCGCATTCGGCTCGGCAACCTCGGGCCGATGGATCACCACCCGATCCATATCCACGGTCTCTTCTTCGAGGAGGTCGCCACCGATGGCGGCCCAACACCCGTGTCTGCGCGTCGTCCTGAGACGACCTGCCTTGTGCCCGTCGGCGCCACGCGGACGATCGAGTTTGTGGCCACTGAGCCGGGTGATTGGGCAATGCACTGCCACATGACGCACCACGTGATGTCGCAGATGGGGCACGGCCTCCCTTTGCTCATCGGCGCGAACATGGCGCAGGTCGATCGGCGCATGCGGAGCCTTGTTCCGGGCTACATGACGATGGGCGCGGAGGGCATGGGCGGCATGGCCGACATGCAGATGCGCATCCCTCCGAACAGCGTGCCGATGCGTGGAGGCCCGGGCCCATTTGGCACCATCGAAATGGGCGGCATGTTCACCGTGGTGAAGGTGCGTGACGAGCCAGATGCGCCCAATGCGGGCGACTGGTTTGTGCATCCTCCGGGCACGCAGACGCATGTGGCCGATGCGGCTGCGATGGCCTCGGACGGCATCGATCCGAACGCTCATTGACGTCTCTTCGCACTTTTGAAGAAACACTCGCGGCCCCGTCGCGATAAGCGCGACATGGAAGCCATTCTTCTCTCGTACCGAGGCGAGCCTCTGCGCCTCTTCCCGGTTCGCGACCGAAGCCTTGAAGTGGGCAGCGGCGCGCAATGTGATGTGGTCGTGCACGACGCGTTGATCGCGGAACGACACTGCCTTGTTCGTCGCGATGACGACGGGCTACTCGAAGTCATCTTCCTGGACTCGGACGCGCCTCCGATACGGCTCGCGGGGGACATGGAGATTCCCATCGGGACGCGTCATTCGATCGCGCGGGCACCCGAGCTTGAGCATGAGGAACTGGAGCAGCGTACGGAGCCCATCTCGATCGTGTCGGATGAAGCGGATCTCGAGATCGTCGTGGGGCGCTCGTCGGAGGCGAGGCGCATGAGGCTACGGGGACGCCCTGTCACGGTGGGCTGCGGGCCGGGCGCGGATCTTGTGCTCTTCGATCGCACCGTCAGCACCACACATTGCCGCTTCGAGACGACGCCTGCAGGCACTTGGCTGCGCGACCTTGGAAGTCGCAACGGCACCTTCGTCGACGGCGTTCGCATGAACCTTGGACGCATCGGTCCTGGCTCACGCATCCGTGTCGGGCGCACCGAGATCTTTGTCGTCGAACAGGGCCGCAAAGGCGATGTGCGGAGCCACGGCATCGTCGCTGCGTCGCCGCAGATGATCGAGATCCTCGGGCAGATTGAGCGCTTTGCGAAGCTGGCCGCGCCCGTCCTTGTTACGGGCCCAAGTGGTGCTGGCAAAGAGGGACTCGCACGCGCACTGCACACGCGAAGTCAGCGTGCACAGGGGCCTTTCGTCGCGATCAACGCGGCTGCCATTCCGCGTGACCTCGTCGAGGCTGAGCTCTTTGGATACGAGAAAGGTGCCTTCACCGGAGCCGCACAGACGCGGCGCGGCGTGTTCGAGCAAGCCACCGGAGGGACGCTCTTTCTCGATGAGATAGGCGAGCTTGCGGTGGGCGTACAAGCGCGTCTGCTGCGCGTCCTTGAGAACTGGGAGGTGCGGCGCATCGGCAGCGAATCGGCTGTGAAGCTCGATGTGCGACTCGTCTGCGCCACCCACCGTGATCTGCGCGCGCTCGTTGCCAAAGGGATGTTTCGCGCAGACCTCTACTACCGCCTCGTGCAGCTCAAGGTGGAGGTCCCCCCGCTCGCAGACAGGCCCGAAGATGTGCGCGCGCTCGCGCTTCACTTCCTGGAGCAAGAGGCGCAACAGAACGGACGCGGTTCGATCTCAAGCGATGCGATCGAGGCGCTGCTCGCCTACCGATGGCCGGGCAACGCGCGTGAGCTTCGCAATGTGATTGTCTCCGCCGCATCCGAGAGTGCGGGCGTGATTCAGCGCGCGGATGTGGTGCGTGCGCTCAAGAGCATCGCGGGGACGGATGCACTGACCGACGTCTCTTTTCACGGCGCAAGCGCGCTCGTGGAGCGACACGGCTCGGTGGCTGCGGCAGCACGCGCGTTGGGTGTGGCCCGCACCACACTGCGCGATCGACTCAAGCGCTCCGATCACGTGCCGGATGGGCGCACACGCGAGGCCCGAATGCGGGTCGCACAAGAAGAGTGAGCCCCCGCAGTGAGCCAAAGCGCGCTAGAAGCCCGGCCAGGAGAACACCATGCCGCGAATGGTTCAGTGCGCAAAACTCAACAAGGAAGCTGAAGGCCTCGACCGTCAGCCCTACCCGAACGAACTCGGCAAACGCATCTTCGAGAACATCTCGAAGGAGGCGTGGAAGGCCTGGGTCGGACACTCGACGATGCTCGTGAACGAGTACCGCGTGGACGTCTCGTCCAAGTCTGGAACCGAGTTCCTCCTCAAGCAGTGCGAGGCCTATCTCTTCGGTGATGGCGGCGCGCAGCCCGAGGGTTACGTCCCTCCCTCGAAGACCTGAGAAGGGAAGCCGATGACGCCGCGCGAGGAACACGAGCAACACCGCGCGCGTCATCGCGCCATCGCCGAGCAGAAAGAGGCCATCGCCGGCCGCTTCTCGATTGCGAACCTGATTCTCTTCGGCGCGTTCGTTGTGCTCACGGGCTCTGGCGCGTGGAACGCGAGAATGACGGCGTCGAACTCGGACTACTTCATGGTGGGAGCGGGCGTGCTCTCCCTTGTTCTGCTGATCGTGTCCTACGTGCAGCACGGACGTGTGCTGCGCGCGCGCGATGCGTCGCTGATGCGCGCGAAGATTCACGAGCTTCATCTGCAGCGCATCGAGGGCAAGCTTGAGGGGCTCGATGGCGGGGATGGGTTGGCGCCCATCGATCATCCCTACGCGGGTGACCTCGATGTTGTCGGCCCGAGTTCGCTCTTTGCGCGGCTCTCGGTGGCGCATACCGAGGCGGGCCGTCGCATCCTGGCAAGCTGGCTTCTCGCGCCGGCGACCGAGTCGGAGATCGAGGCGCGCGCGGAGTCGGTGAAGGAGCTCGCGCCGAACGTGGCGTATCGCGCAGACCTTGAAGGCGCGGTGCTCGACACAGGCGAAGCCGTGCTGGATGGCGCGCGCTTTCTTGAGTTCGTTCGCGCCGAGCCTGTCGTGCTCAAGACGCCTTGGATGCGCTGGGCTGCGGTCATTCTTCCGCTCATCACGATCACACTCGTCGTGCTCTCGGGCTGGCTCATTCCCAAGTACATGTGGGTACCCACCTTCGTGCTCCAGTGGTTGCTGGCTGCACGAGCAGAGCCGGCAGTGCGTCATGCGCACTCGCTCGTCGTCTCACGCCTGCGCTTTGTGGAGTCGTACCGCGCGCTCTTTGAGGTCGTGGAGAAGTCCACGCCGAAGTCTCCGCGGCTCATCGCGCTCAAGGCGATGTTGAATGTGGATGGCAGCACCGCGACCAAGGAGCTGCGCAGCCTGGAGATGTGGGCCGGCTTCTTTGAGCTGCGCTCGCAGGGCCTTGCGCACTTCATCCTGAACCCGCTCTTGCTCTGGGATCTCAACGTCCTTCGCAACGTGGAGCAGTGGGGTCAGCGCGCCGGGAAGCATTGTGAGTCGTGGTTCAACGCGGTGGGTGAGATCGAAGCACTCTCCTCGCTCGCCACGCTCGCACATCAGGATCGCGATGCGACGACACCGCGCATTGGCGCACCGGGCAGCGCCTTCATCGCGGAGGGCTTGCGGCATCCGCTGATCGCTCCAGGCGCACGCATCCCGAACGATGTGCGCATCGACGGCCCCTCGCAGGCGCTGCTGATCACGGGCTCGAATATGGCGGGCAAGAGCACGCTGCTGCGGGCCGTCGGGCTCAACACCGTGCTCGCACTTGCGGGGGGTGTCGTCACAGCCAACGCCTTCTCGGTGCCCCGCGTTCGCCTGCGCGCGAGCATGCGCGTGGCCGATTCGCTGCAGCGCGGTGCGAGCTACTTCCAAGCCGAGTTGGCGCGCCTGCGCATCGTCGTCACGGATGCCGAATCCGAGCCGCCGCTCTTGGTCCTGCTGGATGAGCTGCTTCGCGGGACGAATGCGAAAGCGCGGCATGTGGGGGCGCGCGCAGTCCTTCTCCACCTGCTCGCACGACACGCCATGGGCCTGGTCGCGACGCATGACATTGCGCTCTCCGAGCTTGAGGATGAGCTCGCGCACGACCCCTCCGGCATGCGTGTGAAGAACGTGCACTTCACCGACGTGTTTGAGAATGGCGAGATGAAGTTCGACTACATCCTGCGTGATGGTGTCGTCCGGACTTCGAACGCGCTTCGCCTTCTGCGCATGGCTGGCATCGAAGTGGATGACGACACCTCGCTGACCTAGCCGCGATTTCGACCAACGAAGTGCCCGCCTTTTTTGATAGGCTGGCGGCGCTTCATGAGTGCAACCGGCGAACGATTGGGAGCCCTTGCGCGGCTTCACAAAGTCGAGGAGCTCGAAGAGCGTCGGGCGCTCTTTCGTCAGGGCTTCGCAACTTTGGCTGCGCACGCGGCCGAGCTACGTCCGGCACCGCTGGAGGGGCTGGAGCCGAGCGCGCTGAAGGAGTCGGTGCGCGTCGCGTTTGCATCGCGCCTGCTCAAGGACCTGACCTGGCTCTCGGCGGCGCACGCGACCGCCGCGATGTACGAGCTGGCCAATGCGCTGCCCTCCTGTGATGAGAAGCGAGAGCTCGGGCGACTTGTTCTTCAGGGGTTGAATGAGGGCGATGCGCACACCTTCGTGCTGCTCGCGACGCAGCTTGCGCTGACATCGAAGCGCGGCCTCTCGGGTGCGGGCGTTCGTGCGCGCCTTGCGCTTGCCCTCGATTTGCCGATCGGAAGCGGCGTGGGTGTCGATGCGCTCGCGCTTGCGCTCATCTCGCGGAAGGACCTGGAGGGCGAGTGGCTCTCGAACCCCTCGCAGGGCTCGCTGCCCTCGCGTCGTCTTGCTGCACGCCTCTTGGAGCGCGCGGCACGTGAGGTCGTGCGTCGCGTGGCGATGGGTGATGAGAGCCCGCTGCAGGTGTTTGAGCGCGCCTCGGTGAGCGCGGCTTGGGCGCGCCTTCTCCATGACCGTGAGCCGCTTGTCTGGCGTCACGTGGCCTCCGCGCGCGGGCTTCTTGCGGACATCATTCCGCGCTTCGATGAGGAGATTGCGGCGGGGCTCAAGGCCACACAGACGCCGACCGAGTGGCGGCGTGCTGCGACCTCGCTGGCGTCGAGCATCTCGGTGGAGCCGGAGCGGGGCGAGCGTCGCTGCGAGGAGCTGCTGGAGAGCCCGATCTTCGAGAAGGATCGGGGCATCGCAGCCTCGATGATTCTTGGCCTCGCACGGCCGATGGAGTCGGAGCCGCAGGCGGCCGAGCGTCTCCTCAAGAAGCTTGTGCATGCGGGCAACATCGATGCGGTGGAGTCGCTCATCTCCATCCGCGATGAGCGCATCGGTGACGAGATTGCGGAGTGGACGGCAGAGCTCGCCCTGGAGCGTCTCGATGAGCCGGACATCGTCGGCATGCCGGGTGTGGACGACGGGCACGATGCGCTTCGCGTCTCGCTCGAGCGTTCCCTGCGACGTGTGCAGATCTCGGCGACGGGCGAGATAAGCCTTCTCGATCTGCTGGCCGACGCGCGCGAGTCCTTCCTCGATCAGGACGCGCGCACGGCGCATGGGCGCTCGATTGAGATTCTCGCGGCGGCCGAGGTCGCGCTGCAGCGGCTGGAGAATTCACGCGAGGTCACGCCCTCGTCGCGTCGTGAGGCCTTCGATGCGCTGCGCGAGCTTGATGCCGTGCTCTTCGAGACCTCGACGCTGATCGATCTCCTGATGCTCGGCGTGCGCGACAACGCGAAGGATGATCCGCAGAAGACGCGCTCACGCATGGCGGGCTCGCTCTCGGCGCTGGTCTCGCGGCTGCACGATGTGCTGCTCACGCGCGAGGCGGCCTGCGTGATGAATGCGAATGTTCCGCATCGCACGCTGCGCATCTATCGGCTGCGCGTGCTGCTTCACCTGGTGGATGCGGACACCACGGCGATCGACGAGCGCACGAGCGAGGGGCGCGATCGCAAGCTGCGATGCGTGCGCTTGCTCCTGACGCGTGCGCGCGATGATGTGCCTTCGCCACTGCGTCGCATCGTTCACGCGACGGCGGCGCGCGCCTGCGAAGCGCTCTTGCGCGACGACGTGGCCGAGCTCTCCGATGTCTTCATCGCGGTCGTCACGCACCTGCACTCCGAGCATGATCTGACGACCTTCGCCGAGGCATCGATGATGCCCGAGACGGAGAATCTCTTCCGTGCCTACGCGAGCTTGGTCGAGCGCTCGCAGCGCACAGGGCGCGTGACAGGCGCGCGCATGAAGGCCTCGCTCGAGGCGCTTCGCTCGCTGATTCGCTACTTGCCGCCCGCTGCAGGGCCGCGTGTGGAGGCGCTTCGAAGCGCACTGCTGCAGCTCGCCTCCTCGCTCGATGACATCGCCAATGCGGGCTCGCTTGCGGAGATTGTCGGCGAGCTGGACGACGGTGCGAGCGATGCGCGCTCACGCCTTCAACAGCTCGCGGATGCCTGCGATTTACTCGCGCGTCTGTGCAACGGCGCGATGCGGCGTCTGGGCTATTCGCGCTCGGATGAGAGCCCGGCGGCGGGCCTTGTGCTCCGCGTCATCGACCTCGCTGCGCTGGGCGTGCTGCGTGGTCAGGAGGGCAACTACGCGGAGGCGATGGAGGATGCGCTGCCGACGCTGCGCGCTGAGCTTCCGCTGCACATCGCGGACGTGATCGCGCTGGTGCTCACACAGACGCTTCAGCTCCCGCATGTGGCTGCGCGACGCGAGAATGCCGGGCCGGTCGCGCTCGTCTCGCGTCGTGATCGAGGGCTTCCGCCGTGGCTTCCGCCGAGCCGCATGCTGGGAGGCTTCTATGTGCTGCGCGCGCTTGGTGCCGGTGGCGTTGGCTCGGTGTTCATTGCGCGACGTGCAGAGGAGCGCGCC
The DNA here is from genome assembly GCA_044373065.1 of Sandaracinaceae bacterium. GTDB lineage: Bacteria > Myxococcota_A > Polyangia > Polyangiales > Sandaracinaceae > JAFLCL01. The sequence continues at coordinate 25,512 of JBILQT010000090.1, forward strand.
GATGAGGCTGC
>JBILQT010000390.1:0-5968 GCA_044373065.1 Sandaracinaceae bacterium
ATGCGCGCAGGAGCAAATTGAGCATGCGCTCACGCAGCTCTTTGGCCGGAAAACGCTCTTTGCGTAGCTGCCGCACAGAGAGGCGCGCATCGAACTCCTGCGCGCTCTGCTGGATGCGATCGAGGTCTTCCAAACGAAGCGGTGTGCTCACGCCACGCAGAAGCGCCCCGCGCAGGATGAGCACGAGGATCTCCACGCTCTGCACGGTCTGTTGATAGCCGTGCGTCGAGCGCGCCACGGCAAGGCGCTTTCGATCGATGAGCTTCCGATTCGCGAGGGCTTGCGCGTCGCCCCAGAGCATCGCGTGGTCTTGCCGAAGCGCCTCATGCAGCGGCGCAAAGTCGATGCGCTCCGCGGAGCCAGCCCAAGCAAGCTGAGCCTCCAGCGTCGCGTCCGCGAGACGCGGAAGCTCATCCAGAAGCGCCACGCGTTGCTCCCCGAAGTGGGCCAGAACGGCCTCGCGATGAAGCCGAATCGTCGGGAACCTTCCGCGCACGATGCTGACGCACACGGAAACATCGAGGCCACGCGTCCAGCCGAGGGATTCGTCCGACATGGCGTCGAGACGCGCGCGGTAAACCTCAAGCGCATGAGGGAGTGAGCGCGACTCGCTCGGCGACTGATTTTCGGAGGGTGCTTTCGTCTGCATCTCCCGTTGTCGGCGCGCGCTCGAATCCGTTGTGTCCGGGACAACAAAAAAGTGTTTGGGCGACGAAAGCGATGTGATCGGGACATCGATTTGGAGGAACGCGCTCTGCCGCGATGTGATCAGGACATGCGTTGCGAGTTGGGGTGTTCGCCGCGATGTGATCAGGACAACCTCAGCGAGGTCTCACGTTGCGTGCGATGTGATCAGGACATCGATGGGGAGCGCGCCCGTGGATGCGCTTGTGCGCGGGACAACGCGCGTGCGTTTGGAGACTGGTGAGGGCCTCGTGTTGGCTGAATCGGTTGGGTTGCCTTCGGCGCACGTGGTTGTTTCAAGCCACGTAGGGAGCAAGCTCTCTCTCCATGGCCGAGCCGGAAACCAACGCGACGTTTCCAATCCGACGACGCATCACGGTCCTGGTCGCCGAGAGCGCCGGATTCGGCTTGCTGGTCTACGGCACCGCAATTGTACTCACCAGCTTGGTGACGGTGTTGCTCGGACCAGCGTATTGCTATCCGAGCGCATCGCTGGGAGCCGCGCTCATCGCCGGCTGCGCGTGGCCCCTCGCGACGCACTTCGCGGCATCGCCCCGCGTTGTGATTTCGCGCGATGCAATCCTGATTCAACGCGGCGTGTTGCGGCTGCGGATTCTCCGAAGCGAGGTCACGCAAGTCACCTACGAAGACGACATGCACGCCGGTCAGACGCGAAGCGTTGCGGTGGTGCATCGAACGAAAGGCTCGGTCTCGCTTCGCGATGTTGAGGACATGCCGCGCCTGCGTGTGGTGCTCGATGCGTGGATGGCGGATCGAAGCACGCGTGGGGAGTTCAGGTAGGCGTCGCGCGCAAGACGGAATCCGCGACCCTTAGGCGACTCGTTCGATATGATTTCAATGTGTGATCAAGCCCGCTTGGGTCACTTCGAATCCCGAGCCGCCTCTCGCTTCGCGTCATAGGCCTCAAGCATCGCCGCGTGCTCTTCGTACGCTTCGAGCAAGCCAAGGATGCGCTCAGAAGACTCACGCTCGGAGGCCGTCTCGGCCCCGTCGCCTGACTGGGTGATGACCTCGAAAGCGAAGGCGTCTGGAGCGGCATGAAGGATTGCCCGCAGCTGCGCAGCAGACGCGTCGTGCTCATTGCCCCATATTGAAATAGGAACGAGTGGCTCGCCGACCTTTGCTCTCCGAATCGTCTCGCCGAGAGAGAGACCGAGCACGCTGTGCAGCACGAGCGCGGCTTGCTTCGCGTGCGAGGGAGATGCTGCGTAGAGGATGACTCGGTCCGTGTTCTTCATGGATGCGGGCGAGAGCTCTTGCTCGCGATCTGATTGCAATGGGACGACGAGGTCACAAGTCGTCTGATTCGTCCGACTCGAGCGGCGCCCCCGCGGACAGCGGAACGGCCATGTCGGCACCCGTCTGGGCGATCCTGACCACGGCGCGCGGAGAGAGCTCAGAGTCTCTTAACAGCGCATCGAGCTGCGGGGTCCTGAGTGCCTTCTTAAGCACATCCTCTGCGCCGTCGACCTCGGCTTCCGAGCCCAAGCTGTAACGAACCATCGCAACCAGGCGTTCGAGGTCGAAGTCGTCGAGTGTGCGCGCCTGATGCTGTGCGACGAAGAGGAGCCTGGCGGCGATGTACGCGGCGGTCTGGTCGCCAAAGAACCAAGCTTCGAGGTCTCTATGGCCGAAGGTTTGCTCGAGTCTTGCGACACGTTCGCGCCAGGTGGGATCTCGCTCGTCAATCGCGTCGAATATCTCCTCGCAAGTCGCGAGCAATTCTTTGCGCTCCATCCCGCTACTTCTCCCCGACTCCGCTCGCTCCGCTCTCCTCACGCACCGCAGGCACCATCGAAGCGCGCGCTTTCTTGCCCGCATTCGTGTGCGCATCGCCGCTCTCCGCGACGTCTTTTGCCTCCGTTGAGCCGATGAAGGGGAAGAGCTGCTGCTTCACGAAACCAACCGGCACGTAGTCGCCGACGACGCCGTAGTGGTCGGGCCATTTGCGATCGGAATGCACGGCCGTTCCGAAGAGGTGATCGAGGAAGGCAAAGTGGGCTGCGTAGTTTTTGTCGATGGCTTCGTTGTCTTGCGAGTGATGCCAGTGATGGAAGTTTGGCGTCACGATGACGTAGCGAAGGGGGCCGAGGCGCACGCTGACGTTCGCGTGGTTGAACACAGCTTGGAAGCCGACGACGACGACGTAGGCGTCGATCACATCCTGCGAGAAGCCGAGCACGAAGATGGGCGTGAGGACGGCGATGCGCGTGATGACGAGCTCGAGCACGGACTGCCTTGAACCGGCGAGCCAATCCATGTGCTTGGCGCTGTGGTGCACGGAGTGGAAGCGCCAGAGGAAGGGCACCTCGTGGTAGGCGCGGTGCGCCCAATATTGAACGAGGTCTGCGGCGAGGATGACGAGGAAGAGCTGCACGACGAAGGGCAGCGACTGAATCAAACCTTGAAGGCCGGGGACGACGGCCCAACCAAAGAGCGTGTGCACGACGCGGTTGGTGATGAGCAGCGTCAGGCCGACGATGAGGTGATTCACGAAGAAGTGCGTGAGGTCTCCCTGCCACTCGGGGCGAAAGACGGGCTGATCTTTTTTGAGCGCGAAGAGCTTCTCGATGAAGACGAAGACGAGCGTTGAGCCGAGCAGATCGAGCACGAAGAAATCGACGCCGATGTAGGGCGTGTGATCTGGAAAATCTGCGATGGGCTGGCCTGGGCCACCGAGCACGAGCGCGGTGACGAGGAAGCCAAAGGCCCATGCGGAGAGCCAGCGCACGCGGCCGAGCACGATGTTCATGAGCGAGAGCGCGCCCGCGATGACCATGCCGCCAAAGAGGAGATAGCGAAGCGTGGTGACGTCGTAGACGTGGCGGAATTCGGGCGTCGTCAGGTACGCGGGGAAGCGCATCGCGAGCACCGAGAGCACAGCGAGCATCGAGAGGGAGAGGCTCACGACGCCACTCACCATGCCCTTGCCCGTCTGCAGCTCACCGTGCGAGGTCGCGAGCTCATTCACCTTCGCGAGGGCCGAGCGTTCACGTTCTTCGCGCTTCTCTTTTTCGTCCTGGCTGCTCATGCAGGCATCGTAGGGGAAGTCTCTTGTGCGCGTCGTGTTCTTCGGCGTTACGCGGTAGAGGGGCGCGGTGAACGAGGTGACGCCGCAGACCCTGGACTTGTTGCGCGTGGAGCGACGCTACGGTGTTGCGACCGTGGGCCAGGTGCTTGTGGCGGTCTGGGAGGACGAATCCATCCCGACGATGGCGATGTTCGAGGACCTGCTTGAGCTGATCAGGAAGCTCCGTCGTGAGTCGCTTGCGCGTGAGCTCATCACGCTCTGCATCGTGGCCGAGCGCGCAGTGGTTCCCGAGCCCGCGCTGCGCAGGATTGGAGCGCAGGGGTTTCTGCTCTCGGATCTCTTCGTCGTGGTCCACGAGGGCAGTGGCTTTCGCGCGACGATGGTGCGCGCGCTCTTCACGACGGGCGTTCTTGCGATGAGTGCGAAGGCGAACCTTCAGATCACCGCAGACGTGGATGAGGCCTCGGCGCTCATTGCGCGCTGCGCCTGCAGTGCTCCAGTCAAGGCCTCGGTGCTCGCCTCGAACGTGCGGGAGTTGCGAGAGCGCATGCGCGCCGCTTGAGCTTCGCTGTGGATGTCAGCGTGAATGATTCTGTCGTATCAAAATCATATCGACTGCGGGCGCAACAACGAACTCGAACCTCGATTCAGTTCGTCGCTTCAAGCATCGCGATGACCGGGGTGAGCATGGCGCGCACGAGTGCACGCGCGTCTTCGCTCTCGCGGATCTGATCGGCGAGGACGGGGCCGAAGGTCTCGTAGGCATCGACGAGGCTGCGTCCGAGCGCGTTGTTCTCGAGCTGCCGATCACGGAAGCGTCGCAAGACACCGATGCGCGCATCGAGTGGAGAGCCGTACGCGGCGGTTGCCACGAAGCACGGCGAGACGGTGGTGAAGTGCACCTCGGTCGTCTCGAACTCTGCGACTGCAATCTCGCCTGCGCGGCCGCATGCATCGCGCACACGGATGCCGAGCCAGTAGTGCGTCTCGGGGTTGAGGCCGCCGAAGTTCACGCTGACGATGTCGCCCGCTTCAAGCGGTGAGCCGTCTTCCTGCGTGGCGGGGACGGTGAGCGCGATGTCATCGATGCTCGCGGCACGCGCGGGGCGCGCGGCGAAGAACGAGGTCTCATCGGTGATCGGCTGCGTGCCGATGCGAACCTCGAAGCCGCGAAGCGAACGTGCAAGCGCGGGCACGGCGAAGGTGAGCTCGCCCCATTGATGTTGATGGCGTGTCTCGTGGTAGGGCGAGAGCGTGACCTCGGTGGGCGCGGGGAAGTCGTAGGCGATCACGCACTCGGCCACGCAGGAGCCCTCGGGTGAGCACGCAAGACCGACTCCGCAGGCCTGCGAGGGGCCGCACTCCACGCCGCACTCGGGCGGCGCATCGGGGCGTGCGCAAGGGTCAGACTCGGGCACGGTGACGCTCGCGCGGATGCCGCTCGCATTCGCGATGAGGCGGTCTGCACCGCTTCCAGAGGCACCGCTTGGGTCATCGACAATCGTTGCGTCGATCGGTGTGACGTTGCCTGTTGCGCCGTGAATGTCGCCGTAGCCAACGGGCGCGCGCGTGGTGGCCAAGGTGCCCGCGGCATCGATGCGCACGGGGATCTCGTAGAGGACAGAAGGCTGCCCGCGGTAGGCGTATCCGTAGCTCTCGGCCCAGCTATCCCAGGAGCCGGAAGGGCCATGCGGTGTGGGTCGCGCGGTGTCGTCCCAGCCGGGCGCGTAGTCGCCTTCGACATTCACCTCGATGCGCACGACGTAGTTGCCGTCGGGCCAGGCACGCGGGATCGCGAAGTCGATCAACTCGTCGATCGCGCCGGTCGGTGTGGCCATGCTGACCGAGTCCAGATCGGGCATGACGGCAAGTGCATCACGTGTGTACCGGGCGACCTCAGGGGCATCGCCGCAGATGCCCTCGCAGACAGCGATGTCGCGGCGTGGTGGATAGAGCGAGGTGAGCGAGAGAGGCCGCATGCGCGCGGTGGCGCCTTCCTCCCAGGGCTCACCGTATCCAGTGCGGAAGTCACTCTCCGTGAGATAGCGACCCTTGTTGCTGAAGAAGACAGATGCGCAGGTCATCGCATCGAGCGCGGCGCGGTCGGAGAGGTCGCGGCTGAACGAGAGGCAGTAGTACGCGTCGCGCGTATTGCCGGGCTCTGCACCTGAGACCGAGGCGTGACCTTCCGAGCTACGGCCATTGAACACAACGCGGTGAAAGGCGTTGCCG